>NZ_JAESJQ010000001.1:0-58698 GCF_017891615.1 Staphylococcus sp. GDY8P198P
AGTTTAGGATACTATGTTTAAATTCACAATGAATGAAAAAGGGATGTGCTATATAGTCTCTTAACTTATAAATTATTTTACTGTTCCTGCATCTTTATCATGTACACCATGACGATAATAATCAATATGTTCAGGTTCTAATAGTTTTTTACCTCTGATTACATCAGCAGCTCTTTCAGCTATCATTAATACTGGAGAATGGATATTACCGTTTGTCGTGCGTGGCATAACTGAAGCATCTACAACACGTAAATTTTCCATACCATGTACTTTAAATGTATCAGGATCTACTACTGACATTTCATCAGATTTTGGTCCCATTCTACAACTACAAGATGGATGTAATGCTGTTTCTCCATCACGTTTTACCCATTCGATAATTTCTTCATCTGTTTGAACTTCAGGTCCTGGTGAAATTTCTCCACCATTGAAAGGATCTAAAGCTTTTTGAGACAAGATATTTCTAGCGACCTTAATTGCTTCTACCCATTCACGTTTATCTTCTTCAGTAGATAAGTAATTAAAGACAAAATCAGGTTTTTCAAATGGATCTTTAGATTTGATCTTCAAGTGACCGCGTGAATTAGAGTACATTGGACCAACATGCACTTGGTAACCATGTGCTGTTGGCGCTTTAGTGCCATCATATCTTACTGCAATTGGTAAGAAGTGGAAC
The DNA here is from genome assembly GCF_017891615.1 of Staphylococcus sp. GDY8P198P. Classification (NCBI taxonomy): domain Bacteria; kingdom Bacillati; phylum Bacillota; class Bacilli; order Caryophanales; family Staphylococcaceae; genus Staphylococcus; species Staphylococcus sp. GDY8P198P. The sequence goes on from NZ_JAESJQ010000001.1 coordinate 677, forward strand.
ATTAGATTTGGGTAATCTACTTCATTGTTAGAACGCACAAAGCCGCCACCTTCAAAATGATTGGATGCAGCAGCACCTTTACGACCTAATATCCATTGCAAACCAATAAATGGCATTTTCAATTTATTCAAACTTGGTTGCATTGATACAGGTTGTTTACATGCATGTTGTACATATACTTCTAAATGATCTTCAAAGTTTTCCCCAACACCTGGTAAATGTAAACGAGGTTCGATACCTACAGAACGTAAATGTTCTGAATCACCAATACCTGATAATTGTAATAATTGTGGTGAATTAATTGCACCACCTGATAAAATAACTTCTTTAGCATTAACTGTATGTTCTTTACCATTTTTCTTGAATGTAACACCAGTTACTTTATTTCCATCAAAATTTAATTTAGTAACAAAAGCACGTGTTTGTACGTCTAAATTTTTACGTTTCATAGCTGGATGTAAATAAGCTCTTGAAGCTGAAACACGGCGACCATTATGAACTTGGCTATCAAAAGGACCAAATCCTTCTTGTCGGAAACCATTAACATCTGGTGTTTTATTATAGCCCGCTTCTACACCTGCATTGAAAAATGCTTGGAATAGTGGATTTGTTGCTGGACCTCTTCTTAACTTAATCGGACCATGATGGCCACGATATGGGTCATCTTTACTTGAACCAAATGTTGTTTCTAAACGCTTAAAGTATGGTAAACAATGTGCAAAATCCCAATTCTCCATGCCTTCAGGTTTTGCCCATTTTTCATAGTCCATTGGGTTACCTCTTTGATAAATCATGCCGTTAATAGAACTTGAACCGCCAAGCACTTTACCACGGGCGTGACCTACTTTTCTACCATCCATATGTGGTTCTTCGTTAGTTTCATAAATCCAGTCATAAAGCTTATTGCCTGCTGGATACATTAAAGCAGCTGGCATTTGGATTAATAAATCCCAAGGGTAATCGCTACGTCCTGCTTCAAGTACAAGTACATTATTAGATACATCTTCACTAATTCTCGCACCTAATACTGATCCGGCACTGCCGCCTCCAATAATAATATAATCATACGCTTCTCTCATTTTTATAGCCTCCTGATATATATTTCTAAGATTCATAGTTAATTTTAGTGATTAACGTTACGCTTTACCGAACCAATTCACAGGCTCTGGATTTGTGTTACGAAGGATATGTTTCTCAACTTGATACTCTGCTAGACCTTCTTTTCCAAGTTCTCTACCAATACCTGATTGCTTATATCCGCCCCATGGTGCTTGCGCAAAATATGGATGGAAATCGTTAATCCAAACTGTACCCATTCTTAATTGATTAACGACACGTTCTGCTTTACCAACATCGTTAGTAAATACACCACCAGCTAGTCCATATATAGAATCGTTAGCTAATGTGATTGCCTGTTCTTCTGTATCAAAACCTTCGATTGTTACAACAGGGCCAAACACTTCTTCTTGAACGATACGCATTGAAGTATCACAATCAGTAATCACTGTTGGTTCAAAGAATAAGCCATCTTGTAAGTCTTCACGTTCTGGTCGTTTACCACCTATTGCAATAGTGGCATTTTCTGATTTAGCTACTTCCATATATTTCTCTATTTTTTCTCTATGTTCTACAGAGATTACTGGACCCATTTCAGTTTCTGGGTTAAAACCGTCGCCTAATTTAATGTTTTTGATTCTTTCAATTAATGCTTGTTCAAATTGGTTTTTAATTTTGTTATCTACTAAAATTCTGGCACCAGCTGAACAAACTTGTCCTGCATGGAAAAAGCCACCATTTAGCGCTTGATCAACTGCAAGCTCAAAGTCTGCATCACCGAATATAATATTAGGATTTTTACCACCTAGTTCTAAAGCAACATTCGTTACATGATCTGCCGCTTGTTTCATAATGTGTTTACCTGTCTGAATACCACCTGTAAATGATACTAAATCGACATCTTTATGTGCTGATAGTGGTTCTCCTACTTCAGAACCCTTACCTAATACTAGATTAATAACGCCTTTAGGGAAGCCAACTTCTTCCATCAATTCAAACACACGGATTGTTGTTAATGGTGTAATTTCACTTGGTTTCATTACTAAAGAACAACCAGTCGCTAATGCTGGCGCAATTTTCCAAGATGCTTGAAGTAAAGGATAATTCCAAGGTGTGATTTGTGTTACTACACCTACTGGTTCTTTAACGACTTTACTTTCTGTATTTGGGATTGGAGAATCAATAATTTCTCCTCCATCTTTATCTGCTAACCCAGCGAAAAAGTTAAATACATTTGCAATATCGTCCATATCAGCATAAGATTCTTCTAATGTCTTACCTGTATCTAACGTTTCAAGTTTCGCTAATTCTTCACGATGTGTTTCGATTAAATTAGCTATTGCTCTAACTTTCTTACCTCTATTTTCACTTGTTTCATTAGCCCATGTTCCTTCTTCAAAAGCACGTCTTGCTGCTAAAATTGCACGTTCACTATCTTCTGCAGTTCCTTCTGCTACTTCAAGAATAACTGCTTGATTATATGGATTAATAATCTCTCTCGTTTGCTTATTTGAGCTTTCCACCCATTCTCCATCTATATATTGAAGACGAGATAAATGATCTACAAGTTCCATTAAAATTACCTCCGTTAAGTTTGTTAAATTTTTATTTAACGAATTTTATGAACTTTATGTTATCATAGTAGTTGAAAAAGTGTCAAATGTGTTTAAATATGATAGGGGTTTATACATGCATCTTTTGAGTATGGAATGTAAACTATAGGAACTCACTATTTATTTTTCACTTAACTATATATGGACTTGAACGGAGGTGGACAATTGGTACATTCGACCAACCCTGATTATCAATTAGAAGAAGCTAAGGATATCGTTATTAATGCTATAGGCGAAACCATGGATCTATATGGCATCAATAGAAGTGTAGGAAACTTATTTGGAACAATGCTTTTTGAAGACAGTATGACACTTGATGAAATGAGAGAACAGTTACAAATGAGCAAACCCAGCATGAGTGCTGGTGTTAAAAGACTTCAAGAATTTGATATTGTTAAGCAACAATTCACACGTGGAAGTAGAAAACAACATTTTGTCGCTGAAAAGGATTTCTTTAATTTCTTTAGTAATTTCTTTTCTCGCAAATGGCGTCGGGAGATTGTTATTAATTCAGAAGGCGTTCACGATGCAGTAGCTATACTTGATAAGATTATTGATAACAGCAAAGCAGACGAAGCTACAAAATCGGAAGCAGAAGAAGTTAAACAACAATTACTTGATACTTTGCCTTATTATGAATGGCTAGACAATTTAAGTAATGCATTAGAATCTGGTGAAATATTTAAATATTTCCCAATTCCAGAAAAAAAAGACTAACAAAAATGTTACAAGCTTATTTTTAACATTTTTGAATAAAAGCTGAGACAGTTCATTATGTCTCAGCTTTAAGTATGTGTTCATACGTATTGAAATATCGCGAATACACTCACTTTACAAAGTTTGTCTAATCGCAGTTATTATAAAAAAGCGCACTAAAATCTTACGGTAAAATAAGATTTTGGTGCGCTTGTTACTTTTTTATTCATCATTTTCTCTACGTTCTCTTACTTGTGTTATGCGTAACGAACGTCTTTCTACTTCTCTATATTTTTCTGCTCTATCTTCAAGTTTCAATCTATCTTCGGACAATGTTCTTAAGAATGAAATCATCATCATGACAAATATAGCCAACAGAGGGACACTTGCCAATAAAGAAGCTGTCTTTAAGACTTCTAAAGCTTGTTCCCCACCTACTAACATCAATCCAAATGGTAATAGACATAGAGCAAAAGCCCAGTATAATCTATTTGCTTTTAATGGCTCGCCTATGACTTTCTTTTGAGAAGCCGCAGCCAATATATAAGAACCTGAATCAAATGTTGTTGCTAAGAATAAGAATGCAGATAACAAGAATAGCACAATGATTAAATTAGGGAACGGCAATTGATGCATAACTTCTATAATAGTAGCCTCTGTGCCATGCGTATTTAAGAAATGTATCACATCGAATGAACCAGTGATTTGTAAATAAACTGCATAGTTACCAAAGATACCAAAGAACAGTGCACATCCTAATGTTCCATAAATGATTGTCCCAAGCACAATTTCTTTAAGTGTACGCCCTTTAGAAATACGTGCAATAAACAATCCTATAAATGGCGCATATACAATCCACCATGACCAATAGAAAATCGTCCATTGTTGTGGGAAATTCGTTTCTTTACGACCACCTATACCACCAAATGGTTCAATCCATGTAGCCATTTGGAAGAAGTTTTTAATCATGTTACCCATGCCTGTAATAGAGGTTTCCATGATGAATACCGTTGGTCCAACAATAAATACAAAGCCTAATAATACAAAAGATAAAATAACATTTGCATCACTTAAAACTTTAATTCCCTTTTTCAAACCAGAGTAAGAACTATATGCAAAGACAGCTGTAATTGTGAATAGAATAATACTACGCATCAACATACTGTCTCCTATACCTGTTAATTTTTCTATACCTGCAGAAATCATTGGTACACCAAGTGCTAGTGAAGTAGCTGCGCCACCAAGTAGACCAAAGATAAATAGAATATCAACTATTTTTCCTATAATGCCATCTGTCTGACCTCTTAAGATCGGACGCATTGTTTGACTGATTTTGTAAACTGGTTTTTTCTTGATAAAAACAAGATAACCAATTGCTAATGCTGGCAGTACAAATGTAGCCCAAGCAATTGGGCCCCAATGGAACATGCCATACATAGTAGCGTAATTCAATGCACTATCCGTCATTCCTTTACCGCCATGTGGTGGATCTTGATAATAGAATGCCCATTCAATAACGCCCCAGTATAAGATATCTGAAGCAATTCCGGCACAAAACAGCATAGCTGCCCAACTAAAATTATTAAATTCTGGCTTATCTGTCGCTTTACCAAGCGTTACATTGCCATATTTACCAAATGCGATGTAGAGTACAAATATTAACGTTGCAAGTCCAATCAATAAATATACTGAGCCGAGTGTACTCGACACGACATCATTTAAATGCGTTATTATGTCCTGACTGGCCTTAGGAAAAACCATCATCGGAATAACTGCAATAAGTAATATCAGTGAAGACCCTATAAAGGTCGTCCAATCCATTACTTTTACTCTTTCTTTTTTCACAATAGACACCCCTTATTGTTAGTAAAATATGTAAAAAATTTGCTAATTAGTATAATTTTTTAGCAAAACCATTTATTAAATTACAAACATGAGCCTAACGAACTTTTAATAATAATGCAAATTACATTCAAAAATCACAAACTCAAAAGATGAATAAATATATAATTTTTATAACATCCACAGTCTTGAAATTCGTTCTAATCACAGTGTTAAGTTTAAATTTAACGAAATTAACAAATGGAACAAACTTTCTTTTTGTATCATTATTCATAAATAATGTATTAATATTAGTTTTATATTTTTTCAAAAAGTTGTTATTTTCTTTTTGATATCACAAATTTAATACGTTTTTAAGTTGCGATAGATTTTAATTTTGTTAGAATAATATTGTTTGTTATCAATATTTGACAAGGGAGTTTATATCATGTGGCATTATTATAAATTGTATTGGCAAAATGCGTTTAATTTTAAAGGGCGTGCCAGAAGAAAAGAACTGTGGTTCCCATTTTTGGTCAATGTGTTAATCTCTATCCTATTGGCTATACTATTAGATCATATTTTCAAAATACCTATGTCGATGAGTGACGCAATTAGCGCTTTATTTACAATTATTATCTTTATTCCAGATTTTTCAGTAGCTACAAGACGCATGCATGATATTGGCCGAACAATGACTTTTCCAATTATATTTAGTATCTTTTTCGTATTATTTTTTATTGGTTCATATACCACATACGGCGAAGGCATATTTTTCAATATCTTAGAAGGCTTTTTAGGCATTGGCAGTATTATTTTCTTCATTTTAAATATCGTCGCATTCTTTTACATGATTACTGACAGTGACAAAGCAGGTAATCAATACGGTCTACCACGTAAGTAATTAGAATAGACGCACATAAAGAACGGGACAGAAATCATGCTTTACAAGCAATTCCTGTCCCGTTTTTCCTTTTACAAAAAATATTAAGCCCATACTTTTCAGCTAAAATAGCTTATAATCCATATATAGTGTATTTATAATAAATGAGGTATTTATCATGAACAAAAATAAAATAATTAATTATTGGAATAAGCGTGCGTCATCCTTCAGTCAAGATAAACAAGCAGAACTAAAAAGTGTGCACGCAGAAAGATGGTTAGCTGAGATAAATCAGATTATAACAATTAGACCTGGTATGAAAATCTTAGACATTGGCACAGGTGCAGGTTTTTTGGCAATACTATGCCAGCAACAAGGCGCACAAGTTACTGGCATTGATCTTTCCCCTGAAATGATTCAATCTGCAAAGCAAAATGCTTTACGTTTTAATATGAATGTCAACTTTCAAGTCATGGATGCTGAGCATTTACACTTTGACGACGCATGTTTTGACCTAGTCATTTCTAGAAATGTCACTTGGTTATTGCCAGATACAAAAGCTGCCTACCAAGAATGGTTACGGGTTTTAAAACCAAATGCTACACTCATTAATATCGATGGAGATTATGGAAAAGTTGCTTTTACCGATTATAGTAATTTACCAAATCACCACGCACATCATGCTTTAGAAGACACGATGTTAGCGGAGAGCGAAAATATAAAGCAAAGTATTTCAATTAATCACTACAGCCGCCCTCAATACGATTTAAATATCCTTAAGCAAATAAATACGAAGTCCATTCATGTAGATACGACTATTTATCAACGTATTTATCAAACACAAGATGAATTTTATAATCCAACACCTATATTTTTAATAGCACTAACGAAATAATATGTGCCAATGAACAATAAAACATCGCTTATCCTATTAAAATATGAATAATTCGTTTCACTTAGAGCCTACAACTTGCGTTGGCATCTATTTTTTATCATACTATATATGAATAAAAGTAAAAGGAGTGGTAAGAATGAATAAAGAACAATTTGATAAAGTAAAAAATGGCAAAGGTTTCATTGCTGCGTTAGACCAAAGTGGTGGAAGTACCCCTAAAGCATTAAGTGACTATGGTGTAACTGAAGACCAATATAACAGTGAAGATGAAATGTTTAAACTTGTGCATGATATGCGTACACGAATTGTTTCATCACCTTCGTTCAGTTCTGATAAAATCATCGGTGCAATTCTTTTCGAACAAACAATGGATCGTGAAGTAGATGGTAAACATACTGGTGACTATTTAGCTGATAAAGGTGTCGTTCCTTTCTTAAAAGTAGATAAAGGTTTAGCTGAAGAACAAAACGGCGTACAGTTAATGAAGCCAATTCCAGACTTAGATAAATTATTAAGCCGTGCAAATGACCATAAAATTTTTGGTACAAAAATGCGTTCAAATATTTTAGAATTTAATAAAACTGGTATTGATCAAGTCGTACAACAACAATTCGAAATCGGAAAACAAATCATCTCTGCCGGTTTGGTACCAATTATCGAACCAGAAGTGAATATCAATGCTGATAACAAAGCAGAGATTGAATCATATTTAGCAAGTGCAATCTTAGCAGAGTTAAATAAATTAAATGACGATGAACTCGTAATGCTAAAATTAACAATCCCAACTAAAGCAAACCAATATCAAGAATTAATCGCACACCCTAATGTGGTTCGTGTCGTTGCTTTATCTGGTGGTTATAGCAGAGAGCATGCTAACGAAGTTTTAAAACAAAACAAAGACTTAATTGCTAGTTTCTCTCGTGCATTAATCAATGACTTAAATGTCAATCAATCAGATGAAGAATTTGATAAAATTTTAGCAGATACAATCGACTCTATCTATGATGCATCAGTAAACAAAGCTTAATGATTAATCAGTAATACCTTTATATTTCCCAGGAAAAGTAGCAAACATAAAAAACATTTAAAACACACACTGACCTTTAAAAGTTAGTGTGTGTTTTTATATAGTAATGTTTAAATGCAGTTCTATCAACGATTTACAAATTCAACCTATATTTATTGTCCTCTGTACGCAATCTAACGTACACATATGTCATTTATCAAAATAGTGAGTACTTTATTAAAAAATGTTTGCACCCCGAATCTATACCTTATTTCATCAATACTTTCTTAGTAAGTAAAATCAATGTAACTTTATGAGAAATCGATAAATAGTCTAGCCATAAATAACAACAAACTATATAATTATATTAATTTGCTAATTACCAATGATTTTAAGGGGAGGAAATATGAAAAATTATTTACATAGATGGATTATTGAAGCGCTAAGTTATATGGCTTTAGGTTTATTTGGCTCTTTGATTATCGGCTTAATTTTAGAAACGCTTGGAGAACAAACATTACTACCACAATTAAATCTGACATTTCTATCAGAAATCGGTAAAGTAGCAATGTCCATGACGGGTGCTGCCATCGGTGTGGCGATTGCTTACGGTTTAGGCGCAAAACCACTTGTTACATTTTCTTGTGTTATTGTAGGTACCTTAGGTTATACGACTTTTGATGGGGGTCCAGTAGGCGCTTATATTGCTACAGTTATCGTTGTTGAACTGAGTAGATTATATGCTGGAAAAACTAAAATCGATATTATTTTATCTCCACTACTAACGATATTAATAGGTGGGTTTATCGCAAAAGCTTTCGGCCCAGCATTAAATCAATTTATGACAGGCTTAGGTAAAATTATTATTGCATCTACGGAGCAACAACCTTTCATCATGGGCATCTTAGTTGCTGTTATCTTTGGTTTAGCTTTAACTGCACCGATATCTAGCGCAGCATTAGCGTTGATGTTAGACTTAAATGGTCTCGCTGCAGGGGCGGCAACAATCGGATGCGCTTCACAAATGATTGGTTTTGCAGTCACTGGTTATAAAGATAATGGTTGGGGTGGTGTGCTTTCAATAGGTATTGGTACAAGTATGCTGCAAGTCCCTAATATCATTAAGCATCCAATGATTTTACTACCACCTACTGTTACCAGTGCGATTGTCGCACCTATTATGACAACGTTCTTTCCTATGACGAATAACGCTGCAGGTGCTGGTATGGGGACGAGTGGACTCATCGGTCAAATTATGACGATCAATACAATGGGTGGTTCTATACAGACTTGGTGCTTAATCATTACTTTCCATATTTTATTGCCAGCCATCATTAGTTTCCTTCTTTATAAACTTTGTTTAAAAAAACAATGGATAAGTCCTGGCGACCAACTCATTCACATTGCAAAGTAGAAATGATATTTAAAATAAGACAAAGCCTGAGACGCATAAATGTCTCAGGCTTTGCTTTATTTTGATTAATTTAATTATGCTTAAATTTCACTCATCATTTTCATGCGTAATCTTTGCCAAAATCAACATAACTATTTTCAACAATAACGTTGTGATCATTGCTTTATTTCATTCTACTCTTTATCCACATGTGCATTTACAGGCACATTCGTAGTAGATTTTCTTGTTTGTGTTATATATAAAATCGCTGCTATAACATACCAAGCCAATACGATAAGCCATTCAGAAGGCCATGCCAACGATGATGGCATGCCTGGCAAATAGATGACTATAAACAAAACACTTAAAATAATAGCTATACTACCAACGAGTTTGCCATTTTTTATACGATAAGGTCTAGCTAAATCAGGTTGCACTTTGCGTAATTTCATAAATGAAATCGCTACGAGTAAATAGCCTAATACCACGCCAATACCGCCAGCATTAACGATCCATACAAGTGCTGCTCTACCTAAAAGTGGTGCAACGAACGCTAATACACCAAGAAATAAAATACCGTGTGTAGGTGTTTTATACTTAGGATGAATAAATGCAAACCATTTAGGAATCATGTGATTTTTTGCCATAGCATACAAAATTCTACTACCGCCAATGATAAAAGCATTCCAACTTGTAATTATGCCAGCTACACCGCCTAATACAAGTAAGACACCAAATCCACTATGGCCAAATAAGTTGGCCATTGCATCTGCTGTTGCCAAATTACTGTTGCTTAAAGCTTTAGGTGATAAGCCTGTTGCCACACCAAATACAATGAGCAAATAAAAAATTACAGAGGCGATAATAGATAATATTAAAATACCGCCGATTTTTTTCGCAGGTGCTTTAACTTCTTCTGCGATTTGCGGAATGACATCAAAACCAACAAATAGAAATGGAATCATCATTAATACAGACATTGTTCCACTAACCCCATTTTCAAATGGTTGTAAATTGTTGAAATTACCATTAAAGCCCGCTCCAAATACAAGCAATAAACCAACACCTACAATAAAAATTGTAAAAACAGTTTGCATAATTGCTGCAGGTTTGACACCAAAATAATTAAGTGAAGTTAAAATGACACTTCCAATCGAGCCAATGATAACCCATGTGAAATATACATCCCAACCTGCGATATTCCACATCAATCCTTGATGTTGAAATGGAATGACGTAGTCGATCACGGTAGGCAATGCAACCGCTTCAAATGTAATTACAGAGACATAGCCAAATAATACGGACCAACCTGATATAAAGGCAATTCCTGGAGTGAAGGCTTTTTTAACAAATACAAAGCCTCCACCAGTTTCTGGAATTGCAGCAGCTAATTCTGCATATGTAAGTCCGATAACAATGACTAAAAATCCACCGAGTAAAAATGCCACAATACTTCCTATAAAACCTGCTGTTGATACCCATTCTCCTGACAATACGACCCAGCCCCATCCAAGCATTGCGCCAATTGCCAAAAATAAGACATCAGCAATATTCATCGTCTTATTAAATTGAGATTTCATTTTACATACCCCATAACATTCATTGAATTAAAAGTGAATGAGTTTAAATTTCCAATATTGGTTTCAATCTAATCATCACTTTCTTGTTCGTTTAGATTCAAAGTTTTGCTTTATTTACGACTAGTACTTCTTCGCTTGCACTTTAAATACCTATGGATAAATATTTCGTTTCTAAATATGGCTCTATACCTTCAATACCACCTTCTCTACCATAGCCACTTTCTTTCAAGCCACCAAATGGCGCATGGGCAGCTGAAGGACCACCATCATTCCATCCAACAACACCATATTCTAATTCATTATAAAGTTTTAGTCCTGTACGATAATCATTTGTAAAGAAATAAGAAGCTAAACCAAATTCTGTATCGTTTGCCATTTTTATTGCTTCATCTAAATCTTCATAAACCATAACTGGTGCAACAGGACCGAAAGTTTCTTCATGCATTACTTTCATATCTAAATTCACATTAGAGATAACAACTGGTTTTAGGAAATTTCCTTTTAATGCTTGTATATCATCCACTGTCCGTGATAATTTCCCACCTTTAGCTTGTGCATCTGTGATATGTGTCATTACTTTTTCAACTGCAGCCTTATCAATTAGCGGTCCAATTTTAACGTCCTCTTGAAAACCGTCACCGACAGCTAGTTCGTTAACTTTCTCAATCAAGCGCGTTGTATATTGATCAGCAATATCTTGATGTACGAAGATACGATTTGCACAGATACATGTTTGACCAGCATTTCTAAATTTAGAGGCAATGGTGCCATCTACGGCGCTTCAACATCAGCATCTTTATGCACAATTAAAGGTGCTAAACCACCTAGCTCCATCGTTACATTTTTTACACTTTGCGCAGATTGTTCAATCAGTGATTTTCCTACAGCAGTCGATCCAGTAAATGTCACTTTATTAATCAGTTTATGAGAGGTGAAGATATCACCTGCATCTTTACCAGACGCAATAATATAAGATATCGCACCTTCAGGTATGCCTGCTTCATGTGCTAGCGCAACAAGTTTAATGGTTGTTAATGGTGTTTTGACAGCAGGTTTACAAATAATCGTACATCCAGCTGCCAATGCAGGCGCCATTTTACGCGTTATCATCGCTGCCGGGAAATTCCAGGGTGTAATTGCACCTACGACACCTACTGGAAATTTATCAATCATTATTTTTTTAGATGGCGTGTTTGCTGGTATCGTACGTCCATATACTCGCTTAGCTTCTTCGGCATACCACTTAACATAAGCATTAGCATAGATGACCTCCCCTTTGGCTTCTGCTAGTGGTTTTCCACCCTCAAGTGTAATCAGTTTCGCAAGTTCATCCTGATGTTCATCAATGAGATTCGCCCATTGATACAATTTTGCTGAACGTTCGTGTGCATCCACTAATTTCCATTCTTCAAATGCTTTATGTGCACGTTCAATTTTCGAATTAATTTCATCATGGCTCGTGTAATTCAAACGTTCTATAACTTCATTTGTAGAAGGGTTATAAACTTCTAATTGACCCATTTTTATTCTCTCCCTTACATTTATTTTTGTTATGAGGTATGACTTATCTATACCCTCTATTTAAAAATAAAATTTTAAGCGTTTGTATGTGCTTCTGTTATGTCCACATTTTTAAAAGTCTCAGATAATATTTCTAATCCTTGTTGTAATTCATCGTCTGAAATAACGAGTGGTGTTAAGAAACGTAAAACATTACCTTTAATACCAGCAGATAATAATAACAAACCATTTTCATTTGCCGTTTGAATAATTTTTCCAGTTAATGCTTTATTGGGTTCGCCAGTTTGATCATCGATGATTTCGCAGGCTACCATAGCGCCAAGTCTACGAATATTCGTGATAAATGAATGTTGTTCTGCGTTGTGATATAAGAAATCTTCAAGTTGCTTTCCAATTTTTTCTGCTTTATTGTTTAAATCTTCCTCTTCAATGATTTCAATGACTTTTAAAGCAGCTTCACACGCTAAAGGATTACCAGCATATGTGCCACCTAGTTCCCCTGGAGATGCACTATCTATGATTTCCGTTTTGCCAACCACACCACTTAAAGGAAATCCTGCAGCTAATGATTTAGACACAGTTATTAAATCAGGTTCTATATCAAAATGTTCAATCGCAAATGTTTTTCCTGTTCGAGCAAAACCTGTTTGAATTTCATCCGCCACAAAAATAATGTCGTGATCTTCACATATTTTTTTAACTGCTTTCACGAATTTTTTGTCCGGAATAATAAACCCACCTTCTCCTTGAACAGGTTCCATCACGATACAAGCTACTTCACTAGGATCTACTGTTTCAACAAAGAAATCATGTAACTTATTAATCATTTGATCAATATAAGCTGTTTCGGATAAAGATTCGGATTTTTCTGAAATATTAGGATATGGTGCTTGGTAAACTTCTGGTGCAAAAGGACCAAACCCAAGTTTATAAGGTCTCACTTTACTTGTCATAGACATTGTTAAATTTGTACGGCCATGAAAGCCTCTTACAAAAGATACAACTGATTGCCTTCCAGTGTGTTTTCTAGCAATTTTTACAGCATTCTCTACAGCTTCTGCACCTGAATTAAGTAAAATCACTTTTTTATCAAAATCACCAGGCGTAATTTCAGTTAATTTTTGTGCTAAGTTGAGATAACTTTTATACATGATGACATTGAAACCAGGATGTATAAACTTGTCCAATTGTTCTTTTAAATGTTTGGTTATCTTAGGATGTGTGTGTCCAACATTTAATGTACCAATAGCTCCCGCGAAATCAATGAAACGTTCACCGTCTACATCTGTGACCGTAGCACCTTGTGCATAATCTGCCACATGCAGATTGCCGTTTCCAACACCACGTGCTACATATTTATCACGTTGTTTTTTATAGCTTTCGAATTGATTTGTCATCAATAACCCCTCCTCTTTGTCCCCACGTAAGACGCATGGTTTTCTAAAATTTAAGGGATTATTGGTATAGTGTAAAGTACCAGTTATGATAATTTAATGGAACCAGATCATTCCCAAACGACTTCCTTTAATCTCTGAACTGCCTGGGGAATCTGGTCTTGCTTGATTTTTGAAAAACCTATGATAAGCGTTTTATATGCATTATTTTTTTCAAGCGCTTTCACGGAAAATCGATTTAACGTATAAAGCTCAAGTTTCTTTTCTTTAGCACGCGATTCAATTTCTTGGTAAGAAAATGGTGTGTTCACTTCTATAATAAAATGCAAACCAGCTTGTGTATCTTTAATTCGAATGTCATTTTTAAAGCTATTTGATAAGTGTGTGATGAGTGCTTCTCGTTTTTTTCCATATATCTGATGCATCTTTTTCACATATTTTTCATAATAACCTTCTTTGATCATTAAATTTAGTGTAAGTGCATGAATCGTTGAAAAATCAGGAATCATATTTAAATTAAAGCAATCAAATTTCTTCACTAAATTTATAGGCAAAATCATATCATGCGTAATCCTGGCATCAAAGTTTTTGAAAAAGTACCTAGGTAAATCACGCGTTCATTTTTATCAAAACTAAACAGTGAAGGTATATTATCTGTTTCATATTTGAATTCACTATCATAATCATCTTCTATGATATAACTTTGCGTTTGACTTGCCCAATTCAGAAGGTCAATTCGACGCGATACAGGCATGATTATCCCCATTGGAAATTGGTGTGAAGGTGTCACTATCGTGGCATCAGGTTGAGCTTGTTTAATATCTTCAATAGATATCCCCTTACGGTCTAAAGCAATCGGTTTTAACTGCGCAGATGTTTGATTGATTAATGTTCTAAACCTTGAGTATCCAGGGTTTTCCACTGCTATTGTGATTTCATCTGGTAATAATTGAATTAATTTGGTTAACAGTGTATTAGTTCCAGAACCAATGACAATTTGTTCCGGATGACATTGGATGCCTCTTTGATAAGACACTAATTTAGCAATCGATTGTCTTAACTCTATTGGACCTTTAATTTGAGGTATCGAAGACAATTCATAATCATAATTTTGAAATACACGTTTAACGAGTTTGGTCCATATTTCTACAGGAAATGCTGAAATATCGGTACTCATATGTGAAAATGAATAATCGTATGTAGCTTCAATATGATGTTCTTGCACATCCAGAGATATTTGCGCATTTGGATCGATAATCAATTTTTCTAAAGGCTCAATAAAATAGCCCTTTCGCTCTTCAGTATAAATATAGCCTTCAGCTAATAACTGTTCATATGCTGCTTTTACACTATTCACACTAATATTTAAATGTTGAGCCATATCCCTTTTGGAAGGCAACTTTTCATGACTCTCATATTTGAATGCGAGAATATCCTCTTTTAATTGTCTATATAATTGACGATAAATAAATTGACCGCTTTCTCGTTGCATCCAATCTCCCCCATTTCACTTCATCCATTCTCCTGTTATTTCATATCACTCATTATAATGAAAACGAGGACGGTATTGAAATCAAAGCGTAAATTTGATTTCATATTCCGCCCTCGTCAGACTAATCTTATGATTTAAAAACAACAATATGTTATTGAAACTTCAGTGGCACAATCGATTGCTACATTGATAAATACATGCAATCGTATGCACTGTCACTTCAATGTTCTCTATATTTTTATAGAATTGGTGACGCTAATTTAGCAATCGCTTGTTTGAATTTAATCCAATTTGATCGCTGTTCATAGCGTTCCTCTGTCAATTCCTTAGATACTTTCATATCTTCTATAAAAGCAGCTTTAAGCTCTTTGACAATGTTTTCATCATACATAAATGCATTAATTTCGAAATTCAATTCAAAACTACGTATGTCCATGTTTGATGAACCTACACTTGCGACTTCATCATCAATAATCATCATTTTCGAATGGATAAATCCATTTTCATACGTATAAACTTTGACACCATCTCTAATCAACTGCGCAACACTTGTAATTGTGGCCCAGTAAACAAAAATATGATCTGGTTTATTAGGAATAATTAACCGCACGTCTACTCCAGCTTTTGCGGCTATACGCAATGCATTGATATAACCTTTATCTGGTATAAAATACGGGCTGTGCATATAAATAGATTCTTTGGCGTTCATGATCATTTTCATATAGCCAAATTCTATCTGATGCCAATTATCACTTGGGGCACTAAGCGCAATTTGCATCGGCACATCTCCACCTTGCTTTGCATTATCTGGGAAATACTTATCATTAAACTCCAATTGTTCACGGTGTGATTGAGAATTCCAATCGTGGATAAAACTGAGCTGTAACGCGTCAACACCATCACCTTTAACCCTTAAATGTGTATCTCGCCAATAGCCAAAGTTTTCATCTAAACCTAAATATTCATCACCAATATTAAATCCGCCCACATAACCAGTCATACCATCAATCACTAAAATTTTACGGTGATTTCTATTGTTTAATCTAAAATTTACTAATGGAATTTTAGCTTGGAAGAAAGCCTCAACTTGTCCACCAGCTTCTTGGAATTTTTTGAATTTTGATTTATGTACCGTTTTAGACCCTACTGCATCATAAAGTATTTTAACTTCTAATCCTTCTTCAGCTTTTTGTTGCAAAATATCGACAATTTCAGAACCCAACTTATCTAATTTCAACACATAATACTCTAAATGAATATACGATTTTGCATTGCGTAAATCTTCTTTCATTTGGTCAAATAACGCATGCCCGTCAGTATAAATATCAACATTATTATCGTAACTTAAAAATGTTGGTTCTTTCGTTAGCAATGTATTAACAATATCTGCATGTTTTTTAACTAATCGATAATCTGAATGATTAATCTTGTTGGTAGCATCTGATAACTGCGTCTTCATTCGTTCCTTCATGTCATCTATCTGATTATGATGAAAACCTTGTTCACGTTTTTTTCGCACTGCTCGTCCAAAGAATATATAAATAACAAATCCTAAAATAGGTACTACAAATAGTAAAAATAACCAAGCCCAAGTCGCTGTTGCATCTCTACGATCCCTGTCTAAAAATACAATAATAAACGCAAGCACTATATTAATAACAAAGAAAAATGCAAGTATACCTCTATAAATCGGGCTTACACTTGGATCAAAAATAAGTTGCATAATGACACCTCATCGTTTTTTATTAGATTTTAATGAAACTATATTCCTCATTTAATTGACGAAGATATAGTTCAACTTATCAAATCCAATTATTTTAAAAGCTCATTGAAAAACAAAACATGTTGTAAAATATCGTACAATATTTGCATTATACTGTCTATTGTCCTATTGTTTTTTCTATTGTGCGATTACGACCTGCTTGTGAGCCGAATAATGTGATTAATAGTGCAGTGATTAATAAAATACTTAATGAACCTATCCATTGACCTGTGACATCATGTAGTATACCAAACAGTAAAGGTCCTATTGCTGCAAAAAGGTATCCTACAGATTGGGCCATGCCAGATAACTTCGCCGACGTTTGACTATGTTCCGTTCTCAAACTAAAGAATGTATTCACAAGTCCAAACGCTAAACCACTTGCAACACCAACTAAAATCGTAGCAATTAAAGCAAGTTGCGGTGAAAATAACATTATTGAAACACCCACCACAAAACATAAACCAGTCATAAAAGTTAATAAAAATTGTGATTTCATTTTAGTAGCAAATATAGGGGTAATAAATGTTAACGGTATAATAGCGATTTGCATAATTGATAAATACATCCCCGCTTCACTGATAGTCATGCCACTTTGAGATAAATATGCTGGTAGCCAATTAATCAGAGAATAAAAAATAAGTGACTGTCCGCCCATAAGTATTGTTATTTGCCATGATAATGGCGACTTCCAAACATTGACACTCTCTTGAGGTAATGATGCTGTTGTTTCTTCTTTATTTTTCAATTGAAATGCCCATATAATAATTGTAATCAATGTAATGACACCAATCGCACTAATGGCAATATTATAATTAAACGCTTTGACAAACGGTGCCGTTCCATATGAAGATAATCCTCCAAATACGTTCATAACGACAGTATAATAACCTGTCATCACACCTATATGTAATGGGAACTTCGCTTTGATTACTGCAGGTGCAAGTACATTACCAAAACCAATACCAACGCCTATAAGGATGGTACCTATATATAACCATGAAACACCTGTGATAGAACGTACGATTACGCCAATCAGTATTAGACATAAAGCTACAAAAATCGTTCGTTCTAATCCAAACCGATAACTTGTTTTTGCTGCAAATAGTGAAATGATTGCGAATGCGATTAATGGGACGACTGTAATTACACTAACAGCACTGTTAGACATCGCCAAATCATTTTTTATATCAGGTAGCGCAACTCCGATTGAAGTAATTGGCGCCCTTAAATTTGCACCCACTAACAAAATACCTATAAATAATAGCCAATTAAATGGTTTTACTTTTCTATAATTTTCCATTTTGCTCACCTTACATCATAAATTTTTCTAAACAACATTATATATGGTACAATATGTACGTTATAATGTAAATAGGAGCGATTCACATGTATCATATTCAAAATATTATTGCCAAAAATTTAGCAACTTATCGTAGTAAACACCAACTTAGTTTAGATAAAATGGCCAATCTGACTGGCGTTAGCAAAAACATGTTAAGCCAAATTGAAAAAGGCACATCTAATCCAACAATTACAACATTATGGAAAATTGCTAATGGGCTTCATTTACCCCTGTCACAACTGACATCAACAATGCACGAGCCTGTAGATTTTGTAGATGAATCTGATATTATTCCTATTGTTGAAGATAAAGTTAAGATCTTTCCATACTTTCCTTACAATGAAAGAAAGCATTTCGAAATGTTTAAAATGGAAATTCAACCAGGTGGTAAAATGGTTTCTGATCCACATCATATACAATCTGAAGAGTTTATCATCGTTAACTCAGGTACTTTAAAAATTGAAGTTGGTCAAACTTCTTATACAATTACCAGTAACCAAGCTTTTCGTTTTAATAGTGATGTAGCACATCGTTACTATAATCCAACTGATGAAGTTGTTATACTCACCGCCACTATTCATTATCAAGCACAATAGCAATCAAATTAAAATCTTATCCAACATTAGATACTATCAATGCTACATACACAGTGGAAAATAAAAATATATCAAAAAAGCATGTAACGGCAGTATCATATTTGCGCTTGTTATGTTTACAACGTTCAACATCAATAATTATCTTATTCCATTTGTCATGCACCAAGAACTTCCTGAAATCACAGCGTTAAGTGCCCAATTACCTATGACTACAATCATTGCAATAATTACAGGATTGATCATATATATGATAGCCAAATCCAAAATCATTCGTACATATATAAAATGATAATTTAATTTTGAAAGCAGTGTAAAAAACTCAGCTGCTTTTAAATATTTCGTCGCTTCAATGAATCAGCTTACGTACCATTTCAAATAAAAAATGCAAATCTATTCTAAAGTAAAGCCCCTCAGTTGATAGCATTAAATAGCTATGCAACTGAGGGGCTCTCTTCAAAAATGAAAATGCATTTTTTTATTATATGAAGTTATACTTTAATAAACATCTCTTTACATTTAATCAGATTATGATACATGTTCGTGAATATTTATATTCGAATTGCAACTTTAGTTATTGTGGAAATGTGTAACTTAAATCCCAACCGATGTCGTATTTATCAACCAACTTGGCATATTTCGCTCCCCAAAACATAGTGTCTAACTCCATTTGAACATCGCCTTCGTCTTTCAATTGTTCATACACTTCTTCGATTGCTGTTTCACTATCAAATTCCAAAACAATATAAACATTTCTATCTTGTAACATTGTGTCATCGTCTTTGGGTATATCTGACAACATGAATAAGTTTCCATCAACGTCTAACTGCGCATGAATGACACGATTAGGATCATCTGCAACACTTTCATTCGCTTCACCATACGTCATTGTAGCTTTAATTTCCCCGTTCAGCGCCTTACTATAAAATGCCAAAGCGTCTTTACATTGACCGTTAAAAAACAAATACGGCACTGTCGATTTCAACATAATATCCCTTCTTTTTAAATATTATTTTCTAATATCAAACATACCCTTTGAACATAAATTTAGACAACTGAAGTTTTAACAATACCTTTGAATTCCATATTTAATTATAATTTTCATTCTTATAAAAACTTTTCAATATAAAATGCTGACTCTTCAATTGATTTGAACTCCGTATTAATGACTGTAGCATTTAATTTAGCAAATATTTCTTCGGCATACATCAACTCTTCTTTAATTCTATCGACACTATTATAATCTGTAGGTCCATGTAAACCTAAAACTTTCACACGTTCCGTACGAATATTTAAGATATAAGTAGGACTCGCTGTCAGACCAAATACTTTTAAATTTTTATTTCTAAAGACCTCATCTGGAATATCAACTTCTGGAACTAAAGGAATATTAGCTATTTTATAACCTTTATTCGCTAAATACATACTTAAAGGCGTCTTTGACGTACGAGAAACACCTAAAATTAAAGCGTCAGCTTCTCCTATATCCGTGAAATGTTTACCATCATCATATTTAACAGAATATTCCATTGCCTCAATTCTTTTAAAATAGTTGTCATCCAACTTGCGCAAAGCACCACTTTCTAAAATAGGTGAACAATTCGTATGTTCTTGAATAATGTTAATTAAATCAGACATATAGTCAACATACGGAATTTGTTGTTCTTGAGCATATGCCTGCCCCTTTTTATTAAATTCTGGATTAACTAAAGTCGTTATAACAACTGCACCACGCGCTTTAGCCAATGAAAGTACATTGAGTAGTTCATCTTGATTTTTTATAAAAGGAAATTTTTTAATTTCTATACGCGTGACATCTGGAAATTGTGTTAATGTCGCATGAATCATTCGCTGTGCTGTTTCACCTATAGAGTCAGATACAACGAATAGCGTTAGCTGTTTCTTTTCATTATCATTTAACACGCAATCTACCGCCTTCGACTTCACTTTGAGCAGTTGATAATAAGGCACCTGGCACTCTAAATGGAGAACATGATACATAATCCAAATCTAGTTGATTAAAGAATTGAATTGATTTGTGGTCACCGCCTAATTCTCCACATACGCCAATTTTTATCGTTGGATTTGCCGCTTTTGCTTGTTCTGTTGTTTGTTTAATTAACTGTCCAACGCCATCTATATCGAGTGTTTGGAATGGATCTATCGTTAATATGCCTTGTTCTGAATAGGCATTAATAAATTTACCAGCATCATCACGTGAGAAGCCAAACGTTAATTGTGTTAAATCATTTGTCCCAAAACTAAAGAAGTCACATTCTCGTGCTAAATCGCCAGCAATCAGACATGCTCTTGGCGTTTCAATCATCGTTCCAATCATGTAATGAACGCTTGCTCCCATTTCAGATTGTAAAGCTTCAATGCGTTCAACAACTTGCGACTTTAACGTTGTAAATTCTGAAACAGTAGATACAAGCGGAATCATAATCTCAGGTTGACAATGAATGCCCTGTTGTTTAAGTTTCAATGCACTTTCCATAATAGCTTCTGCTTGCATAATATAAAGTTCAGGGTAAGTAATCGCCAAGCGACATCCACGATGCCCTAGCATAGGATTAACTTCATTTAAACTTTCAATATAATGTTCTAACTCTGAAACAGTGACATTGAGTTGACTTGCCACACTATTTTTTTCTTCAGTTGATTTAGGTAAAAATTCATGTAAAGGCGGATCAAGCAAACGAATAATTGTTGGACGTTCTCCAGATAACTTCAAGATAGTTTCAAAATCTTCTTTTTGATATTCCTTAATTTTATTTAAAGCATTAATTCTTTTATCCTGTGTATCAGATAAAATGAAACGTCTCATTTCAATTAAACGTTCAGGACCAAAAAACATATGCTCGGTACGAACTAAACCAATGCCCTTCGCACCAAATTGGTAACCTGCTTGAATATCTTGTGGTGTTTCGGCATTCATGCGTACATCTAATCTTGCTATTGCTTCTGACCATTGCATAAATTGTTCAAAAGCTTTACTTCTTTCAGCTTTAATCGTTTCAACTTCACCTAAATAAATATCACCTTTAGCACCATCAACTGAGATAATGTCTCCTTCATTTAATGTTCCATTAGGATATGTTACTTTTTTATCTATAACATTAATTTCAACGTCTGAACATCCAGTCACACAACATTTACCCATTCCTCTGGCAACAACTGCCGCATGAGAAGTCATACCGCCATGTGTTGTAACTATCGCTTCACTTGCGACCATACCTTCTATATCTTCAGGCGAAGTTTCAGGTCTCATCAATATCACTTTATCCCCCTGCTCTGCTTTCAATTTTGCAGTTTCCGCAGAAAATACGATTTCACCACTCGCAGCACCAGGGCTAGCAGGAAGTCCCATTTTCGAAACAGCTGTAGCTTTCTCAAGGGCATTATCATCAAAATTAGGATGCAATAATTGGTCAATTGATTTTACTTCAACATTCATAACTGCTTCATTTTTAGAAATTATACCTTCTTCCACTAAATCTACTGCAATATGAATCGCTGCATTAGCAGTTCTTTTACCACTTCGCGTTTGTAAAACATATAATTGCTCGTTTTCAATAGTAAATTCAATATCTTGCATATCTTTATAGTGTTTTTCTAATTGTTGGGAAACTTCTATAAATTGTTGATGGACTTGAGGCATTTGTGCTTTCAATGTACTGATATCTTTTGGCGTTCTAATACCAGCAACAACATCTTCCCCTTGGGCATTTAACAAGTATTCACCAAATAATTTTGCTTCACCAGTCACTGGATTACGCGTAAATGCAACACCTGTACCACTTTGTGCACCACTATTACCAAAGACCATCTCTTGGATATTAACTGCTGTGCCAATATCGTGTGGTATTTCATTTAATTGGCGATATACACGTGCGCGATCATTATCCCATGATTTAAAAACTGCTTCAATTGCTTCTGTTAATTGCACAATCGGCTCTTGTGGGAATGGTTTATATACTTCTTCCAAATAAACACCTTTAAAATAATCACATATTTCTTCTAAACCTTCAGCTGGGATATCTGCATCATTTTGATAATGGTGTTGTTCTTTATATTGATTAAAATATGTATCAAATGACGTCATCGGTATGCCGTATACTACTTCGCCAAACATTTGTAACAGTCTACGGTAACAGTCATATGCAAAACGTGCATCATTTGTCTTTTCTGCTAACGTTTTAACATTAATATCATTCAGCCCTAAGTTTAAAATAGTATCCATCATTCCAGGCATGGAAATTTTTGCACCACTTCTTACAGACACTAATAAAAGTGATTCTTTAGAAGAAAATGATTTTTGTGTACGTTGAGAAAATGCTTCTAATTGCTCATGTAATTGTCCAATTAATTCATCTGAAAGATGAGCGCCTTGCTTTAAATACTCAATACACGCTTCAGTAGTAAGGGTGAAACCATCCGGTACAGGTAACCCTAAACGTTTCATTTCAGCTAAATTAGCCCCTTTACCTCCCAATAAATCTTTCATAGCTTTGTTACCTTCATCAAATGCATAAATATATTTCGTCATACAGATTCACCTCAAATTTTTAATATGTCATACTAATTATTATTGAGTATGTCATATTACTTTATAAAAAACAACCAAATTTTTACGATTACTTTTATCGTTCACTTTCTTTAATCTGTTCAGTTAAATTAAATCCATATAAAAAAACCCTAAGCAATACGATTTCACGATATGCTTAGGACTTTTAATTTTTAATGTATGACATAATTAAAATAAAAATACATTTAACTTTAATTACTAAAAATATTTTTAATTTTGTTCCAATCATTTTTGTTAAACTTTTTTATAAAACGCTCCGATTGTTTTCGTTATTAACACCATATTGCAATCTGTAATTTGACAGCATCAGAGTACTTTTTAGGATTTAACCCTGTTTCTTTTTCACATTTTTCTAACCTATACAATAAAGTATTTCTATGGATGTACAATTTTTTAGAAGTTTGCGTTATATTTAAATCATTTTGAAAGAAAGCTTTTAGTGTATCTATACTCTGCTGATCCACATTACTTAATATCCTTTTTTTAAATCGTTCTCTTATATTTTTATCAATTTGATATAAAAGTGTTTTTTCTTCCACATCTTCAAATGAAGTCACGATCTTTCCATTTTCAGCTAACATAAATACCAACTCACACTCTTCATATGCATTTCTAAAGTCTTTTAATCTTTTAAACATAAGACTTGAGGCAATTTGGACTTTCAGCTCTAAGTTTTGAAATATTTGGTATATATTATTGATTTTATTATCTAAAGCTTGCATCGAATGAGCAGTAGCAAGAATAACGATGCGGTTATAATTCGTAAATGCAATTGTAAATGAACTAGCATCTATCCTGCTCGTTAATGAACGAACAATACTATTTCTAGAAAATATCTGTTTTTCGATATCGATAATGATACATTTTCTATAAGTTAATAAATCAATATTAAGTTGTTTCATTAAATATTGAATAAAGGATTTTGATGATTCACTTTTTAATAACTCCTCTATAAATAATTCTTGACTTCGTATTTGTCCCTCCAATTCGTACGTAAAATAATTTTGATAAAGTAACAATTCTGTAGACATTTTAACTAAGTCTGCTACATGTGTTATTTGATTAGGATTGCCTGTAATACCAATAACACCAACGATATTATCTTGGAAAATTATGGGTAAGTTTATACCTGCCTGAGTACCTTTAAAATGCAAACTATCTTCCTGGTTGATTACCACTGTTTTTTCTTGTTTCAACACTTCAATAGCACCTTCGTGAAGCGTACCGATACGACTTTTATCGAAAGATGCAATAATTACTCCATTAAAATTCATAATATTAATATTAGTTTTGGTTCTTTTAGCTGTTTCTTTAACGATTAGCGTTGCCATTTCTTCAGTCAATATATCCAATTATCTCACCACTTGTTATTTATATACAAATTCAAAGTATTATTTTTGTATAGTTTAACCCTTTTTTCAATATAATAAAATCGTTAAACTTAAAACAACACATTTTAGAAAGCGCTTTCTTAAAAGGAGAAATTCACAATGGAAATCATATTAGCACCTGATTCATTTAAGGGAAGTATGAAGGCAAGCGAAGTAACAAAGTATATGAAAGATAGCATACTGGAAATTTTCCCTGAATCTACCATTCATGATTTACCAATCGGTGATGGTGGTGAGGGCACAATGGAAGCATTAGTAAATGCAACAAATGGGACGTTTACTACGGTCAGTGTAACCGGACCTCTTGGTGACAAAGTAACAGCTCAATACGGGGTTTTAGATAATCATACTTGTGTCATAGAAATGGCAGAAGCTTCAGGATTAAAGCATTTAGCCCAAGAGGCATTAAATCCTTTATCTACAACAACATATGGTACAGGTGAATTAATTTTACACGCTTTGAATCAAGGATATAAAAATTTCATACTGGCGATTGGTGGTTCAGCTACAAATGATGCTGGCGCTGGCATGTTACAAGCTTTAGGGGCAGAGTTAAAAGATAATCAAAATCACTCAATAAATTTTGGGGGTGGCGAACTACAAAGTTTAGCTCAAATTGACTTATCAAATTTTGATCCTCGAATAAATCATTGCAATTTTATTATAGCAACTGATGTTCAAAATCCATTAGTAGGACCTAATGGTGCATCATTTATTTTTGGGAAACAAAAAGGTGCATCTGCACAAAATATGCAACAACTTGATGATAATCTCACGCATTGGGCTAATCTAGTTGAACATACCACAGGCGTTAGACTACACGATTTACCTGGTGCTGGTGCAGCAGGTGGTTTAGGAGGTGCATTCAAAGCGTTTTTCCCAAGTTACTTTAAAGAAGGTATTCAGGTAGTTATGGAATATATACAATTCGAAAAATACTTAAAACAAGCAGACTTAATTCTTACTGGAGAAGGAAAAATTGATAAACAATCTTTTTATGGAAAAGCACCAATCGGCATTGCACAATGTGCCAAAAAATATGATATTCCAGTTATTTTTATAGGAGGATCAGTAGAAGTTGATGCAAAAGACCTAAAAGACAGTGGTATTCTCAGCGCTTTTAGTTTAAGTAACGGACCTATGTCATTAGAAGAAACATTTTTAAAATCGGAAAAATTGATAAAACAAACAACCAAGAATATTGTAAAAACATTTTTCCATAACCAATAACATATTAAGGGGATGTTAGTTATGAGAATTAAAGATACAATAGAAAAAATACCTGGAGGATTGATGGTAGTCCCATTACTTTTAGGCGCTACTATAAACACCGTTGATCAATTACATTTAAGCCCTATAATGAATCTACTTAAGTCACTCGGTTCACCCAAAACTGAACAAGGCTATTACGAAATGCTTCAAATCGGGGGATTTTCACAAGAACTATTTAAAGATAGTGCACTTGTCTTAATTGCACTTTTTATCTTTTGTGTAGGAAGTCAAATGAATTTAAAAATTGGCGGTAAAGCCTTAAAAAAAGGTATGCTATTAACAACAACAAAATATTTTTCTGGGTTAGCGGTAGGACTCTTATTAGGCTCAATATTTGATCCTTGGAGTGGATTATTCGGTTTGTCTATAATAGCTGTAATTGCAGCAATGACAAATAGCAATAGTGGTATGTATGCTGCTTTAACCAGTACTTATGGGAATCGTTCAGATGTAGGTGGTCTGTCCATACTTGCTATTAATGATGGACCATTGTTAACTTTGATTTCATTGGGATTTATTGGTACAACCTTTCCAATCATTTCATTTATTTCTGTACTTTTACCTTTAAGTATAGGTATGATATTAGGAAATCTTGACCCTAAAATATCAGAATTTTTACGTCCTGGTGAAACCATACTCATCCCCTTTTTCGCCTTTTCTTTAGGTGCTGGTATGAATTTAGCTGAATTCTTTAATTTTTCCGTATTATCAGGAGGCTTAACGTTAGCACTATTGACCTTTATTTGTACCGCATTTACTGGTATCATTGCCTTTAAAATATTTAAAGAAAAGAGTGTAATTGCACCAATTTCTGAATCATCTACAGCAGGTAACGCAGTATCTACACCTGCTGCAGTAGTTGCTGCTGCTTCTACAGCGCTCGCAAATGGTAATCTGAGTCAAAGTGAGTTTGCTATGATTGAGAAAGTAGCACCTATCGCGACAGCACAAATTTCAATTTCAGCTATTACTACAGCAATATTGTGCCCAATAGCAGTCATATTGGTCGATAGGTATCAAAAAAGTAAAGGAATATATGGAACAAAGGAATATGTTGCTCACTCGGCCAAAACACATTCTAATGCGCAAATAAACACACGCTTTTATGAAAGCGCTTCATATAAGGAGGAAGATCGACCTTGAATACAGAGATATTATATGGAAAGTCAAACCTTAAAATAGAATTACCTGAAAATAGCGTCTTAATAGAGCCAAAACCTATACCTGCACTCGATAATGATATACAAGCCATACGCGATGCATTAAGGAATCCTATCGATTCGGATCCGCTTGAAGATTTAGTACAATCCAATCAAACAGTTTCAATCGTTATTAGTGACATCACTCGCCCTACGCCGAATCATATACTTGTACCACTTATTGTAGAGTCCCTTGCACATGTACCTTTAGAAAATATTGTCATCATCAACGGCACTGGTACACATCGAGATCAAACCGAAGATGAATTAATACAAATGCTAGGTGAAGATATCGTAAACAACATTAGAATTGTACATAATCATTGCAATGATAAACAAACTTTAAAAAAAGTTGGTCATAGTAAATACGGATGTGATGTTTACTTAAACAAAGATTATGTAGATTCTGATTTCAAAATTGTAACTGGCTTTATAGAACCACATTTCTTTGCTGGATTTTCAGGAGGTCCAAAAGGAATTATGCCTGGTATTGCAGGTATAGAAACAATCATGACATTTCACAATGCTAAAATGATCGGTGATATTCGTTCTACTTGGGGGAATATGACAGATAATCCAGTGCAAGATATGACTCGAGAAATTAATGCCATGTGCAAACCTGACTTCATGCTCAATGTAACATTGAACAAAGAAAAAGAAATTACAGAAGTCTTTGCTGGAGAACTGTATAAAGCACATGATTTGGGATGTGCTTATGCTAAAAAACACGCTATGTTCAAATGTGACCATCGTTTTGATGTCGTTATCGCATCTAATTCTGGTTATCCACTTGATCAAAATTTATATCAAACAGTCAAGGGAATGAGTGCTGCTCATAAAGTGGTTAAAGAAGGAGGCAGTATTATCATGTTATCTGAATGCAGCGATGGTTTCCCAAATCATGGTAATTATGCAGAAATACTGAAGATGGCAGACACCCCAGAAGCACTTGTCAAAATGATTAATGACCCAAACTTCGCCATGCTAGACCAGTGGCAAGTACAAAAACAGGCTGTGATTCAGACTTTTGCAGATGTGTATTTATATTCCAAATTAACTGATCAACAAGCAAAAGATGCTATGTTACATCCTATTTCAAATATTGAAGCAACATTAAAATCTTTAGAACAACAATATGGAAAAGACATGAGTATTGGAGTTATGCCACTAGGTCCCCTTACTATACCGTATGTAGAATCATAATTTTCAATGAGTCCAAAAATATTCAAGGAGGAAATTTAAATAATGACTAAATTACAAGATAAAGAAGTTAAACTTGAAATGATTTTAAAAGAAATGGAAACAGTCGTTATTGCTTTTTCAGGTGGTGTTGATAGTAGCTTAGTCCTAAAAAAAGCAATTGATGTACTAGGTATCAATAATGTAAAAGCAGTGATAGTTAAATCAGAATTATTTAGAAACGAAGAATTTAATCAAGCTATTCAACTCGGTAACACGTTAAATGCAGATATCTTAGAGACTGAAATCGAAGAATTAAAAGAACCACACATCATTAAAAACACACCCGACAGTTGGTATTACAGCAAATGTTTATTATACGCAAAACTAGAAGATTTAAGAAAAACATTTGGATTCAATTATGTGTTAGACGGCATGATTATGGACGATATTTCAGATTTCAGACCTGGTCTTAAAGCGAGATCTGAATATGGTGTGAGAAGCATTTTACAAGAAGTTGAACTTTATAAAGAAGAAGTGCGAGAACTTAGTAAATCAAATGGCTTACCTGTTTGGAATAAGCCAGCACTCTGTAGCTTAGCTTCTCGCATTCCATATGGTGAACCACTTAGTTTCAACAAAGTTAATAAAGTTAATGAAGCGGAAAAATTTATTTTGAGTTTAGATATTAATAACGTTAGAGTACGTTATCATGACAACATTGCGCGTATCGAAGTTGATGAAACGGATATTGTTCCAATTATTCAACATAGAAACCAAATTTCACTACGCCTTAAAGAACTGGGTTTTGACTATGTCACAATTGACTTAGAAGGCTATCGTACAGGTAGTATGAATGAGGTCATACAATCTTAATTTTAACGCTATAATATAAAGGTGGTTTAACTATGACAGGTAAATATGATTCCATTGAATCATTATTGCAAGCTGTAAAAACAGATCAACTATCAATATCTGAGGCTAAAGTAGAATTAAATCAATATGATGAATTAGGTTTTGCAAAAATTGACCTGCATCGTAGAAAGCGCCAAGGATTTCCAGAAGTAATATTTGGCGAAGGTAAAACTGAACAACAATTAGTGAAAATCATCCACTCATTAATATTACACGAAGAAACAATATTAATTACTCGTGTCAATAATGAAAAAGCCAATTTTATTTGTGAAACATATCCTCAATTGGTATATCATGCAACAGCACAAATCGTTTGTACATCATTAGAGCATATTACCAAAACACAACGTCAAGCTGCCATCATTTGCGCTGGCACGTCTGATCTTCCTGTAGCGGAAGAGGCTGCTATAACAGCAGAAGTAATGGGGATATCCGTAAAAAGGTTTTACGATGTTGGGGTCTCTGGTATCCACCGACTTTTTGCTCATATTGATGATATTCGCAACTGCAACGTATCTGTAGTAATAGCTGGCATGGAAGGTGCGTTAGCAAGCGTAGTTGCTGGCTTAGTTGACCACCCTGTCTATGCCGTACCGACTAGTGTTGGTTATGGTGCGAATCTAAATGGTGTCACAACATTGTTATCAATGATTAATTCATGTGCACCTGGTTCTAGTGTACTTAATATTGATAATGGCTTCGGTGGTGGTTATAATGCTGCTATGATTGTCAATATGTTGGAACAACATTCAGGGATGGAGTGAATGATATGACAAATACAATATATTTAGATTGTCACGCTGGTATTGCAGGTGATATGTTGCTATCTTCTCTAGTAGATTTAGGTGCAAATATAGCTTACATTGAATCTCATTTACAAAAGTTGCCACTTAATGATTTTAAGCTGCGCTTTTCTAATCAAAACAAGCAAGGTATTCAAGCTAAGCATCTAAACATTGATTTTAGTGAAACGACACATCATAGAACAGCTGCTGATATTACAAATATGATACAGGATAGCGATTTACCTGAAAGAGTTAAAGTACGAAGCCAAAAAGTCTTTGATACGATTGCTCATGCAGAAGCTAAAATTCATGGGATGTCCGTCGAAGAGGTGCACTTTCATGAAGTAGGCGCAATGGATTCCATTATCGATATTATCGGGGGCTGTCTTGCTTTAGAAAATTTGAAAATTGATGAATTACACGCTTCTCCAATTCCAACAGGTGGAGGTAAAGTAAATATCGCTCATGGATTATATCCTGTTCCTGCACCTGCAACGGCAGAAATTTTAAAAGGCATACCGCTCGCTTCTTTTGATATTAATAGCGAATTAACGACACCAACCGGAGCAGCTTTCATTAAAGCATTAACATCTAAAATTGGCCCTTTACCTTCTGTCACAATAGAGCAGATTGGTTATGGATGTGGCACCAAAGACTTTGATTTCCCAAACATATTGAGAGCAATTCAATTCAAAACTAAAGATAATACACCAACGCAAGTCCAAGTAATAGAGAGTCAGATTGATGATATGTCTGCTGAAATGCTAAGTTACTTTCTTGAACAAGTTTTAGAAGATGGTGCATTAGATGCATACTTCACACCTATCACTATGAAAAAAAGTAGGCCAGCCACTCAAATCACAGTCATTTGTAAGATAGAAAATGCACAATTTTTCGAAGACTATGTTTTAAAAAATACATCGACATTAGGTATTAGAAGTTACACGGTTAATCGTAAAGTACTCCATAGACAATTCGAAACAATTCATACAAATTATGGAGCGATTTTAGTAAAAACAGCAATGTTAAACGGCAAAATAATTAAGGCAAAACCAGAATTTGAAGATGTGCGAAACGCCGCAATTCAAGCCAACAAACCATTCTTACATGTATATAATCATATTAATCAAGAGATTCAAAAACATATACAGATTGATTGAACTACTTAAAAAGTTATGACACATAAATCCTAATATAATAAGCCTATAACTGAGATTCTGTAAAATTCAGTTATAGGCTTATTTCATTTTAGCATTTAATATGATTAATTATTTTTTGTGTTTTCTGGCTTTTGAGCATCCGGATTGGTGTATTTTGATGGATTGTAATCGGCACCTTTCGTATAATCAGCAGAAGCATCCCATAATAAAAATTCATTTATATCATGATCTTTTAACGCTTGTACTTGTGCAGTTACTTCTGTTTTGTCATAGACTTTATACTGCCCTTCTCCTAAATAAGATGCTGTAAAATCTTGAAGCCATGGACGAGATTTAACCTTTTTATGATCGATACCTTTGAGTGCTTCTTTTTCCTTATCAAGATAACGATCCACTGTTTTATAAGGTTCTGTATCTGGAGCTTCTAATCCAAAATCACCTGGACTCCAATGAGAAGGATAAATCATCGATGAAATGACATCTACATTCTTTGCGATTTTAGGGAAACTTTGCCCAATACCTGGTGTTTCTTTAACAGTAGCTGCGTAACCAAAAACATCAGCGGATGTTTGAACATCGTATGATTTCAAATCTTTACGTGCTGTTTTTAAAAAATTAGTAATCGTATCCACACGTTGCTCAACATGATTTAAATCACTATTTTTATATTTTCCATTTGAATACTGCAGTGATTTATCCTTATTTTCAAATCCCTCAGGAAATCGAACATAGTCAAATTGTACTTCTTTAAATCCTGCTTTAGCCGCTTCTTTTGCAACTGCAATATTATAATTCCATACTTTATCATTAAAAGGATTTGAAAAACTATCTCCACCTTCATTTTCCCAAACATTACCATCAGACGTTTTAAATGACCAATCCGGTTTTTTTTGAGATAATCTAGAATCTTTAAATGTAACAATACGTGCAATTGGATAAATATTGTTTTTTTCCATCGCTTTCATGATTTTTTTCACATCAACACTATTCACTGTATTACTGCTAATCAATTTATTGTCACTTTTAAAGTCCATCGTTATATTTCCTTCATCATCTTTAACATCAATTACCATGGCATTTAATTCTGTTTCATTTATAAATTGAATGAGCTCTTCAAAGTTTTTACCATTTGCTGAATTAGGTGTGACATAGATACCTTTCACACCGTCTTTTGGATAGTCAATATCACTATATGTATGCTTATTCGATTTGCTTGTGCTTTCTTTTCCTCCATTTGTTTCTTTTTCATTGTTAGAACCACTGTTACAAGCTGACATCATTAATACAGCCACAAGTAGCATCACTATAAATTTCCAAACCCTCATTAAATTATCTCCCTTCCCCTTAATCATTTCAACGACAAAAACATTTCAATGACAAATAAGTATTACACTACACATATTATAGTATTTTAATATTTTAAACAACGTAATTTCAAAACTTTTATTTACAAAAAAGACAGAAATAGTGATCAACTGACGTATTGACGACTTATTTCTGTCTTTTAGCTGTTATTTTTAATATTATGAAATCAACTGTGTCCAAATTTTATTTAATTGAAGGTCCTATGCTTAAATTTGCACTCGTTAATGCTTGCTCTAAGACATCTAGTACATGAATACTGTGTTCTAATTGTCTTGTTGCAAATATAGTATTTTGTTCCCGAATCACTTTTTCGATTTTCACAAATTCTTCATACATTCGATGCTTGTGTGCATTTACTTGATAATACTGTGTACCACCAGTGTGATATTTTAATTCGAATGCATTCAACTCGTTTGTAGGACCTTTAAGATTAATTGTAGCTTTGTCTCCTTGAATATAAGATTGATTATCAGAACTAGAATCTTTAGCTCCGATACAAACCACTTTCATATCTTCATATTCTAATTGTAAGATTCCAGAAGTATCGATATTTTTTTCAATATTTGCAAAGTATGTCACTTTATTAGGTTTACCAAATAAGCCTACTGCTAAATGGATATTGTAAACATTTATATCCATTAATGCGCCTCCGCCCTTACTTGGGTCAAATGCTGGTTGAATAATGTCATTTTTAAAATCATCAAATCTTGAAGAATACTGAGAATAGTTAAACTGAGCAATTTTGCAATTCCCAATTTCTGGTATGCTTTGCTTTAGTACGTCATAATTACTTAAATACAAATTTGTAATAGCTTCAATTATAATCACATGTTGTTGCTCGGCTAAATCTTTTAGTGTGATGAGCTCTTCTGCAGTTAATGTAAATGGTTTTTCACAAATCACATGCTTATTTTGCGCTATTGCTTTACGTGCGTATTCAAAGTGAAGATGATTGGGAACAGCCAAATAAACAGTATCTATCTTTTCATCTTCTATAAACGCTTGATAATCTTCATAGACTTGTTTAATATCAAATTGCTTTTGCAATTGAGCTACATTCTCAGGATTACGTCCAGTAGTCACTATGCTTTGTATATGAATTTCAGGTACCTCTGACATCACTGGCAACGCTTCTTTTACAATTTTTCCGGCTCCAACTATACCTATATTCATAAATTTCCCCTTTTTTATCATAAAAATTTATTGTCTATATTGAAATAACTATGACTTTTTCGAATCAAAAATCAAATCATCCATTACGATCATAAAGGCTGTAATATTTATCTGTTCAGCCTTATAATGCATAATACGTCATAGTTTGTTTGTCCATTTTATCATCTGTATATAATTATATTTGAATGTTTCAGGACAATTTTAAATGTTGAGTTAATATCACTTTATTACGTGGTCTTGTACTATTTCCCAAGAAATAACTGCTTGTGTACAAATCATTTACCACTACATTGATTTTAGCAAATGTTCACTCTTGTTATTAACTTAAAATTAATTCAACGAGTTCTTCTGCTGACGTTTTACCGAAATAGTAAGGAATATCAATTTCACTTAAAGCATCAAGCAAATCTGCTTTAACAACTCGAACACCAATAAGTTGCTGTTCAACTTCTTTAATCTCACCTTGTCCGAAAAAATCACCATAAATACGACATGCAACAATACGACCTTGTTCAACGGCTAGTGTGATATCAATGGTGCCTGCAGCTAATTTCGCATCTCTATTATATTCATAACGTGGAGAACGTCCATAGTTCCATTCCCAATTCTTGTATTTTTTTGCCACCATTTCATCTATTACATGCCAGTCTGCTTCACTTAATTCGTAACGTTTAACGTCATTGATATCGTCTAAGCCCAATAATTGTTTAATCATTAAGTCTTTAAACTCATGTATAGTAATATTTTGATATTCAATTGCTAAATTGTCACGAATACTTCCAACTCTCGACCTAACAGATTTAATTCCTTTAGATTCAATTTTTTTACGGTTCGGTTTCAACACTTTAATCATTGCTTCGTAATCAACATCTAATAAGAGTGAGTAACCACCATAGATACGTCCATTGATCAAAGTCATTGCAGCACCAGAAATTTTCTTTCCATTAATCTCTAAATCATTACGCCCACTTTGAACGACTTCAGTAGCACCTAAATTATGTAACGCCTTAATTGCTGGCTCATAAAACTTTTGAAAATCACCATATATCGAATTATCATTTTGTAAAAGACAGCACATATTCACAGCACCACGATCTACATAAACTGCGCCACCTCCAGTTTCACGACGCATCACTTGTATACCGTGTTCATCTATATAATCTTGATTAATCTCTACTGCTGTATTTTGAAAACGACCTATTTCTACTTTTGGATCGCAATAATAAGGTAATAAAATATCATCATCTAAAAAAATATTTTGACTTACATAGACTTGCATTGCAGTATTAACTGCACCGTCTGTTATATATTCACCATTTCGAATCGGTTCAATTAAATACATAGTTTTCTCCTACTTTGCTAATTTATTATTTGCTTCTAAAACTAATGTCGAAATATCATCCGTTAAATGTATTGTTCGTTCACGTATATTTTGAGGTATCCTATATGCTTTTTTATTTAATGTCATAAATAATGCATCAGAATTCTGTCTTGTCATACGTTGAAAAGGATGTTTCACAAACTGAGGTGTAGTATAACCAATACCGATTTCTAAATATAGAACTTTTCCTTCCTTATGATTTTCAAGAAACTGATTGTAACGAGATAATTGTGCCTCAAAATCTGCATCTTCTACCATACCGACTTGTGCTTTTCGCTTATTAATTTCCATAGGTGCATCACATTTGGGACAATGTGGTACAAGTTCGCGCGGCACTTCCATATTTGATTGCTCTTGGATCATTTGACGGATTGCCTCATCGTCTCTATAGGTTTGTGGATGACAATGTTGACTACACTGCCATAGAATATATTCACCTTGGATATGAAATACTTTGTCCAAATCATAACCAGCAACTGCAAACGCATTATCTGCATTAGTGGTAATAATATGATGCGCTTTGTTTTTTAGTATTTCTTTCAGCGCAACATAGGATGCACCTACTGGTTGATCTAAATAATTCAATGCAACAAATCTACTTTGAAATGCCCAGTATTCTTGCCAACTTTCAAATGTATGAAGACTTGCTTGCAACATATCAAAAAATCCATATTTTTCTATAAAATCCGGAAAATTTTGGGTAAATCTTTTTCCTATATACGTAAACCCATCTGAAGCAGACATACCTGCTCCTATGCCTACAACTACTGCATCTGCTTCATCTATAGCTTGTGCTAATACATCAGATTGACTACTTTGATTTGTTGACATAACACGCCATGTTGTTTCAGTCATAACGTTTTAGCTCCTCCTTATATAATTGTGCATCTGTATCAGTGAACACGTTAAAAATAATCTTCGTATCATCCATATGATGCTCTTTTTTATAATCCAATACAGTGTTAATGGCTATCTTTGCAGCTTCTGCTTGAGGAAAGCCAAACACACCTGTAGAAATACAGCAAAACGCTATACTTTTTAGCGAATGTTGTTTTGCAATTTCTAAACAACTTCGATATGCGCGTGCCAACAAATCTTTATTCATATCAGATACAGGTAATTTGCGAACTTGTGGCCCTACTGTATGAATTACATATTGGGCTGGCAAATTATATGCTGATGTTATTTTAGCTTTTCCTATACCTTCTTTTTTCCCTTGTGCTTCCATAATTTCATGACATGCCAAACGTAACTGTACCCCAGCTTTAGTATGAATGATGTTATCAATACAATTATGATTAGCTTCAAAACAACCTAATAATTGACTGTTTGCTGCATTCACTATCCCATCTACTTTGAGTTGAGTGATATCTCCTTGCCATAAAAATACATCATCACCAATCATTGGCGACAATGTATCAATATGAGTAACATGTTGACGATTCATCGTTTGTAAAAATGCATCTTGTACATCTAAATAAGTGTCAGCAATAGGTCGAGGTAATCTTACATTGGCGAGCCCTCTATACATTTCCCAACGTGATGTTTCATCTTCCGGTAAATTTAAAGTTGTTTCACCATTTGCTTCACGCCATAAATATTCAATTAAATAAGATAAGCGCTCTTGTTGTTGCATATATTATGCCTCTGGTAGTGCGTTAAATGCTGCTTCATCAACATTTTCTAATTTAACTAACCAATTCTCTTCTGGTTTTTCTGAATTCAAAATTGTTGGTTCATCTTCTGCTTTTGTATTTCGTTCTACAATCGTACCAGCTAATGGAGATTGAACATCTAACACTGTCTTAGAAGCCTCAATACTTACTATTTCGTCATCTACTTTCACTTCATCGTTACCTATAAATTCTACGTACCCAACTGTACCTATATCGTCTTGTAACTCTGGCGTCATACTATAAACATATTGTGCGCCTACTTTTTCTACCCATAAATAATTCGCTAATTTTTTCATAATAAATACTTCCCTTCATAAATAATTTATAAATATATTTCTGCAAGCAATTCAATAGCTCGACAACGTGCTTCAATACTCGGTATCAAAGGCACCACCATGACTTCATCTGCATTAAAATCTTGTATCATGCGATCTATTTGTGGCTTCGCACTTTCTTTGGTGCCAACAATGATGCGTGCACGACTTTGAGCTATTTGTCGCTCATCTTTCTCTGTACAATGATAAGATTGTGCTGTTTCAGGCGAGGGCATACGTTCAAATTCAGCAAACTGTTCCTTACCTAATAACCATATATCTAGACTTTGGCCCAAAGTTTCTGCTTCTTCTACTGTATCAGCTAATGCAATAAAGACAGTAATCATCACAGATGGCGCCATATTTAATGACGATGGTTGAAATGCGTCTCTATACATTTTCACACTATCTTTTGCTTTAGCTATTGCTTTAGCATTAGGTAATAGAAAAGTACCTAATGTATAACCTATACCTTGTGCCCCCGCCTTTTTAGCCGATGCTACACTGGTGCTCAGCAACCACATGCTGGGCATGAATTTCGTACTTGGTTGTGCTACAACGCGATGATGTCGCTGCTGCGTCTGTTGTTCTGTTAAATAATGTCTCACATCTTCAATAGACTGCCCGTAGTCTAAAAAGTGTGATTTTGTTTCATTCATCGCCGATTTCACTTGAGCAGTACCTGCATTATTGCCAATACCTAAATCGACACGTCCAGGATGAAGTGCTTCTAACATACGGAAGTTTTCAGCAACTTTATATGGGCTGTAATGAGGTAACATCACCCCACCTGACCCCAGAGAAATGTTTTTTGTTTTATTTAAAATTTGCATCATTAATAATTCAGGACTACTACATGCAAATGCTGGTACATTATGATGTTCTGTTAACCAAAAACGTTTATAGCCGAGTTTGTCAGCTAACTGTGCTAATCGAACAGTGTCTTGTAAAGCTTCTTCGGCAGATTTGCCTTCGTCAATCACAGCATAATCTAACACATTAAATTGAACCACGTGAATTACCACCTCCACCAATCATACATTATACAATACGCTTTGTTAACGATTGTTCTTAAAGCAAGTATATTTGAGTATCTTATGACTTTCAGTTAAGATAAATGCAACGTAACATCACTATACACTCTACTTAATACAACATGCGTCCACTTTAAATTGTCTACACCTTATAGGATAACGGATATAGAGAATTTTTGTTAGATTTTGCTTAAAAAATTTCTACTTTTTAATCGTTTTGACCCTTTTATATTTAAGTGTTACTTTAAAATTATTAATAACAACGAAGATAGAGGTTATAATTATGAATATGAATTACAATGCATTATTAAAGCCACTAACATTGCCAAATGGTATTGTCTTAAACAACCGTTTTGTTTTATCTCCAATGACAACTAATTCTTCTACACAAGACGGACATATCACAGAAGCAGATATTAATTATGCACGACGTCGTGCACACTCAGCACCACTTCAAGTTACTGGCGCCGCTTATATTGAACCTTATGGACAATTATTTGAATATGGTTTTAGCATTACTGATGATAGTTGTATCCCTGGCTTAACAACTTTAGCTAATGCTATGAAACAAAATGGCAACAAAGCAATACTACAACTTACGCATGCCGGTCGTTTTTCAAATCAAGCTATTTTAAACTTTGGTCAAGTATTTGGTCCAAGTGCGATGACCTTAAATTCTCCAATTAAGCATGAAGTTTTATCTATGACTACAGACAAAATCAAATCCGTTATACAGCAATATGCAGATGCAACATCACGTGCAATTAAAGCAGGGTTTGATGGTGTTGAAATTTCAGCTGCACAACGTTTATTAATCCAAACTTTTTTCTCGACTTTCTCTAACTTAAGGACCGATGAATATGGTAGCCAAAATTTAGAGAATAGATCACGCTTTGAATTAGAAATATTAAAAGCTGTTCAAAATGTTATTGATCGAGAAGCACCTTCACAGTTTATTTTAGGTTATCGTGCCACACCCGAAGAAACACGTGGTAGTGATGTAGGTTACACTGTTGATGAGTTTAACCGTCACTTAGACTGGGTGTTAGAAACTGCCAATATTCAATATTTAGCGATTGCAAGTTGGGGACGTCAAATCTATCAAAATAAAGTACGTTCTGAAGGAAAATATAACGGAGAATATGTCAATGCGGTCGTTTATAAATATCTCAACGGACGCATTCCTCTCATTGCTAGCGGAGGTATTAATTCTCCTGATAGTGCTTTGGACGCCTTACAAAATGCGGATATGGTGGGCATGTCATCACCATTCGTCACTGAACCAGACTTCGTTACTAAATTAAAAGAACAAAGACCAAATGACATTGATTTACATGTAACTCTGGAAGATATAGATGAATTAGCTATCCCTTATGCTGCTTTTAAAGATATTGTAAAAATGATGGATTATGGTGAAGGTTTAAAGAAAGAAACTCGAGATGAATTGCGTAAACTTGAAACAAATTATGATGAAGTAAATTATAAAGAAGTAGATCATAAAAATGGGACATAAGGCTTCCACGATATAAAAATTATGATTCTAAAAGCACACACGATGAAAATCATCATGCATGTATTCAACAAATTCAATACTTAATAACTAGTTACAAAATGCACTAAAATGCGCTTTGATATTTATTTCAATCATGTTTTGTTAAACATTTTTTAAAAAAGCAGGCTCGAAAATTAATGTTCGAATTTTCGAGCCTGCTTATTTATACTATTTTCACAAAGTGTATTGGCAAATGTTTAATATAAACCTTTTAATTCATTACTTGTGTCAATAAATATATTTTTAACTTGTTGATAGTTACTCAATGCTGCTTTATACGTTTCACGACCAATACCTGATTTTTTATAACCACCAAATGGTGCGCCTTCAGGCACTTGGTTATACGTATTTATCCAAATTCTGCCTGTTCTAACTGCTTTAGCAATATTCAATGCGCGAGTAATATCTTGTGAGAATACCCCACCTGCTAAACCATAGTCAGAATCATTAGCAATTTTAATCGCTTCTTGATCGTCTTTCACTTTAATTACTGTTAAAACTGGACCAAATATTTCTTCTTGCGCTAATTTATTTTGGTTATCACTAACTGCAATCAGCGTTGGTTCTATAAAGTATCCTTTATCTAATCCATTTTCAACAATACGTTTGCCTCCAGTTAACACCTCAGCATTTGATTGTTCAGCATAATCGATATATGACAATATTTTATTCATCTGTTCATCACTCGTTTGGCTGCCCATTTGAGTATCTTCATCTAATGGATCACCAACCTTAATATTTGAAAATGCCTCTTTTAATCTAGAAATTAACGTGTCGTATATACCTTCTTGAACCAATAAACGTGAGCCTGCACTACATACTTCACCTTGATTAAATAATATACCGAGTTGGATACCTTCAACAGCTAAATCTAAATTTGCATCATCCAAAATAATATTGGCACTTTTACCACCAAGTTCTAATGTGGCAGGGACAATACGTTTTGCACCTGCATCGGCAACTTGATAGCCGACATCTGTTGAACCTGTAAATGATAATTTATCTACACCTTCATGATTAAAAATAGCATTACCTGATTCTGAACCTTTACCAGTTACAATATTAACCACACCTTGTGGCAATACTTCTTGAAAAATCTTTCCTGCTTCTAATAAACTTAAAGGCGTTGAGGAAGATGGCTGAATAACAATTGTATTCCCTGCAGCAATGGCTGGTGCAATTTTCCATGCTGCTAAGAGCATTGGGAAATTCCAAGCTACTACAGCACCAACAACGCCAATAGGTTCATGACGTACGATACTCATAGTATCTTTATCAATATCATTAACCGAACCTTCATGTGTTTCAATAACACTTGCAAAATAGTTAAAATGTCTTGCAGCGTATGGTATATCAATCGTTGAAGTTTCACGAATCGGTTTACCATTATTCAAGGTTTCCACTGTTGCAAGTTTATCTTTATTTGCCATCAATTTTTCACTGATTTTTCTTAATAAATTCGCACGCTCTGTTTTAGAAGTTAAACTCCATGATTCAAAGGCGCTTTGGGCTGATGATACAGCTTTGTCGATATCCGTTTCGTCAGCTTTGGAAATATTTGATAGTATCTCCCCTGTAGCTGGATTAACAACTTCTAATGTTTCTCCACTATTACTTTTTACAAATTCACCATCAATTAACAATCCATAATTCTCATCAACATAATCTTTTATATTTACTGTCATGACAATCTCTCCTTTGTTTTGGTGTTATTGATAATAACTTTATTTAAACCTATAGTTAACCTAACGTCACAATTCCATTGTAAACGAATATGTGCTGTTTTTAAAAAATTTCCAATTATCACCCGTTTTGTTGGGCAAAAGCTTTGCCTATCGCATCTAATTTTTCTGGTGCATCATGTACATCCATGTGCACTTCTACAAAATGTATCATGTTAGGAGTTTGATTGATTTCATTTAATGCTGTTGCTAACGCATTACTTGTTGTAACATCATGTATCTTAACTTCCGTATCTTTCATACCAAACACGAACGGTAACTGCTTGTAGTCCCACATTTTGATATCGTTGTATGGTGCGCTTTCACCATGAATTTTACGTTCCACTGTATAACCATCGTTATTTATTACAAAAATAACTGGTTTTAAATCCTCACGTATGATTGTTGATAATGCTTGAACAGTTAACTGTAGTGAACCATCACCAATCAACAGCACATTTCTACGTTGTTTGTCTGCAATTTGTGTTCCTAAAGTCGCAGGTAAAGTATAACCGATTGAGCCCCATAATGGTTGTCCTATAAATGTATTATCTTTAGAGAAAAGTAAGTCATAAGCACCAAAGAATGATGTTCCTTGTTCAGCAAGTATAACGTCCTTGGGTTGAATAAATTGTTGCATTAATTTGAAATATGTTGACTGTTTTAATGGCTCATCACTTAATTCAACTGTTTCGTTGGTTAATTGATAACGCGGATAGCTTACGTCAGCCGTATAATCAATTCCCAATAAACTATCTAGTAAATCTGCAAGTCTTACTTCTTCATCGCGTAATTCATCTACTTTGAAATGATGATGATTAATCATGATTACATTTTCTAAATTGAATTTATAAGAAAATCCAGCTGTAGCAGAATCCGTAAGTTTTGCTCCAATATTCAAAATTACATCACTATGATCTACATAAGCTTTAATTTGTTCATCTGCGATCTTTCCATCATAAATACCCATATAATATTGATTTTCTTCATTGAAAGCCCCTTTACCTAAGGACAATTGAGCAACTGGTATATGTGTTTGGTTAACAAATTGTTCTAGTTTGTCATGCAGCCCAAAACTATTGATTTCATGACCAGTAATAATTAAAGGCTGCTTCGCATTTTTCAATTTGTTTTCTATTATGTCTATATAACTGTCAACATCTTGTTTGACTGGCGCCGTATATTGATACGGTGTTTGTACTTCAATATTTACAGCAGCTACATCGATAGGTAAGTGTATATGCACGGGACGTTTTTCATTAATTGCTGCATTGATTAATCTTGGAATTTCAGTTTGTGCATTTTCTGGAGT
Organism: Staphylococcus sp. GDY8P198P; assembly: GCF_017891615.1. Taxonomy (NCBI): domain Bacteria; kingdom Bacillati; phylum Bacillota; class Bacilli; order Caryophanales; family Staphylococcaceae; genus Staphylococcus; species Staphylococcus sp. GDY8P198P. The sequence goes on from NZ_JAESJQ010000001.1 coordinate 43,744, forward strand.
AATATATCCTTGTGCTGTCGTGATAGGTTTATACATTTTTCGATAATCATCAAATGTGCCTTCACCTAATGAATGGTGAACATATTTACCAGCACGTTCAACTTCACGAGTTGGTGCTCCTGTGATTGCTATGACTGGTACACGTTCTGCATAAGCACCTGCTATACCGTTAACCGCACTTAGCTCTCCCACACCAAATGTTGTTACCATAGTACTAATGCCTTTGATTCTTGCATAGCCGTCTGCTGCATAACTAGCGTTAAGTTCATTTGTGTTACCAATCCATTCCATATCATCTCGATTGATAATATCATCTAAAAATGTAAGATTAAAATCACCAGGCACGCCAAATACTTTATCAACACCAACTGAGCGAATTGCATCCATCAAATATTGTCCTACTCTTTTTTGCATACATCATTTCTCCTTTAATGTGTTTCATTTTCATTACACATTAAATATAACTTGTTAAATAAATTAGGTCAAGTTTGTTGACTTATTTATACCTCCAAACAAAATAAAGAGACTTGCTTTCTAAAATCTAGAAAACAAACCTCTGATATAAATAATTGTATTCAGTAAATGTAACTTCGCTATACTATTGACAAAAATACTTAAAAAATTATTCTTGGTCGCCTTTCAAATATTTTACTGATTGAAATCCTTCTCTATACGAAGCAAATTCTTCCATAATTGCATACCAATCATTGCCTACTTTTTCTTGAATTTCTTTAAACATATCATTTTGCGCTTTATTTAATTTACGAACTAAGTTCCGGCCTTTTTCTGTTGGATACAACGTTTTAATACGCTTGTCCTCTGGCGCTTGTTTTTCTACAATGAATGCCTCATCTCTTAGTTTTTTTAAAGTTGCATGGCTACCTTGTTTTGAAATTTCTAGATTTTTCAATAAATCTTTAATCGAGATACCAGGGACTTTTTCAATAAAAAATAAAAATCTATGGTGTTGGCGATTCAAACCATAATCTTTAATGATTTCATCCGCTGTCGTAATAAATGTTTTATATGCAAAGTAAAATAGCAAATTTTCATAGTCATTATTTTTTATTTCCATAAGTCACAATCCTTTTTAAATATGTCTTAAAATTTTGGGAGGTAAATTTATTTCAACGCTTTAATAAAACGTTCAACGCCGTCTTTAGCAGTTTGGGGTGCGCAAGCCACATTCATTCTTAAAAACCCTCTGCCTTCTTCACCATACTTTGTCCCAGGTTCAAGCGCGACTTTACCTTTTTCTAGTAATTTTGTCATTATTTCTTCTTCAGTCAAGCCAGTTTCTCTATAATCAATCCATAACAAATAGGTTGCTTGAGGCTTTTTAATCTTTATTTGTGGTATAGCTTTGGTAATTTCTGAAATAACATAATCCATATTTGAAGAAACAATATTTATGAGCTCATTAAGCCAATCTTCTCCATGGTTGTAAGCAGATTCTAGTGCAACTGCTCCAAATGGACTAATGCGGTTAATACCTAAACCATGTGTCGTAAAATTAGCCGCTAATGCTTGTCTAACATCTTTATCAGGCGAAATAATCAGAGCAGCATGAATACCTGCTAGATTAAATGTTTTTGTAGGTGCAGTGCATGTAATGATTTTTTGTGCTTCTTTATCAGACGCTAATTTATCAAGAGGAATATGTTGATAACCTGGAAATACCAAATCGGCGTGGATTTCATCTGATAATATTAACACGTCATATTTAACACAAAGTTCAATCACTTTTTTTAAAGTGTCTTTAGACCAAACAATCCCGCCTGGATTATGTGGGTTGCATAAGATAAACATTTTCACGCCTTGCTTCAACTTTTCTTCAAAGTCTTCAAAGTCAATTGAGTAATTTCTATCATCTTCTATCAAAGCACACGTAATTAATTGTCGAGTCATACCTGAAGGTAAATTGGAAAAAGGTGGGTAAACTGGAGGCGTGATTAAAACACTGTCTTTTGGAGCTGTAAATGTCTCAATAATTGACGCTATCGCAGGAACTACGCCAGAATGCGCAAGAATCCAATCTTTCCCAACATGCCACTCATGACGTTTGTTAAACCAAGATTGAATTGCATTTTTACAGTGTTCATCTAAATAAGAATAGCCAAACACGCCGTGATCGACACAATTTTTTAATGCATCAATTACTGGTTGAGGTGCCTTAAAATCCATATCTGCAATCCACATTGGCAGTATGTCTGAAGCATCATCAATATGATACACATCCTCCATCGTATCCCATTTAACTGATCTCGTCTGTTTTCTATTAACAACTTCATTAAAATTATAAGTCATTACAACCACTCCTTTATCTTAAATCACTTTACTGTTGATTCTTTTTCTCAAAAAAACAATATAACCCAAAATGACATATACCACGGCCAATGACACAAAAATAATTTCACATATCAACATGAATTGTAATAAGGTTTGTATTGGGCTCGGAAAACGCATATGATACATAAAATTAAAATAAGCAGTCGCTGTTGTTACCCATGGAAACGTTAAAGCAGCAAATGAAAATTTAAAATTGATAGCCATTAACTTAGGAATAAACGTTAATGAAACTACAAAAAGTAATTGGGATATGATAAAGCCAAATATCGTCAATATGAAGTCATCAAATTTTGCACTAATTAAAAAGCCATTAAAACAAAGTGCTGCTGGAGCCGCTATGATGACTGCCATTGGAAATTGGTTTTCGTTATATAAGCGCCAAGTTTTTTTGATTAAAATAATCGCTATTAATATTATAAAACAAAAAGTTGCTATATATACCGTGAATTCACCTAAAACTGGATTAAATTCTTTTGCAGTTTCAGATATTACACCTATTCCTACAAATGTGACAAACCAACTCGTATTCGGCAAAACACTACCTTTGTTATGTAATATTAGATGATAGTAAATGAAACCTGCGATAATGATGAATTGGATGATAATGGTTAACCACCATAACCATATTAGTATACCTAGATTGACGTTTAAGTGATGCTTTATGATGTAAATGATTGTCATTAGAGCCATTGGAAAAGTTGGGAAAGTAGCACAGATATTACGATCGCTCAATTCATCCCGTACTGTATTGGGATATAATATGCATTTTTGTATAAATAACAATAAAATGATACAACTCAATATAAAAAATAACACCGCTAAGCCATGCCAAGTCATATTAAACAGCAAATTACTAAGTGACGCGATCCCTAATGCTAATCCACAAATAGCTGTTGGTAATACTTTTATCAATTTATAAAACATAATTTTTAATCCTTTTATATTATATAGTTATATGATTACTATACTATGTCCATACTATTTATGTGTAAAATAAGATTATTATTTCATAATCGTTTTTTCATTTGACTTAATTTACTATGCCTTTATCTGTACATTGATTCAATTGGTACGCATAGTTGAATGTCTCATTTATATCAGTATATTAATCTTCAATAACGTCTAGTCCTTTGTCTCGCAATTCCTTTATGCCTTTGAGCATTTGATTAATTTCGTCATCCGAATGTCTTTCCCATGCGCTTAATTCCGCGACAATTTTCAGTGGTTCACTAGAGCGATAAGAAAGCGTTGGATTGCCAGGAAATTTTTTATCTGTGACATTCGGATCGTCTTCGAACTCTCCTAATGGTTCAACAACATAAATATGCTCTTCTGCTATATCTTTAGACAAAGCAACTGCAAGTTCAGCTCCCCATTTTGCTGCTTCTAATGTACCAGTGAAATATATATGATTCATAATTCGGTCCTGATAATTAGATTTATACAAAGGATATAATAAATCACCAATCTCCAATTCAGCTTTCGTCCCATGTAAATATAAATTTTGCCCAAACTGCGCTTTTGTACTGTTCATCGTGTAGCCCCCTTCATAATCATTAAGCTGTTAAATTATTATATGCAATATCTATTGGAAAATACAGACTATAATATCTGAAATTCTCATAGTATAATTAAAGCAAAGGACATTTTAAATTTTTATAACTTTATATCATTTTTGAACAATTGCTAATTATAAAAAATAATGAATAACATAGCGGTATTTAAAAAACTTCTCCTTTTTTATATCTAAACAAAAGCGGGGCTACTAAACTTCAATTCGTTTAGATAGCCCCGTTTTATATACGATAATGATATTTAACTTACTAAGCATTAAACCCACTATTTAAATGGACTAACTCATCTGCTTTATCTGTAAAGACGCCGTCTACGCCCCAATTTGACAATTGATTTGCCCTCATTTTACTATTTACAGTCCATACATTTAACTCATAACCTGCATTTTTAATTGAACGCACGCGTGCTTGACTCAGTTTTGCATCTTCTATATTGACAATCGTTGATCCACAATAATCTAAAAGTGTTCTCCAATCACCTGTAAAAGCTGCTGCTTTAAAAAGAACTGCCCGCTTAAATTGTGGCATTAATTGCTGTGATAATTTCAATAAAACAATATTAAAACTAGATAATAAAACGTCCGAGCTTGAATTTAATGCTTTTAATTTTTCTGCAATTTGTTTAACCATACTTTCTGATAAAGCACTGCCATTTCCACCAGTTACACCCTTTAATTCTATATTTAAATTCATTTTATATTTATTAGCAAATGCAATCACATCATCAAAAGTCGGTAATTTTTCTTCTGCATACTTTGCATTAAACCAATTACCAGCAGATACATTTTTGATTGCATCATAATTTAATTGTGTAATTTCACCTATCATATCTGTTGTTCGATCTAAAAAATCGTCATGAATAATGACCAGCTGTTCATCTTTTGTAATTGCAACATCAAGCTCAATCCATTTTAATCCAGTCACATTTGCTGCTGCTTCAAATGCTGCCAACGTATTTTCAGGAGCTTTACTTGATAATCCTCTATGAGCATAAACTGTAAACATATCATCTTCCCTTTCAATGTGATTTTAGTGTAATTATGATATGTCATGAACCATAATTCAAATTATCTAAGTTATTATCGACAAAAAATCATAGTTTACAGTCGAAAATCAAACAAAAAGTCGCCTTCTACATCCTTAAAAGGATTTCAAAGGCGACCAATATGTGTCGTATATTATGATTTTGAATTTACATATGAAGTTGGATCAACAGAATATCCGTTACCCACGCCACCTGACATACGTTGGAAATGTAGATGAGGTGCAGTAGAATTTCCTGTGCTTCCTGATAAACCAATTTGTTGTCCTTCTTTAACTTCTTGGCCAGATTTAACATTTAAAGAATTCATATGCATATACCATTGATAGTTATCACTGTTTTTCTCTTGGATTGTAACTTGGTTACCACCACCATAATTACTCCAACCACTTTGAATTACAGTACCATCTGCTAGTGAATAAACAGGTGTATTTTCATCCATAGCATAGTCAACGCCATAGTGTGCACCACCGCCATGGTAGCTACCATAAGGTTGTAATTGACGGTTTTTAGTTAACCAATTGGATGAATGCGTACTATTATTACTACTACTGTTTGACGCTGCTTCTGATTGTGTATTGTTTTGTTGTGGTGCAGCTTGTTGTTGTGGTGTTGAATCATTACTTGATGTAGCGTTTTGTTGTACATCATTAGTACCATTATTTTGTGTGTAATTCGTTTCATAATTGTTATTTGTTGATGCGTTATTTTGTGTATTATTTTCTACATTATTTTGTGCATTATTTGCTGTATTGTTTACGTTATTAGAATTACTTTGTGCTGTTTGTTCAGATTCAGTGCTTTGGTTCGTTGTTGCACTATTATCAACATCATTGTTTTGTGATGGTTGGTTAATGTCATAACCTTCTGATTGTACTTCTTCATGACTTTGGTCATCAGTGTAGTTATTATCATCTGAAGCATTTACATTTTCAACGTTTGAAGTGTTAGCACTTTGATTATTCATTGGGAAATAATAGTAATGATAATTCCCTTCATTATCTATTAAATAGAAATAATATTGTTGTTGATCAAACATAGATTGATCCCAGTTTCCATCTAATGTGTGATGATAGTTCCCATTATCAGCTTGATCGATATAACCATAGTTAAAAATATCACTATTCGCGTGATTGCTTGTATATTGTGTATTTGATTGATTGTTTTCTGAAGCGTGTGCTTCTCCCTGTGCGACACCAATTGCACCTAAAGATAACGTAGCAATTGTTGCTGTAACCATTTTTTTCATAATTAATAAGTCCTCCCAAAATTTTTACATACATAATAGTATCAGAGAAACTGTATAAAGAGAATAGCAGAAACTGTTTTTTAATTTGTTAGTAATTTGTTTGTGATGTAACGTAAATTTTTTGAAAATTCCTTCTAGATAAGCAGATAGCGTTTCCATTACTTTTAATTGAACCCTATACATCTATATTACAGTTGTTGTAAATCGACTATAACAGTTAACTTTTTACACTTAACCTCCTAATTTCATATCCATTTTTTTCTTAAATATTACAAATTACTTTATCAAAAATTAAAAGCAGTGTCTTTTTGGTATGCTATATTACGTGCTAACATAGAACTATTAATTAAAAGTGAGGGATTCAACATGTATGAAGTTCATAATAATTATGCAGTAAAAGGATCAAAGACATATATTAAAGTAATTGTGGCTCTTTTTATTTCTGGATTCACCATATTTTCAATACTTTATAGTGTTCAACCATTAATCCCTCATTTCACAAAATCTTTTAATGTGAGCGAAACAAAGGCAAGTTTAGCTTTATCATCAGCAACTTTAACACTTGCCTTTGCCATGCTATTTTTCGGAGCCATATCTGAAGTGTTAGGCCGTAAACCTATAATGATTTTTTCCGTTCTTTCTGTATCCTTACTCGCCTTAATCCAACCATTTTTAACAGATTTCAATACCTTTTTAATTGTACGATTGATACAAGGCATATGTTTAGCTGGTTTACCATCAATCGCAATGGCATATATTGGTGAGGAAATTTCTTCGCACAATCTACCTGAAGCGATGGGCATTTATATTAGTGGAAACGCTTTTGGTGGTGCCTTTGGAAGAATATTCACCGGCTTTATTTCAAGTATTTATGGATACCAAACTGGCCTAATTTGCATAGGTGTTATCAGTGTCATTGCAGCCATTTTATTTACATTTTTATTACCATCATCTAAACATTTTGATAAACAGCGTTTTTCTGTCAAAGCATTATTAATTAGTTATTATAAACATCTAACAAATATTCGATTACTCAAACCTTTTATGATTGGCTTTCTGCTACTTGGTTGTAACATAGCTGCCTTTAACTATATTGGTTTCGTGTTATCAGAAAAGCCATACAATTTACATGATAGTATCATTAGTTTTATATATTTATTGTTTTTAATAGGTATGATTTCCTCAATACTAAATGCAAAATTACGTACTAAATTAGGTACTTTAAATGCTTTGAAATTTAGTGTTTTATTGTTAATTTTTGGTATTAACATCACTTTATTACCACCGCTAACATTCAAAATTATTGGCTTAGCCTTTAGTGTTTATGCTTTTTTTAGTGGTCATGCAATCGCAAGTGCAGTAGTTACCAGTCGTGCGGAAGATCATAAAGCACAGGCTTCTAGCCTCTACTTATTGTTTTATTATATGGGGTCTTCTGTAGGAGGTACTTTAGCCGGTGTGTTTTATAACTATATTCAATGGCCAGGTGTCGTTTTAATGATTACTAGTTTTATGATTATTGCATTCGTTATTTCGCTTACCATTAAGCAAAAATAGGCTTGAAAATCTAAAATTTTAAGATTTTCAAGCCTATTTATATATTCAAACTTTTACTATTGTATTGTTGTTTCCATATTAGATTCAAATTCATCTAGTAATTCACGTGCTTCGTCAGTCGTATTTGTGCTCATCAGTTGATGTCTTAACTCACTTGCACCCCTGATACCACGCACATATATTTTAAAGAATCTGCGCAACGGTTTAAACAAGCGTGTTTCTTCTTGTGAATATTTGTCGAACAAATCAAGATGAAGTCTTAGCAAGTCTAAAAGTTCCGCACTCGTATGTTCTCTTGGTTCTTTTTCAAAGGCATAAGGATTATGGAAAATTCCTCGACCAATCATAATGCCATCAATACCATACTTTTCTGCCAGTTCAAGTCCTGTTTTTCTATCTGGAATGTCACCATTTATCGTTAATAATGTGTCTGGTGCAATTTCATCACGCAGTTGTTTTATTTCGCCGATTAATTCCCAGTGTGCGTCTACCTTACTCATCTCTCTACGTGTACGAAGGTGGATGGATAGATTCGCAATATCTTGTTTGAAAACATGTTTCAACCATTCTCTCCACTCATCAATTTCAGAATAACCTAATCGCGTTTTAACACTTACAGGTAGTCCTCCTGCTTTAGATGCTTGAATAATTTCAGCTGCTGTTTCTGGGCGTAGTATTAAACCTGAACCCTTACCTTTTGTTGCAACATTCGCAACTGGACAACCCATATTCAAATCAATACCTTTAAAACCCATCTCTGCCATACCAATACTCATTTCACGAAAATGTTCAGGTTTATCTCCCCAAATGTGTGCAACGATGGGTTGTTCGTCTTCTGTAAACGTTAAACGGCCACGTACACTGTGTACACCTTCAGGGTGACAAAAGCTTTCCGTATTTGTAAACTCAGTGAAAAAGACATCAGGTCTTCCCGCTTCACTGACCACATGACGAAAGACTACATCTGTTACGTCTTCCATAGGCGCCAAAACAAAAAATGGACGCGGTAATTCACGCCAAAAATTTTCTTTCATATATTTTTTAACCTTCTTATCTATTATTATCTCGAATTTTTATTCATGACGATATTACCACAAAAATAAGACTTATACAAAAAGATTTAAACACTCCAAAAAGCAACTCCCAACTAAGACTCATTACTTAAATAATTGAAACGTCACACACAATCACTAAAAAGTCTATTGTACGCTTGAATGACTCAGAAAGCAGTTCAAGATATACACATGGAAACAATCTATATTATTATTTCTTCATATCTTTAGCAAAAACATCAAAGTTATAAGACAAATTTCATTTAATTCCTAGTCCGATAACTATACATACTACTAAATAAACCTACACATAAAATAACAGCAGCAAAAATCAATGCTGCATTGAAGTTCCCTTCGTTTCCAATTAATAACCCAGATAATGCAGGTGCAATCATTTGTCCCAAACTGTATATAACAGTCAATATCGCAACTAAGTTCAATCTACTATTATTCTGATACATTAAAGCTTGTGCTTTGGACATAAATAATGTAGTAAGCCCTAAAAACGTTGAACCAAATAATAATGAACTTAATATTAAACTCAACATACTTTCTGATAATATCGGTAAAATAACACTTATTATTTGTAAAATAAAAGCTAAATACGTTGCCTTACCATGACCTAAAACATCGGCCAACATAGACCAAAGAATAGTTGATGGTATTGCACCTAATCCAACAAACATCCAACTTAATGCCGCATAATCTGACAACGAGGGTATTGATTTAACAATAGCCACTAAAAAAGTGCCCGTAATAATATATCCGGCTCCTTCACAAAAATACGCAATGGAAAAGCCCCAAATAAATTTTTTCTTTAATTTATTAGATACATCAGCTTGATTTTCGTTTGTTTTATGACTTTCGTATTCAGCAACATCATTTTCATGCATACCAAATATAATAAAAATCGCCATGATTAATGAAAAAATACCGAGCAAAACCCAAGTCGATTTCCATGTATTAACTGAAGTAAATAAAAAAATAAAGATACTACTTGTAAAAATGCCTAACCCTACACCACTATATAGCAAACCAGAAATACGTTCTTTTCGAACCATTTTTAATGCTTCTAACGCAACATTCGATGCCAATACAAAAACAGTACCACTAGAAACACCAGCAACAAATCTAAAAATTGCCCATGAGATATAACTATCAAAAACACCCATGAATAGTGTTGAAATTATATTGATAATTAAATATATTTTAAGATCCACTACCTTATTAAATACAATAATCCAAATTGGAATCATTGCTCCAATAAGATATCCTAAGTAGTTATATGTAGCTAACATACCAGCACTTGGATTATCCATACCGCTATTAAGCTGCATAAAAGGCATAATGGGGGTATATGCAAAACGTCCAATTGCCATAACAATAAACAAACACAACATACCTAAAATAAGTTGCTTATATGCTCGTCTCATACTTTACACACCTTTCAACAAATCAATTACATTATACACTTTTTATAATTTTTACATATCCCTTTTATTAATAATTAATAATATTATCTTTAACCCCCTTTTAATTTTGAATTAGTAAGTATAAAATAGGCTTTATTATTATTTTGAATTTTCAGACTTTTTATTAGGAGGATTGTTATGAAACAACAAAACATTCTTTGGAAAGATTGGAGATTACATGGCATTGTTTTAATCATTATGATCATTTCTGAAGTAATCGGCGCACATAAAATACCATTAGGTATAACATCAATCCTTTTATTACCAGTAGTTTATGCAGTATTACTCGGTTTGGGCGTATATTTCACACCTATTATCAGTAAAAGACAAGCTAAGAATTCTGAACCAATGGTCTTTATTTCTGTAGCATTACTCATAGCAAAATTCGGGGTAGAGGCTGGACCTGCACTTCCTAAAATCATTGCTGCTGGACCCGCTTTAATACTTCAAGAAGCCGGTAATTTAGCTACTATTATTATTTCATTACCGCTGGCTATACTTTTAGGTTTACGTAGAGAATCTATAGGCATGACACATTCAATAGGAAGAGAACCCAATTTAGCACTTATCACTGAAAAATATGGTATCACTTCTCCTGAATGGCGAGGCGTCATGTCCATGTATATATTCGGAACAATATTTGGAGCAATATTTTTTAGTGTTTTCTCCGGTATTCTAATCTCTGTTTTACCATTTAGCCCATTAGCATTTGCAATGGCGACAGGCGTAGGAAGTGGTGTTATGACTGCTGCTGCACTAGGTCCCTTAGTTGAAATGTATCCTGACCAAGCTAGTACAATCACAGCATTTTCTGGTGTGAGTAATTTACTCACATCTGTCACAGGGCTTTATGTAGGTATATTAATTGCTCTACCATTAACTCGAAAATACTACAGCTTTATTATGCATATCAAATCAAAATTCACAAAAGATAAGGAGCAATGATAATGAATTCGAAAGTTAAAAACTGGATACTCACATTATGTGTGGTAGGCATTATTTCACTCTTTAGTAATTGGATTGGTTATAATGTAATGCCTATAGTAGCTTTACCTGGCATCCTTACGTTAATGGGTATTTCATTAATAGGTTTAATCTTACGTGATATTGTTCCTCTAAACATACCTAGTATTGCTTATATTGGTATAATTGGGCTCATCATTACAATACCTGGCATACCTGGATCATCACACATTGTTGAGTGGACTGAAAAAGTAGATCTGTTGTCATTAGCTACACCAGTTGTTGCATATGCAGGCGTTTCTATAGGAAATTCGTGGGCCGATTTTGCTAAGTTAGGTTGGAAAACAATTGTCGTCGGTATCGTAATCTTACTCAGTACATACGTAGGTTCTGCCCTTGTAGCAGAAATTGTTTTAAGAATTCAAGGTTTAGCATAATTTACACATAATAATATCCCCATACAAACAATTCAACCTGTTGTTTATATGGGGATATTAAAATTAATCATTCTTTTAAATATAATAAATAAACACTATAAAGTTCAATAAAAAGAGTACAATAGCTGGAATTGCTTTTTTAATTGGGTCCTTGCCTAAGAAAATCAATGAGATTGCACCAACAAACATCGTTGCACCTAATAATATACTTGATAATAATGCAATCACGCTATACAACACACCTATCAACATGCCCAGGCCACCTACAAATTCAAAAATTCCTGTAATTTGATTAAAGATAGGTGGGTAGCCAAGACGCGCAAAATCTTGTTTCATTGCACCAGATAAAATTTTAGACCCTGTCATGATAAAAAATATTCCCAAAATGATTTGCAATATAATGATAATAATACTCATTTTAACGACCCCTTTTCATTTTTATCTTAGTCACGCGCTACCAAACCAGAAATCATATAAGGCGTGATGCGTTTAATATAATCTTCAGGTAACATTTCATTATTCTTTTGATACCATGTTTCAGCTGCTTTATAGATACTTGCACTTATCATGTTTGCAGCCAATTGTCGTGTGCTATCATCTTCAAAATCAATATCAGCCAACAATTTATACAATACATTTGCAATATGTTCTTGAACAATATGATCTATCGTCTCTGGATAACTTCTATGACATCTTCTATTTAAAGACAATTGAAACTCTGCCACTACTTTAAAGATATCGACAATTGTTCTTTCATTCAATGGATTATCTTTAAAATATTCATAATTTAAATTAATTAATAGTTCTTCAGCAAGCGCTTTTTCTAACAAATCATAGATATCACTAAAATGATAATAGAACGTAGCTCTATTGATAAGTGCCTCTTGTGTAATATCTTTCACAGTTATACTTTTAAAATCTTTATCACTAGACAATTGGATAAAAGCTTGCATAATAGATTTTCTCGTTTTAATGACGCGCAAGTCTGATTTTGATTGTACCATTCGACTCCCTCATTTTCTCCCAACATTAGATACTAAATGTTGAATATTCAACATTTTCTACAATTTGTTGGTACTTATTATTCATATTACTACTTATCATAAGAGTATATCAATTTAATTAAACTACGGAGGTACAATTATGAAAAAAAATATGGTGTGTGATATTTATTCGGGTGTTTGCAAACCGAGTGAAGAAAAAGAAGTAGAAGACATTAACTTAAATAACCAAAGTCCTAATTTAACTTTATATTATGTAACTGATCCTATGTGTTCACATTGTTGGGCTTTCGAACCAATTTTAAATAAACTATTAGTACAATACGGTCATTTGTTTAATTTTCAAATGATTATGGGCGGCCTTTTAGAAGCTTGGGGGGATGGGCCTATTGACCCTGCAAATGGCATTTATAAACCGGCTGATGTGATACCACATTGGCAAGAAGTAGGTCAATATTCACGCATGCCTATCGATGGTACGATTATGGAAATAGATCCTGTGCAATCTTCATACCCAGCATCTCGGTTGTATAAAGCGATTCAGCAATTAGATTCTCCGGCTACTGCTATTGAATTTATTAGATTAGTTAGAGAAGCTGTTTTCGTCTTTAACCAAAATATTTCTGATGACAAAATACTTAAATCAATTGTACAAACTTTATATAAAAATAATAAATCAATTAATATTGAAATTATTTTTGATTTAGCAAATAGTACGCAAGGTCAGCAATTACTATCAAACGATTTTAACTTGGTACGTGAATTAGGTGTTCGAGGTTTCCCTACAGTTGTCATAGTAAATAACGATAACCAAGGTACTAAAATTGTAGGCGCTAGAGATTTAAATGTTTATATAGATACACTTAAAAAACTTAGCAGCAATGAAAAAACCGTTTCAAAACCTTTGCCAGATTTAGAATTATATTTAAAAAAACAACATCGCTTATTTTCTAAAGAAATTGAAGTTATGTATGACATTAAACAAGACGAAGTACCAAATTTTGTTAAACAAAATTTAAATCCTTCAGTTTACATAGCTAAAAATATACTTGGTGAAAATTATTATGAATTTATTTTATCGTAATATGTCACAACCTTACTGACGTTGTGAACGAAACAGTTGACGGTCATAGAACACTATATGTACATGCACAATTAAAATGTGAGTAATTCATAAAAAACGTTAATTTAAAGTGTCAATTACGCAATTATATCGCCTTTTTAGTTTTTCAAATATTCATTGTAATTAAAAGTTTCTATACTATTAGTTACAATGATATTTTTATTTAGCTGCGTTTCTAAGTATCTACTCACTTCACAAACTGCATTTATTTCTAATGATTCTATGTCATTCATTTCAATTACTACAAAGTCTAACTCTTTAACACTGTGATTCGTTTGAGAAAGTATACTATAAATATGTTGTAGCAATTCTTCATTATATTTGTCTTTCGAAATTGCTACTACTTTTGAATTAATTGGTTCTTGATTTTTATTACGTAAATAAAACAATGTATTACCTTTACTATATTGAACAATAATATACATACAATAACCCCGTTTTATTATTTAATAACCTGTAATTACTATATACACATTACGTACAATTAATAAACAATTTTTAATAAATCACACTCTATTTATTAAAATATAATTTCACAATTATATATGTTCTTTTTTTACATGATTCCTATCACAATATAAAAAACCTGAGACTATAATTGTCTCAGGTTTCTTTAGTTTAATATTATTTTTTATATTTACTACTTATCTTCTTCATTTTTTCTACGACGCTTGATAAATAGTAATAATGCTCCCAAGCCTGCAAATAATGAACCGAATAAAGTACCTTTATTAACTTCGTCTTTTCCTGTTTCAGGTAATTCATATTTATTATCGTTGTTTTTTCTAGAGTTGTCAGAACGCGTATTTACTATTTCTGAATTATTATTTTGTTTTATTTCAGAACTAGTGTCGCTATTAGATGGCTGACTTATATCTGAAATTTCTGCTGAGTCTGGTTTTTGAGTATTTGAGTTTCCTACTGTACCTGGATTTTCTCCGTTACCTGGATTCTCTCCATTGCTTGGATTTTCTCCATTAACTGGATTCTCTCCGCTACCTGGATTTTCTCCATTAACTGGATTCTCTCCGTTACCTGGATTTTCTCCATTACCTGGATTCTCTCCGTTACCTGGATTTTCTCCGTTGTCTGGATTTTCTCCATTGCCTGGATTTTCTCCATTGCCTGGATTCTCT
>NZ_JAESJQ010000001.1:58821-397782 GCF_017891615.1 Staphylococcus sp. GDY8P198P
ATTTTCTCCGTTGCCTGGATTTTCTCCCGTAGTACTTACTATAACAATATTTGGTTTAGATACATTACCATTTTTATCTTTTGCTGTGACTTGTAATTCTTCGCCACCTTTTAAATCTATGCTAGATGGAATTTCAATTGTATAGTTGCCTTGGTCATCAGTTTTGCCTGTTGCTGTTGTTCCGTCTGGGAACGTTACTGTGACTGTTGATCCTGGCTCTGCCGTGCCACTAATTGTTGTATCTTCGCTTGTTACACCTTTCACCGTCGGTGCTTCTGGTGCTGTTGTGTCTACTACTGTTGTTGTTGCTTCTGACGATGTGTTGCCATCTTTATCTGTCGCTACCACTTTGATGTCTTCTCCACCGTCTAAGTCCACATCTGATGGAATTTCGATTGTATAGTTACCTTGGTCATCAGTTGTGACCGTTGCTGTTGTTCCGTCTGGGAACGTTACTGTGACTGTTGATCCTGGTTCTGCTGTTCCACCAATTGTTGTGTCGTCACTTGTTACACCGTTCACCGTTGGTGCTGATGGAGCTGTTGTATCTACTACTGTTGTCTTCGCTTCTTCTGATGTATTGCCATCTTTATCTTTAGCAGTAACTATAATATCTTCTCCGCCATCTAATTTGACATTTGATGGAATATCAATTGTGTAGTTGCCTTCACTGTCTGCAGTACCTGTTGCCGTTGTCCCATCTGGGAACGTTACTGTGACCGTTGATCCTGGCTCTGCTGTGCCACCAATTGTTGTATCTTCGCTTGTTACGCCTTTCACCGTCGGTGCTTCTGGTGCTGTTGTATCTACTACTGTTGTTGTTGCTTCTGACGATGTGTTGCCATCTTTATCTGTTGCTACAACTTTGATTGGCTCCCCATCGTCTAAGTCCACATCTGATGGGATTTCAATTGTATAGTTGCCTTCACTGTCTGCAGTACCTGTTGCCGTTGTCCCATCTGGGAACGTTACTGTGACTGTTGATCCTGGTTCTGCTGTTCCACCAATTGTTGTGTCGTCACTTGTTACACCGTTCACCGTTGGTGCTGATGGAGCTGTTGTATCTACTACTGTTGTCGTAGTTTCTTCTGATTTGTTGCCATCTTTATCTGTTGCTACAACTTTGATCTCTTCTCCACCGTCTAAGTCTACATCTGATGGAATTTCAATTGTGTAGTTGCCTTGGTCATCAGTTTTGCCTGTTGCTGTTGTTCCGTCTGGGAACGTTACTGTGACTGTTGATCCTGGCTCTGCCGTGCCACTAATTGTTGTATCTTCGCTTGTTACACCTTTCACCGTCGGTGCTTCTGGTGCTGTTGTGTCTACTACTGTTGTTGTTGCTTCTGACGATGTGTTGCCATCTTTATCTGTCGCTACAACTTTGATGTCTTCTCCACCGTCTAAGTCTACATCTGATGGAATTTCAATTGTGTAGTTTCCTTCACTGTCTGCAGTACCTGTTGCCGTTGTCCCATCTGGGAACGTTACTGTGACCGTTGATCCTGGTTCTGCTGTGCCACCAATTGTTGTGTCGTCACTTGTTACGTCTTTCACCGTTGGTGCTGATGGAGCTGTCGTGTCTACTACTGTTGTCGTTGCTTCTGACGATGTATTGCCATCTTTATCTGTTGCTGTTACGACAATGTCTTCTCCACCGTCTAAGTCTACATCTGATGGAATTTCGATTGTATAGTTACCTTGGTCATCAGCTGTGCCCGTTGCTGTTGTGCCATCTGGGAACGTTACTGTGACTGTTGATCCTGGCTCTGCCGTGCCACTAATTGTTGTATCTTCGCTTGTTACACCTTTCACCGTCGGTGCTTCTGGTGCTGTTGTATCTACTACTGTTGTTGTTGCTTCTGACGATGTGTTGCCATCTTTATCTGTTGCTACCACTTTGATGTCTTCTCCGCCATCTAATTTGACATTTGATGGAATTTCGATTGTATAGTTGCCCTTGTCATCAGCTGTTCCTGTTGCCGTTGTGCCATCTGGGAACGTTACTGTAACTGTTGATCCTGGCTCTGCTGTGCCACCAATTGTTGTATCTTCACTTGTTATGTCTTTCACCGTTGGTGCTGATGGAGCTGTCGTGTCTACTACTGTTGTCGTTGCTTCTGACGATGTATTGCCATCTTTATCTGTTGCTGTTACGACAATGTCTTCTCCACCGTCTAAGTCCACATCTGATGGAATTTCGATTGTATAGTTACCTTGGTCATCAGTTGTGCCCGTTGCCGTTGTCCCATCTGGGAACGTTACTGTGACCGTTGATCCTGGCTCTGCTGTGCCATCAATTGTTGTATCTTCACTTGTTACGTCTTTCACCGTCGGTGCTTCTGGTGCTGTTGTGTCTTTAACGGTTGTTGTTAAAGAATCTGAGATATTTCCATTACTATCCATCGCTGATATTAATAGTTCTTCGTCACCTTTTAAATCTATTTTTTCAGGTATAGTAATTGTATATTCACCTTGGTCATTTGCTTTACTTTCTGCTGTAGTACCATCTGGGAATGTCACTGTGACTGTTGATCCTGGTTCTGCTGTGCCACCAATTGTTGTATCTTCACTTGTTACATCTTTCACTGTTGGTGCGTTTGGCGCTGTTGCATCAACTACTATTGTTGAAGCTTCTATTGATTTATTATTAGATTTATCTTGTGCTATTGCTTGAATCTCTTCGCCACCAATTAAATCAACCGTATTTGGAATATCTACGATAAAGTTACCGTGTTCATCCGCTTCTACATCAACCGTGATATTACCAGGGAATGTGATTGTAACTGTTGAATTAGGTTCTGAACTTCCCGCAATTTGTACGTCTTCACTTGATACTCTATTTACTTTAGGCGCATCCGGTGCTGTCTTATCTATAACAGTCGTTGAAGTTGGTTTTGAAATATTTCCTGTTTTATCTGTTGCTGTTACTTGTAGTTCTTCACTACCTTCTAACTTAGTACCGGACGTAATATCTATTGTGTAATTACCTTGGTCATCAGCTGTGCCTATCGCTGTAGTATTGTCTGGGAATGTCACTGTGACTGTTGATCCTGGTTCAGCTTTACCGATAATTTGTGTATCTTCACTTGTTACATCGTTTATTGTTGGCGCATCTGGTGCTGTTGTATCTTTAACCGTTGTTTTAACTGGTTCTGTTTCATTACCAGTATCGTCTGTGGATATAACCTGTAATTCTTCGCCACCTTCTAAATCAACTTCATTCGGAATTGCTATTATATATTTTCCTGTTTCATCTGTTTCACCAGTAGCAACTTCACCATTTGGGAATGTTATTGTGACTGTTGACCCTGGCTCTGCTGTTCCACTAATATTTGTATCTTGACTAGTTACACTGTTAACCGTTGGTGGTGCTGGTGCTGTTGCATCTGTTACTGTTGTTGATCCAGCATGAGAAACATTACCTGCACTGTCTTTTGATGTAGCACTGATCGTTTCTTTACCTTGTAACTCTTCGTTTTCTGGGATAGATACAGTGAAATTTCCATCTTGATCAGCCTTGGTTTCCACAACTTCACCACTTGGGAAGGTCACACTAACTGTCGAATTTGCTTCTGCTGTGCCTTTAACCTCTGTACTTACACTTGTCACATGGCTTATTTGTGGTGCATCTGGCGCTGTTGCATCTATGACTTGAGTGCTACCTTTTTGAGAAATGTTACCTGCTTTGTCCTTCGACGTAGCTACTATCGTTTCTCCACCTTGTAATCCTTCGTTTTCTGGAATGTCTACTGTGAAATTTCCATCTTGATCTGCTACTGTATCTACAACTTCGCCACTTGGGAAAGTCACACTAACTGTTGAATTTGCTTCTGCTTGCCCATTCAATTGCTTACTATTACTATTGACATCATTTAATGTAGGAGCATCTGGTGCTGTTACGTCTGTTACTATACGTGTCGCAACAGATGATTCATTACCTGCTTTATCTGTTGCTATTGCTTTAAATACTTCTCCACCTTGCAGAGTAACACCACTTGGTATATCTACTGTATATCTACCTTGACTGTCAGTAGTTACTGAAACTTTACCACCACCTGAGAAAGCAACAGTTACTGTTGAATTAGGTTCTGCTGTACCAGTTACTTGTGTGGCTTTACTTGTTATTGGATTTATCACTGGTGCATCTGGTGCTGTCGCATCTGTTACTGTAATTTGATCTGAAACTTCACTTGTTTTTCCACCTTTGCTAGCTGTTGCAGTTAAAATAGTCCCAGCTTTCAATGGTTGATTCAATGTTAAAGAGGCTGCTGAACCATCATTAGGAATTTGAACTTTTCCAATCTCAACATTGTTATTATCTTTAACCGTAACAGTTGCACCTGCTGAACCATTAACTTTAATTACTGTATCATTGTCATCAACTGGATTAATTGATGGTGTTGGTACCTTGGAAATATCAATAACTTCAAATGTATTTACTTCATCATTTTCATAATTAGGTGAATCGATTGCGATAGTATAGGTACACTCAGGTGATTGCGGAATAGATACCGAAAATGTACCATCAGGATTAACTATTGATGTACCAATGACTTTTCCAGTTGCATCTAACACTTTTGCAGTTTGAGTTGCTGCACCTTCTTTTAATGGAACTGACCCAGTTACAACTCTATCCTCATTTGTAATATCGGCCGCATCAGGTTTACCTACTAATGGTGAAGTTTTATAGTTGATGACTTCATCACCATCGTTTTTACCATCTCCATCTGTATCTTCGTTTTCAGGATCTGAAAGTGATACTTGTCGTTCATATCGGTCTAGTAAACCATCTTTATCATAATCTTGTAGTGCTAAAGTTGAAGTCCCTAACGTATTATTTATTAAAAGATTATTACTATCAGTTAAATAACCTGCAAAGGTAAAATCTTCTTTTTGTTTTGTTGTTTCTCGAATAAGATTACCTTCAGAATCATATTCCGCATCTTTAGTTAATATATTATTTACACTTTGATTTAACTTAATTACAATACGAACGCCTACTGTTTCAGGTAAAGTATTGTTAAACTCGATTAATTTATTTAAGTCATTACTAGTAATTGTGCCATTACCGATACTATCAAGCTGTAAATCAGCTACTTTATCTTCAGCGTGATACGTCTTGTCAAAGCCTGAAAGGCCTTTGTAGTCATACGTATGTAATTCTACTCCTTCAATATACGGCAATAAATCTTTATCTATTTGATAATTATATGACCATTGTTTTGATTTAATTTTAGAATATGAGAAGATACCATTTTTCATTATTTGTTGATCAATCAGTAACCCTCCATGTGTTCCTACAGAACCATCATATGTTGCAGAGCCACTACTTGCTTTAAATGCATTACTATTTTCTGGAGAAAGGTTATTTTCTAATTGACTTAAATCTTTGTCAGATGTAGTTAAGAAATAACCACTACTTTCAGAAGTTTTAACTATTTTATTAGAAAGTGAATCTCTAATAAACATTTGATAATTCAACTTATTATTACTTAAATCTCCAGATGCATTCAAAATGTTACCTATCGTATCATCTAACTCTATCTTACCGTTGGCCGCTGTATACTGTGATAATATTTCAGCGCCTCCAAACAAGCCATCATTTGCTCTAATGAAATTTATTTCCCAAGTATTAGTGAAATTACCGTCTTCATCTTTTAATCTTATAAATTCAACAGGGGTATTTCTACCACTAGGATTGGCAGATATTTTTGTGACATGACTCGCTATTTTCGGATCCAATTTCAAATCAATTTTATAGCGATCACCTGAATTTGAACCTGACATGTAACTATGAATATCAAAAGGTATGATATTGCTGTCTAAAGTCTTTTGTGAATCTAACTTGCCTGGATCAAAAATCAATGATGCAAATGTATAGTTGTCCATATAGCCAAGTGATTTTTCAACTTTTTCATTTTGTTCTACTGCTGCTCGTAATGCAGTTGGCGTAGCCATAGAACGCAACAAGGTACGTTTTGGAGTGGCTAACGTTTTCGTTTTATCCTGTTCATTCGAAAGTTGAATAATTGAAGCCTTTAAAATTTCAATATTTATTGCTTCATCAGTTGTATTTTTATAATCAATATCAGCGTTTTCTAAAATTGCTTTAGTGTCTTCTGTTGAAAGCTGACTATTTAAATAGTCTTCAACAGCCTTTTGTTTATTCTCTGTTTCTGACAATTGTTTTGTTAATTTTGACTGTATATGATTATTTGTTTCAGGATTTCTCGTCACTTTCGTAGTTCTTTCTTCTTCAGAGGATGGTTCACTTAATGGTTGATTATCATTTTGTCCATCTAAATTTTCTGTTCTAGTGTCTTCTTTTGTCTTATTAGAAGTGTCAGGATTTTTTTCTAATGCTTTTTCAGTTGGCGTTTCGTTACTAGATATATCTGTATCCTTTGTTGTTTCTGTTGACGTCTCAGTTGATGTTTCATCTGTTGTATCTTCAGCTTTATTTTTATCATTTGTTTGTTCATTACTTTTAGTCGTTGTTTTTTGATCCGTATTATCTTTATTCGTACTATCTTCAGCTGAACTAGAAGTATCATTGTTTACATCTTGTTTTGTTTCAGATATATCTGATGCTTCTGTTGGTTGCTTATTCAAAACCTCATTTGTAGATTCATTAGTGTTATTATATTCTTCTGTATTACCTAATGCTGCACCATTATTATCTAACTCTTTTTGATCCGGATTAAGGTCATTATCAGTTTCTTCTGTTTGCAATTCATTATTAGAATTTTCTGTCTTTTCTTCAGTAACCGAATTTTCACTACGACTTGACGTTGTGTTATTATCTTCTACACTTTTTATATCTTGCACATCAAGTGCTTCACCTTTATCTGAATCATTAGCCTTATTATCATTAGTAATTGAGTCTAATTCATCAGCTTTTACTTCGCTACTAACACCAAATACAAGTGTTGCCCCAATTAATAATGATGCTGTTCCAACTGTAAACTTTCTAATAGAGTACTTGTTTAACCTATTAGGTAAAAATCCTTGTTTGTTTTTCATCTTTTCCCACCTCAAAATAATCTTTACCACAATTTAATTCTACTCAATTAATTTGAAAAATCAAGTTTTTTTTTAAAGGTAAGTTATTAATTAAAAACAATGTCACAAATCACAGTTGTTCGCAATTTTAAATATATAGTTTTTAGCATACCGCAATTAATAATTTTTCAATATTGTTAAATTTCTAAATTTAGAGGTTCTGTATTGCAATAAATTATTCCATTAAGCACGATAAAATAAATTACTTTGAATTGTAAAGTTGATTAAGTAATGGAAAGTTTTGAAGAACAAATACTACATAAGTACTTAATACCATACAAAAATAAGAAAATTTTTTAATCGTTCATATAGAGTTCATAATCTTACTTTATATTAAAATTAAACATTCATTACAGGAGGTCGTTAAAATGAAAAAATTAATGTTCAGTTCAGCATTTTATACTTTATTAGGCATGCTCAGTGGTCTATTTTATAGAGAGATGTCAAAAACAGAAAATTTTAGTGGTTATTCGCAATTAAATGTAACGCATACACATCTACTCGTATTAGGTACAATCATGTTTTTAATATTTATGGTGATAGAACACCAATTAAAACTTACTCAGCATCATACTTTATTTAATTATTTCTTTTATGTTTATCATATCGGGGTATTATTAACGGTTGCTATGCAATTTGTTAATGGTATAGCAACTATGAAAGGTTTTGAAGTGAGCCCTGCTATTGCTGGCATTTCGGGATTAGGTCATATTGCTATTTCCATTGCTTTCATTTTATTCTTCGTATTATTGAATAAAAGTATTAATGTCAATTCCAAATAATAGTAAATATAGTTAAAGGTCGAATCACGTTTCTAAAAATAGAACGCAATTCGACCTTTTGATTTTATATTAACAATAGTAAAAATCCTAAAATTGTAATAAATAAGTATATCCATTTTTCAAAATTATGATAAGTCGTGTGATTTATTAGATACTTTCCAATAATGACTGAAATAATCAAACAAGGTATGCTCAACAAAAATAAGGATACCGTTTGGCCAGTCCATATCCCTCCAGATGCTTGTCCAATCACTACAAATATCGCTGTAATTAAAAAATGTGCTTGTACCGTACTTCTAAAATCTTTAATATGCCAAGGTGACATTGTGCCATAAATTACAACTGGTACACCGTGTGAATTATACAAACTTCCTAATATACCTGAAATCATACCTGTTAGGCTCGCCCAAATATTAGATTTCAATATGATATTATATCTATTTTTAAAAAAGGTAATTTTTCCAAACGCATATACACCATAAAGTATTAAAAATAGTCCTAGCATCAATTGTATATAAGAGGTTGTAATATGCTGTAAAATCAATATGCCAATTGGAACACCTAATAAGCTCCCTAACAACATCAATAATAATACTTTAATTTTTATATTCCTATAATCTAAAAATATATTTAAACTTGCTACCATTAGTCCAGCTAAGCCTACCAGTGAAATAGATGTATGTAAGTTTAGCCCTATCAATGTTAAAAGTGGCATGCTCACGAGTGCTTCCCCAAAACCAAAATATGTTCTGACTAAACCACCTAAAAATATAGCAATTAAAATGTAAACTAAAAATAAATCCATACTTTAACTCCTGATTTAGTTCGTCATCAATACGTGTCATATTTCTTTCACAATATTATGTTATTTATTAATATTTTTAATTAATGCTTACTGATAATAAATTTTCAGACACTATTAAAATAATTATACCAAACTTTAATTCAGATATTTAAAAATCAGACCATTCTTCATAGTTCTATCATTCATAAACTTTCAAACTTGCTTTTTTTGTAAAAAGGAAATATATTATACAAAACTAGTATATTTTTTATACCAAAGGTGTTTAATCTATACGATAATGGTTATGAGTATTGAGAAGTTTTATTGCTATTATACTGATAACACGAGCAACTGAAAAGTTTATTACGAGGAGGTATATATATGAATATCGTTGGTCACCATCACATTTCAATGTATACAAAAAATGCTCAAAAAAATAAAGACTTTTATACTCAAGTATTAGGACTAAGGTTGGTTGAAAAATCAGTTAACCAAGATAATCCTAAAATGTATCATTTATTCTTTGGAGATGAAATTGGTTCTGCTGGCACGTTATTAAGTTTTTTTGAAATACCACTTTTAGGGAAAAATCGTCCTGGAACTGATTCTATCTATCGCTTATCATTACTTGTCCCTGATGAAAATGCTCTGAATTTTTTTAAAGAAAGACTAAATCAATTCAAAATTACATGGACATCATTAGATTATTTAAATCAGCCTGCTATTACTTTTAATGATATAGATGGTTTGGAGATTATTTTATTAGTTAATGGCAATTATCATACACCGAATGCTTGGAGAAAAAATCCGTATAGTGAGATTCCCGAGCAATACCAAATTTTAGGTATGGGCCCTGTAGAACTAAGAGTTAAAAATGCTCAAGCCACGCTCGATTTCTTAAAAAATAGCTTGTCATATACACTTAAAGAAGATGTAAACGATACTGTTATGACTTTAGATCAAAATGGATTATATACTGATTTTGTTATTGTAGAACAACAAGGTGAACGTGCTAGACCTGGTCAAGGTTATGTGCATCATATTGCTGTTAATACACCAAAAGATAGTGATTTAAATTCAATTCATAAAATAATAGAGCAACAACCTGAAAATAATTCAGGAATTATAGACAGATACTTTTTCAAATCTTTATATTATAGACAAAATCGTATTTTATACGAATTTGCTACGAATGAACCTGGATTTACGGTAGACACAAAAATAGAAGATTTGGGTAAACATTTAAATTTACCAGACTTTATGGAAGCACAACGAACAGAAATTGAAAATAATCTACATGAATTATAGAAAGGTGATTATATGGCACATTTAAAAATGAATGAAAATACTCCATTGGAATTTGGGCTCTACTCATTAGGTGATCATTTATTAAATCCGCATAATGGAGAAAAAGTGAGTTATGAGCAAAGAATTAATGAACTTATAGAAGCTAGTCAATTAGCTGAACAGGCTGGTATTGATGTATTTGGTGTCGGTGAAAGCCACCAAGAACATTTTACAACACAAGCACACACAGTAGTTTTAGGTGCCATAGCGCAAGCCACTAAAACAATAAAAATTTCCAGTTCTTCTAGTATTATAAGTGCTGCAGATCCTGTAAGAGTATTTGAAGATTTTGCTACTTTAGACTTAATTTCACATGGCCGAGCTGAAATTGTAGCAGGTCGCGCTTCACGTACAGGTATATTTGATTTATTTGGATTAGACTTGAATAATTATGACGAACTTTATGAAGAAAAACTTAATTTATTAATGGAATTAAATAAAACCGATAAAATTACTTGGTCAGGTAAATTTAGACCTGATTTAAATAACATGAAGATTTTCCCACGTCCAATTGATGACACATTACCTATTTGGCGCGCAGTTGGAGGCCCTCCCGCAAGTGCTATCAAAGCAGGTAGACAAGGTATACCAATGATGATTACAACACTCGGCGGTCCAGCAATGACCTTTAAAGAGTCCATTGAACAGTACAGACTCACTGCACAAGAAAATGGTTTTGATCATTCACCGGAATCTTTACCAGTATCAACAGCAAGTTTATTTTATACTGCTGACACAACTCAAGATGCTTTGAAAGAGTTCTACCCACATCTAAATGTTGGAATGTCATTTATTAGAGGTACAGGTTATCCAAAACAACAATTTGCAAAAGCTCCTGATTATAGAGATGCTTTAATGGTTGGTAGTCCACAACAAATCATCGAAAAAATTCTGTATCAACATGAATTATACAATCACCAACGATTTATGGCTCAAATTGATTTTGGCGGTGTTCCGTTTAATAAAATTATGAAGAATATAGAACTTATAGGTAATGAAATTATTCCAGCTGTAAAAAAACATTTAAGAAAGTAGGTCAATGATACTATGAATATTGTATTACTATCTGGCTCTAGCGTTGGTTCAAAAACACGTACTGCCATGACTTATTTGAATCAAGCACTTAATAATCAAGATGATACGCATCATGTTAATTTTATAGATTTAAAAGAGTTAGAATTGGTGTTTAGTGATGGAAGAAATTATTTAGATTACAGTGGCGATACGTTATATCTTACTCAAACTTTGATGAATGCTGATGTCATTTTCATCGGATTTCCTATCTTCCAAGCTTCCATTCCAGGTACATTGAAAAATGTATTTGACTTACTACCAGTTAATGCATTTAAAGATAAAATCGTAAGTATAGTTGCAACTGCTGGATCACCAAAACATTATCTCATCCCTGAAACACAACTAAAACCGATATTAGGTTATATGAAGGCACATATTATGCAAGCTTATGTATTTATAGAAGAACGTGACTTTTCAAATGGTGAGATTGTAAATGATGACATTTTATTTAGATTAGATGACTTAGTTTTATCTACATTACGCACTTCAAAAGCATATACACAAGTTTTGAAGGAAGAAGAAAATCAATATGACTTCTAAATCGTTACTATCAATATATTAAATTTCATTAAAAAAAGCACTTTGGATATTAGACTTTTAATCTAATCATTCCAAAGTGCTTATAAATTCAATGAAACTTTTAAAGTTTCAAACTTAATGTTCTATGTTTTTATCACTTGTTAAATATCTTCTATAAACGATCATTAATCCTAAAATTCCAAATAGAATTTCGAATGCATAAGGGTTCTTTTTGTCTAATCCAGTATACGGTAAATTCATATTGAAGTTATTTTCTTTATTTGGATTTTCAAATGATTTTTTATTTAATACTTCAAGGTTGTGACGATTATTTTGAACATTAAATTGACTTAAATCTATGCCTAGCGATTTGCTATTTATAGTCGCTTGTTCGTCATTATCAAAATGACTTGTATTATGCTTATCTTTTACTTGCTCCGTGTCCAATGCCTGTTTCTTACCTAATATACTATTATTATCTTTATCATTTACTTTTGTTACTGATGTGATGTTATCTAATTTAGTCTGTAATCCATCAATATTTGCTGTACCGCTTGGTAAGTTACTTATTTTTTCTTTTGCAATTCGTCTTATTGAATCCAATTTTTCTATGAGTTTGTCTAAATCAGCTTGCTCACTAGGAGTAATCAGACCATCTTTTCTAATCTCTTTTATCTTATTAATGATTTTTGTTTGTGCTGCTTTAGCGTCTGCAATTGCTTTTTTGGCCTCTGAAACTTGTTTTGTATCTAAGACACCATTACTATCTGCGTCGTTCACTTTTGGTGATGTTACAGATGTAATTTGTTCTAGTTTTCTTTGTAACTCTGCTTTTCCTGCTGTGCCATTCGGTACTTGGGCTAGATTACTTTTCGCTGCTTGTTTTTCTTTATCTAATTTTTGAATCAACTTATCGATTTCTGCTTTCTCTTTTGGATTTACTAAGCCATCTGATGTAATATCGGCCAGTTTATTATCTACTGCTGCTTTTGTTGATTCTACTGCTTTGATTGCTTTGCTTATTTTTGAGACTTGTTTTGTATCTTGTACACCATTACTATCTGCGTCGTTCACTTCTGGCGATGTTACAGATACGATTTCGTCTAATCTTCTTTGTAATTCTGCTTTATCTGCTGTGCCATTCGGTACTTGGGCTAGCTTATCTTTCGCTGCTTGTTTTTCATTATCTAATTTTTGAATCAACTTATCGATTTCTGCCTTTTCTTTTGGATTTACTAAGCCATCTGATGTAATATCGGCCAACTTAGTATCCACTGCTGTTTTTGCTGATTCTGCTGCTTTGATTGCTTTATTTACCTCTGAGACTTGTTTTGTATCTTGTACACCATTACTATCTGCGTCGTTCACTTTTGGTGATGTTACAGATGTAATTTGGTCTAGTTTTCTTTGTAACTCTGCTTTTCCTGCTGTGCCGTTCGGTACTTGGGCTAGCTTATCTTTCGCTGCTTGTTTTTCTTTATCTAATTTTTGAATCAACTTATCGATTTCTGCCTTTTCTTTTGGATTTACTAAGCCATCTGATGTAATATCGGCCAACTTAGTATCCACTGCTGTTTTTGTTGATTCGGCTGCTTTGATTACTTTTTCTGCCTCTGATAATTGTTGTGTATCTAACACACCGTTACTATCTACATCGTTCACTTCTGGCGATGTTACAGATGTAATTTGATTCAATCTTGCTTGTAACTCTGCTTTACCTGCTATGATATTCGGTACACTATCTAGTTTCTCTTTCGCTGTTTGTTTTGCAGTTTCTAATGATTGAACTAACGCGTCTACTTCAGCTTTTTCATGCGGTGTCACTAATCCATCAGATGTAATTTCAGTCAGTTTAGTATCTACTGCAGTTTTTGCTTGCTCGGCATTTATCACTGCTTCAGTCGCTTCGGATAATTGTTCTGTATCTAACACACCATTACTATCCGCATCATTTATCTCTGGTGACGTTACGGAAGTGATATTGTCTAATCTTCGTTGTAACGCATCTTTACCTGTTGTGCTGTCCGGTACAGTATTCAGTTTATCTTTTGCTGCTTGTTTTATTACTTTCAGTCCCAAGATTAGTCTATCGATTTCCGCTTTTTCACCCGGAGTCACTAAACCATCGGATGTGATTTCAGAAAGCTTTGTATCCAATGTTCCTTTTACTTGTTCCACATTCTCTATTATATGAGATGCTATTAATAATTGCTCAGTATCTAATACTCCATTACTATCCACATCATTTACTTCCGGTGATATTACGGATGAGATGCTATCTAGTCTTGTTTGTAAAGTAGCTTTTCCTTCAGTGCCATCCGGTACACTATCTAATTTTTCTTTCGCTGTTTGTTTTGCAGTCTCTAAAGTTTGAATTAACGCATCTACTGCGGATTTTTCATCCGGTGTTACCAAACCATCAGCTGTAACTTCAGTCAGTTTATTATCTACTGCTGTTTTCGCTTGCTCGGCATTTATCACTGCTTGAGTTGCTTCTGACAATTGTACTGTATCTAAGACTCCGTTACTATCTGCATCATTTACTTCTGGTGATACTACGGATGGTATTTGGTCTAATCTTCTTTGCAACACATCTTTATCTGCTGTTCCGTCTTGTACCTTATCTAATTTTTCTTTTGCTACTTGTTTTGCAGTATCTAATGTTTGAATTAACGCATCTACTGCGGCTTTTTCATCTGGAGTCACTAAGCCATCTGATGTTACATCCGCTAATTTATTATCAACTGTTGTTTTTGTTTGTTCCGCGTTCGACACTGCTGCAGATACTTCTGACAATTGTTCTGTATCTAAGACTCCGTTACTATCAGCATCGTTCACTTCCGGTGATGTTACGGATGTGATGTTATCCAATCTTCTTTGTAGCTCATCTTTACCTGTGGTACTAGACGGTACGCTATCTAACTTCTCTTTTGCTGTTTGTTTCGCAGCTACTAATGTTTGAATTAACGCGTCTACCGCTGCTTTTTCATCTGGAGTTACTAAACCATCCGCTGTAATTTCTGTCACTTTTGTATCCACTGCTGTTTTTGCCTGTTCCGCATTCGCTACTGCTTGTGATGCTTCAGATAACTTATCTATATCCAAGACTCCATTACTATCTGCATCATTTACTTCTGGAGATGTTACTGGTGCAATATTGTCCAATCTTGTTTGTAACGCGTCTTTTCCTACAGTGCCCCTTGGTACACTATCTAGCTTTTCTTTCGCTGCTTGTTTTGCAGTTTCTAATGCTTGAATTAATTGGTCCACTGCCGATTTTTCATCTGGAGTTACTAGACCATCGGATGTTACATCTGCTAATTTATTATCTACCGCTGTTTTCGCTTGTTCAGCATTCACTACTGCTTGACTTGCTTCGGACAATTGGTCAGTATCTAAGACCCCATTACCATCTACATCATTCACCTCTGGGGAAGTTACAGATGCAATATTATCCAATCTTGTTTTCAGCTCAGTTTTACCTACTGTGCCATTTGGTACATTATCTAACTTCTCTTTCGCTGTTTGTTTTGCAGTTTCTAATGTTTGAATTAACGCGTCTACTTCGGATTTTTCATTCGGAGTTACTAGACCATCCGCTGTGATTTCTGCCAGTTTCGTATCTACTGCGCTTTTTGTCTGTTCAGCATTTGTCACTGATTTTTCTGCTTCAGATAATTGTTCAGTATCTAACACTCCGTTACTATCTGCATCATTTACTTCTGGAGATGTTACTGGTGCGATATTATCCAGTCTTGTTTGTAACGCGTCTTTTCCTGCGGTACTAGACGGTACACTATCTAACTTCTCTTTTGCTGTTTGTTTCGCAGTTTCTAACGCTTGGATTAACGCATCTACTTCGGCTTTTTCATCTGCTGTTATTAATCCGTCAGTTGTTACATTTGCTAACTTGGTATCTACTGTTCTTTTTGCTTGTTCCGCATTTGACACTGCTTGCTCTGCCTCTGACAATTGTTCTGTATCTAAGACACCGTTACTATCTGCATCATTCACCTCTGGCGATACAACTGATGCGATGTTATTGAATCTCGTTTGTAAGTCAGTCTTACCTACGGTACTATTTGGTACACTATCTAGTTTTTCTTGCGCTGCTTGTTTCGCAGTGTCTAATGCTTGGATTAACACATCTACTTCGGATTTTTCATCAGGAGTCACTAGGCCATCTGATGTTACATCCGCTAATTTATTATCTACTGCGACTTTTGCTTGCTCAACATTTGTCACTGCTTGCTCTGCCTCTGACAATTGATCAGTATCTAACATACCATTACTATCTGCATCGTTCACTTCCGGTGATGTTACGGATGTGATGTTATCCAATCTTATTTGCAAATCACCTTTACCCGCGGTGCCGTTTGGTACACTATCTAATTTCTCTTTCGCTGTTTGTTTTGCTGTCTCTAATGCTTGTGTTAATTGATCCACTGCCACTTTTTCTTCCGGTGTTACTAATCCATCCGCTATTATTTCAGTTAATTTTGTGTCTACTGCCGTTTTCGCTTGCTCAGCGTTTGTCACTGCTTGCTCTGCCTCTGACAATTGTTCTGTATCTAATACACCATTACTATCTGCATCATTCACCTCTGGTGATACAACTGATGCGATATTACCCGATCTTGTTTGTAACTCGTCTTTTCCTGCTGTACCATTTGGTACACTATCTAATTTTTCTTTCGCTTCTTGTTTAGCAGTTACTAATGCTTGAATCAATTGGTCTACTTCAGATTTTTCATCCGGTGTCACTAAACCATCTGATGTTACATCTGCTAATTTATTATCTACCGCTGTTTTTGCTTGTTCAGCATTCACTACTGCTTGCTCTGCCTCGGACAATTGCTCGGTATCTAACACACCGTTACTATCCGCGTCGTTCACTTCTGGTGATGTTACAGATGTAATATTATCTAGTCTCGTTTGTAACTCTGTCTTGCCTGCGGTACTAGACGGTACACTATCTAACATCTCTTTTGCTGTTTGTTTCGCAGTTTCTAAAGTTTGAATTAACGCATCTACTGCTGTTTTTTCATCTGGAGTAACTAAGCCATCCGCTGTAATTTCTGTCACTTTTGTATCTACTGCTGTTTTTGCTTGTTCAGCGTTCGACACTGCTGCAGATGCTTCTGACAATTGTTCTGTATCTAACACACCGTTACTATCCACGTCGTTCACTTCTGGTGACGTTACAGATGTGATATTATTTAACCTTGTTTGTAAATCAGTCTTACCTGCTATAATATCTGCTACATTATCTAATTTTTCTTTCGCTGTTTGTTTCGCAGCTTCTAATGTTTGAATCAACTTATCTACTGCTGCTTTTTCGTTCGGTGTCACTAAACTGTCTGAATTAACCTCAGTAAGTTTTGTATCAACTGCAGCTTTGGCTTGCTCGGCATTCGCTACTGCTTGAGATGCTTCTGATAATTGTTCTGCATCTAAGACTCCGTTACTATCTGCATCGTTCACTTCTGGTGATGTTACTGGTGTAATATCATTTATTCTTTTCCGTAATACATCTTTATTTGTGATTCCGTCCGGTAGAGCGTTTAACATTTGCATTGCTGATGATTTGGCTTTTTCAATATCTACATTCATTTTATCAATCTCAGCTTTTTCAGTTGATGTCACTAATTGATCTCGAGTTACCTCGACTAGTTTTGTTTCAGCTTGTTGTTTTAATTGTGTTGCTGCTTCTATAGCATCTTCTACTTTTCTTATTTTTGCTTTTTTTAAAGCTTCATTTATTGTATCTGCTACTTCTTGAATATTAACAGCTTTGTTAGTAATATTTACGCCCCTTAACACATTTGGATCTAAAGTATCACTTAGAATATAACCAAATAATTTGTCTTTATTTACATCAATATATTGGTTGGCATCAAATGAAATGTAAAATTTAACTGTGCCTCCTGAACCGCCACCTCTATCTGGATCTCCATTTCTACCACTGTCTGGACGTGTATATGAATAATAACCTAAATGATCTTGTTGCAGAATAATTCTTTGTCTGCCTTCATAAACTGCTATAACTTTTTTTATTTTTTTATTGAGACTATCATTAGGTCTTATTGCATAATTTTCAAATCTGTATGTCCCTCTACCTTTTTCTTTTGACAATTCCATTGTTGCAATTAACGCGTCGCCATCATGTAACACTTCGTCTTTTACGATACCAAAATCATTTTTAGTTACATCATTTTGATTTGTAAACGTATAAATACCTTGATAATTCGGATTATCACGATTAACAGTTAAGTTTTTCATTTTATATAGTAGTTCGTTTATATTTTTAGCTTGGTTCGCTGTAAGTTTTCTATTTCCAGCTACAGAATAATCTCTATTAAAAATTCTGTCATAAGCAGATTTATTATTTTTTAATGAAGTTTGTCTAATAATATTTCTCAGAAATAGTTTTCTTTCTTCTTCGGTTAATTCTGTTCTATTTTTTTCTACTTCATTAAATGCTGTTGTAATATTATCTCCCGCTCTTAGAGAATTATAAGATAATCTAGGCCCAAAATAATGATAATTATTGTGTGTTCCATTATAGTATCGATTTCTATCGATACTTCTGACTACTCTAGTTTTTGGAATATATTGCTTTTCTGGTTGTCTGTCATTTTTGAGATTTTTTTCATTCGTACTCAAACTTTTTTCTGCTTCGTTTTTCTCTAAATTATTGTTTAACTCTTCAACTTTCACTTCAGTAACTCTATTTTCCATAGAAGTCAAATTTTGATTGATTTGTCTTTCGTTTTCGTTTAATTTTGATTCACTTTTTATTGCAGTATCCGTTTTTCTGAGCTTTTCGGTACCCGTTGGTATTATATCTGTATCTGTTTTTTCAGTATCTAATGATTTTATTTCTTCATCATTTTTAATAGTTTCAGGTGTTTTTTCTTGTTTATCTTTTTGTTTGTCTGATTCTTTTACATCTGAATGCTCTGGTTGTTCTTTATTTTCAACAATAGCATTGGCATTGGATTCTGATTGTTGCTGAGTTATATTAGTGCTATCCTGAATTAATTTTGTATCTTTCGAAATACTTTCTTTTTCTATTTCTTTATTTTCAATTTCAGCTTGAGTTGGTTGCTGTATCGTGTCATTATTTTTTTCTTTTTCTAGTATATTATCAAAATTTGAATCATTTTTTGTATTCTCTATATCTACTTTAGGAGGTATTTCTTTTACTTCTTGTTGTTCTTTTTGTAAAGTATCAGCTTGGGCTTCTTCGCTGTGGTTAAAAACTAAAAAACTACCTAAAAGCACTGAAGCAGTTCCAACCGTAAATTTACGTATGGAATATCGATTGTTTTTCCTAGCCATATACTCTTTAAATATCCTCATTGTTATCTAACTCTCCTTTTCGATAGTAAAATCATTTTTGATATTATTAAATTTAATGCAATTTATCCTTCTTTAATCATTATAATTTTAAATTTAATACCCAACACTACTTATAATGCGTCAGTAAAAAATTTGAATTTTTAAGTAAAATAGTGAGATTAATACGTTTTACCATCAAAAATGATTGTTAATAAACATAAAAAAGACACATAAAAACAGCAGTTTTTATGTGTCTTTTATTAGTTATTTATTATTTAAAGTTCATTCGATACATGTACTCGGTTTGAATTTAAATTCAAACGAGTTATTGCTAATCCTTCAGTTGGCTCAAAAATCGTCATTTCTTTTTTATTTAGTAAGTCTTCTGATAAATGTAATTCAGTAATTTTATTAGAATTATACCATTTAATATAAAATGTGCGTGTCGTTAAATTTAATACGGTTTGATACAACGTATAATGTAACTCATTTTCTTCATCTCTAACTGCACCTTTAGGTATACTCATGATTTCCAATAATTTAAATGCATTAAGTATGTCTTGTTCTGGACTATTTGTTGCTTCTTCTAAATAATTTTTCAAGTAAGCAATGCGAATAAATCTCTCTGCTGAAGTATATCCACCTGGTAAGCCATACGTGCCGCCTTCATTTCCCAACGATTTCAAATTAATATTAGCAAACTTTTTTTCTTTTGGCTTTTGGGGTGTAATGTTTATGTAATTCTTTAAATTTTCATAATGCCAATTTAAATCAGGGTTGTTAGTCAAAACGGCAACTGGATTGTCATTAACCACTATTTGACCTTTATTAAAAGTAAGCTCTACTGTTCTACCCGTATCATCAGAAATATGATAATGTAACGGTGGAACTTCAGAGAGGTCATTCAGAGTATGCGCCACAACATTGACAGATTGGGCATTTTTTATTAAATCAGCTATGTTTTTGTTATAACCTAGTATCCAATTTATCACTTCATTTTGAGCAATATTCATATAGCCTGCTTTAGTTTCATTTGCGTAAGAAGCGTAGCCTCTGAAATATTGTACTGAAACGCCAATGCCATGCTCATTAACACCGTCCCCAAATAAAAAACCTTCCATATCACTGCCTGAACCTACGAAACCATATAATGTTTCACCTTTATACTCTACACGTGATTCCCAGTAATAGTGACGTGGTTGAACTGCTGGGTTGCCTTTTAATTGATAAACAAAATCCATTGTTCGACCTAATATAGCTTGATGATTCTCAGACATAAATGAAAAACCTGTACACATTGCTTATACGCTCCTTTAATAGCACTTTACTAAATCTATTTTTGTCTTCATTATGATTGTAATTAACTTTATATCATAATAATAGCAATTCGCTTAAATTTCAGGAAATAGTTATGGAATCACAACATTAAATTATATATTCATGAATTCTACCGCTAGCTAGTGATTTTTGCACATCGATGACACGCTGATTTAATGAACCTTTATAAGGTAAATTGGGTTTGTATAAGTGATGAATGAAAGGACCGTCCACGAGTACATCTATATTTTTTAATAATTCATTTCTTTGATATTGATCATTCCTTAAGTATTCAAATAAAAATCCTGTCCATACCCATAAAGTTTTTTCATGACCAAAACGTTGTCTAAATGCATGAGCACATTTGAGTGTTATGTCTAAGTTGCAAAATGGCTCCCCACCTAAAATGCTTAAACCTTCTATATAATCCGGATCACAATTTTCTATTATTTCTTTCAAAATTTCATCATTAAATTTTTCACCATATTTAAAATTTTGTGCTACTTTATTATAGCAATTTAAACATGCAAATGGACATCCTGAAACATATAAACTACATCTCACACCTTCGCCATCTACGAAACTTTGTGACTCTATTTTGGCAATATAACCTTGTCCATTTATGATATTTAATATTGTCATATCGATTGATCTTTCATATGTTTTACTCTTGCACAAATTTCTTTATGTCTACCTTCGATTGTAGGACGTTGCACTGGATTTCCTAAATAACCACATGTGCGTTTTACTACATCTACGGTTTTAGGATCACTATTTCCACATTCCGGACACTGATATCCTGTTGGGGTTGTTTTAAAATCACCTTTAAAATCACATAAACGACAATGATCTATAGGGATATTTGTTCCTAGATAACTGATTTTGTCATATGAATAATCCCAAACCGCTTCTAATGCTTTAATATTATGATCTAATTTTGGATATTCACAATAATGTATGTAACCACCGCTAGCATAAAATGGATAATCTTTTTCAAAATCTATCTTTTCAAACGGTGTAATATCTTTTCGCACATCGTAGTGGAACGAATTTTGATAATATCCCTTGCTCGTAATATCTAATATATCTCCGAACTTTTCTTTATCTAATCTGCAAAAACGATCTGTTAAAGACTCACTTGGTGTACTATAGATACTAAACCAAATATCGTAGCGTTCTGTCCATTCCAATTGATAAACTTTCATAGCTTTTAATATTTGAAGCGTAAATGCTTTACCTCTTGCTGTTTTTTCCCATTCAGGGCCATAAAACACTGTAGCTGCCTCATACAAACCTATATAACCGATCGACAGCGTGGCACGTTTATTTTTAAATAGTGACATTACACTATCTTCATCACTTAAATAATGTTTAAAAGCACCATTTTTATATAAAATAGGGGCGTTATCAGGCGTAGCTTGTTCCATACGTTTAATGCGATAAACTAATGCATCGTGCATAATTTGCATTCTCTCATGAAATATTTCCCAGAACTTTTCCATATCACCATTTGATTCTATAGCTATCCTAGGTACATTAAGCGTAACTACCCCTAAATTACATCTTCCATTATTTTCTGCTTCACCTTGCTTATTTTTCCATTCTGGTAAAAAAGAACGACAACCCATTGGCGCTTTAAAATCACCTAAAATTTCTACTGTTTTATCATAATTTAATATATCTGGGTACATTCTTTTTGTAGAACACTCTAACGCTAATTTTTTAATATCATAATTAGGGTCATCTTGACTAAAATTCACCCCTTTTTTAATGGAAAAAACAAGTTTAGGAAAGATGGCTGTAATACGATCTTTTCCGAGTCCTTTTATTCGTGTTTTCAATATAGCTTGTTGAATTTTTCTACTATATTCATCTATACCTAGGCCAAAACCAAGAGTGACAAATGGCGTTTGTCCATTTGAAGTATAAAGTGTATTTATTTCATATTCTAGACTTTCAATTGCGTCATTAATGTCTTGTGTAATTTGATGATCAACATAAGCATCAATATGTGTATCTTCAACAAATTGTTGCGCTAATTTTCGATGTTTTGCTTCATTATATTTTACGTAGTCACTTAATAATTCATCTACTCTATCAATGGTACAACCCCTATACTGACTACTAGAAACGTTAGCGATAATTTGAACTAGCTGAGCTGAAGCTGTTTGAATTGATTTTGGAGATGTTACAGATGCATTGCCAATTCGAAAGCCATGTTTCAACATATTTTTAGCATCGATCAAACAACAGTTAGTGAGTGGTTGGAAAGGGTGATAATCTAAATCATGGAAATGTATATCACCACTTTTATGTGCCTCTGCTATATGTTTAGGCAATAAGTAATCTAAAGCATATGATTTAGATACAACACCTGCTGTTAAATCTCTCATCGTAGAAAAAGTGGCACTATCTTTATTCGCATTTTCGTTAATAACTGTAGGATCTTTTGTAATAAGTTTCGTCAAATCTTGTTCTAATTTATTCATTTTACCCCTTCTTTTCTATATATTGTATATAAACATAATTTATACCACAATATATAGTGTTTCAATGTTAAGAAGGGCTGTTAACAAATATGTCATAAACTTGTTACGATTTAAGAAACATTAATTTTTATTCTAAAATTTTTGCTTTTGAGAAATGTAAACGTCCTATTTTATGCTTTTAGCAAAATGCGTATATAATGCATGCGCTTGTGCTTCATCTTCTAATCCATAAACATTCATACGGCCATCTTTAAATAAAGTAATATCGGTGTCGTTATAAGAAAGTAATTTAGCAAAACTATTTGCTTTTTTAATTTTTGCAGGTAGATAATGCGCATATTCAAACATTTTTTCATCGAAACGAAGCAAAAATGTATCGCCACATTGAGACTCTACGTTTGTACGCTGAGGTTGATTAAGTAAATCATATTGCTGATGTACACAAATACTACAATTGCTATTTTTAAGTTGGTTGATATTCACTGTATGATACTGAATTGAAAAAGTATCTATCGTTATTAATTTTTGAGAGAATCCAGCTGATGTTAGCCAACGCAATAATTCTGAGACTTCCATACTAGCTACTTGGTATATGACTGTAGGCAACACACCATTAATAGAACAACTTTCTGCAGATTCAGGTATTTTATCGAGCACACATTTTAAACATGGTCCTTTATAATCAATGCCATAAATGGTGCCTTGACTTCCAATTGCAGCCCCATAAATCCAAGGTATCGAAAATTTGTGGCATGCTTCGTTAATCAAGTACCTAATTTTAAAATGATCCATTCCATCCATGACGATAGCAGGATTAGAGTTTCTTAAAATGTGTTCAATGTTGGTGCAAGTTATTTCTTGGTATAATGCGTTGATTTTAATATTAGAATTTATATCTAATAAATGCTTTTTTAATGCTTCTACTTTGGGTACCATCATTTGTGCATCATTTTCAGTATAAGTGGCTTGCCTATGTAAATTTGATATTTCTACAATATCCATATCAATTATTGTAAGTTCGCCAACTCCCATACGTGATAATATTTCTGCACAATGACTTCCTAATGCTCCGGCTCCTACGATCATCACGTGTGTTTGTTCTAGTTTACGCTGACCATTTCTTCCAAAATTTTTATAACGTATTTGACGAGAATACCTTTCCATCATAAAAATCCGATTCCTTCTGTTGGACTTGAAGCTTGAGCTGTATACTTAACTGGTATTCTTCCTGCCTGATAACTCATTCTTCCTGCTTGAATGCCCAACTTCATAGCTTCTGCCATCTTCCCTGGATCTTTCGCACTTGAAATTGCTGTGTTTAATAGAATGGCATCTGCACCTAATTCCATAGCATGGCATGCATCTTTTGGTGATCCTACACCTGCATCGACTATTACAGGTACATTGGCGCGTTCAATAATATAACGTAGATTTAAAGGATTATTTATTCCTCTTCCAGTACCAATAGGTGAAGCTAGTGGCATAATTGCATGCACACCTAATTCTTCTAGACGTTTGGCAAGTACAACATCATTTGAAATGTAAGGACACACTGTATAACCTTTTTCTAGCAAAACTTTGCATGCCTCATATGTTTCTAAAGGATCGGGTAGTAAGGTTTCCTGATCACCTATCACTTCTACTTTAATCATGTCACAAAGATGGGCGTGGTTAGCAATTTCTGCAATTCTTATCGCTTCCTCAGCTGATGTTGCACCAGCAGTATTAGGAAAAGTAACAAAGTTTGATAAGTCAACTTTTGCTAAAGGATTAGGTAATTTCTCATCATATAAGTTCATTCGACGCACTGCAAAAGTTAAAACCTCTGTTTCAGACGCGTTTATAGCTTCCTTTTGAATGGCTTCTGTTTCAAATTTACCAGTACCTAATAACAATCTTGAATTAAATTCAAATTTACCTATTTTAAACATCCTATCCGCCTCCTACAAATTCTAGTAATTCTAAACAATCTTTATCATTAACGATATAATCTTGAAATTGGTTTTGTTTAATTAATTTTTTATTATGTTCAACAATCACTCTCTTTTCTTCTAACCCGAGTGTTTGCAATATTTCTTGTATATTCAAAGGGTTTTCAAATGTGAAATTATCACCATTAATAACACAATGCATCACGATTCATTCCTTTCTCACTTATTGATAAGTAAATAATTAACCTTAGGTTACTTCATAATTTAACCATGCTCTGTGTAAGGCTTGTACTGTTTTTATCGAGTGATTAAATATTGATATACCTGCGATACCTTGAAATCCTTTAGGTAAATGAGACACCGTTTTTAAATTAATACCACCTAATGCGACTACAGGAATATCACTTTTCAATGCATCATTAACCTCAGTTAATGATTTAGGTGCTAATCCTTTTTTAGACTTTGTTTCAAATACGTGCCCATAAAGTACAAAATCCAAATTTAAATCCTCTGCACATTGGATCGCCTGGCGATTGTGTGTAGACATACTTATTTTTATGTTTGAACAATGTTGTTTTAAAGCACGAATTTGCTCATCATTTTCTCTAAAATGTATACGTGACAAGTCGCAAGATTGGAGTACATGATAATCACTGTGAATAATAATTTTATCTTTCGGAAAATGCCGTTGCTTTAGTTGGTTTATCCATTCTATTGTCTCAGAAGTACACATCGGTGATCTGACGATTAGGTAATCTATATAAGGTTCAATTTCGCAATAATTAATGCTATCTTGCTTAGTTAATTTATGATAACTGGTAATCGCAATAATCACTATAATCACTCCTAAAATAAAAAAACGTTATTTTTCCAAATAGGAAAAATAACGTTAATGTGAACGGACAAATATGGTTTATAACGCCACTTTTCCTACGCCAGTACAAACTGGATCAGGTTCAAGGAATTCTAGCGTATCACGCTAGTCTCAGCCTTTTTATCATAAAGGCACTTCCAGTGGTTAAACTTAGCTCTATTTAATTAATGTGAATTTTACAATTAATTCATGTTTAATTTAACGTAAAAACTGTATTTTTTCAACCTTATATATTTTCAGCTTATTATTTTCTAGGAAATATCATGACCAATCATGCATGATTGTTGCTATAAAATAATTTTAGTGAGAGATTTTTAATAATTCCTTTGTTATTTCTTTAGTCTCATCGTAAATTTTTTGGTATATTGCAAAATATTTCATATATTGCATATGACGTTCTACACTGGGTTCAAATACTTTATCATATTGAATAAATTGTTGAACCATCTCAGCGACATCATTAAACCACCCTACACCTTTTGCTGCTATCATCGCTGCACCCATACTTGGTCCTTCTTCATGCTTTAATTTATATACTTTAGCGTTAAAGATATCTGCTTGTAACTGAAGCCAAAAATCACTTTTAGCCCCACCACCGATAGAAATCATTTCTTTAATTTTTTTATCATTTTTACGTAAATAATAGATAGATTCATATAATGCAAAAGTGATGCCTTCAATCACAGCACGAGCCATATCTTTATTATTATGCATATGACTTAAGCCAATAAAACTTCCTCTAATTTGACTATCACCGTGGGGTGTACGTTCTCCTGATAAATATGGTGCATATATTAAACCATTACTCCCTAGAGAAGATTGTTTAGCTTCATCCAAAATTTGGCTATAAGTTAAGCTTGGCGTAATGTTTTTTTGAAACCATTTTAAACTATCACCTGCAGCTAATATGACACCCATTGCATAAGAATTTTGAGGGAGCACATGATTAAAGTGATGTATATTGTGACCATAAGTCGCTGTATTCTCAGAATCACACGCTAATATGACACCCGAAGTACCAATACTACATAGTGTGTCGCCCTCACTAATAACGCCTGCTCCTAATGCGCCACAGGCATTGTCTCCGCCCCCAGCATATACTGCGACATCTTTATCTAAACCTAATTCCTCTGCAATTGAAGTATTAAGGTACCCTACAAAATCTTGGGATTCAATTAAATTTGGACAAAGTTGGTATACACCATAATAGTCACAAATATTTTTATTCCAGCACTTATTTGCTATATCCATTAACAATGTGCTTGATCCATCAGAATATTCCATATTTATCGTATCTGTGAATTTAAATCTCACATAATCTTTAGGCAGTAAAAAGACATTTGCTTTGGACCAAATCAACGGTTCATTTTCTTTAACCCATAACAACTTCGTTAATGTAAAACCTTCTAAAACAGGATTATCCATTACATATTCACCAAATTGCTGTTTTATTTGTTCACACTGAAAAGTGGATCTTGTATCATTCCATAAAATGGCATTTCTAAGTGGTTGAAATTGATGGTCAAGTAACACTAAACTATGCATTTGACCAGAAAATGATATACCTTTAACCTTCATACCTGCTAACTTTTCCGAATTCAATAAGTACTTTATACAATCTTTAGAGGCTTCGTACCAATCTTCTGGATTTTGTTCACTAAAACCTGTTTGTTGATTAATAACATGAATTGGTTCACTAGTAACATCTAAAACGTCACCTTTTTTATTAATAGCAATGGCTTTAACAGAACTTGTACCGATATCTATGCCTAATACAATCTCTTTCACATATACCATCCTTTTATTTATAGTTATTTTTAAACTATTTATTT
Organism: Staphylococcus sp. GDY8P198P; assembly: GCF_017891615.1. Classification (NCBI taxonomy): domain Bacteria; kingdom Bacillati; phylum Bacillota; class Bacilli; order Caryophanales; family Staphylococcaceae; genus Staphylococcus; species Staphylococcus sp. GDY8P198P. Next base: position 86,177 of record NZ_JAESJQ010000001.1, read on the forward strand.
TCAATGTCATTCACGTTATATTTATAGCACAATATATTTGAAAATAAAAATTGTTTTTATAAAGAAAATATTTTCAATTCAATTTTTATACATCAAACAAGTAACAACAGTGAATGATATAACATTTTATGTTAAGAAATGTAATGATACTGTTTTCAATGTTTTAAAATACATTAGCTATTTTTAAGTTCATTCAAATTTATTAAAACTAAAACAAAAAAGCACTGAGATATTTTTTCTCAGTGCATAAAAGTATAAGTAATGATAATGCATGTAACTTTTTAAGTATCTAAAATAGTAATTTAGAAGCGTAAATAACAACCACCACAGTAATTGAACTTAATAAAGTAGATAAAAAGACAAGCTCTGCTGCAAGTTCTGGGTGATTGTCATACTCCTGAGCAATCACAGAACTATTTACTGACGTCGGCATTGCTGAAGCGATAAACAATGTTTGCGCAATCACGCCTTCAATACCCATGATTTTTATAATTATTAATGCGATGACTGGTCCAATCACTAAGCGTACAAATATAAAAATATATGATAATGACCACTTAAAAGTAAAGTTTATATTGGCAATTTGTGCGCCTAACATAATTAAAGCAATTGCAATCATCGCATCCGCTACATAGTTAGCTGGCGTCCAAATAAATTCCGGTATAGGGATATCAGCATAATTTAAAATAATTGCAAACAACAAAGCGTATAATACTGGCATTTTAAAATACCCTAACATCGCTTTCAATTTTCCAATTTGTGCAGACTGTATTGCGAAAATACCATATGAAAAAGTGAAAATATTTTGTAATGATAAAACGATGACTTGTACTGACATCGCTAGTGGATCACCCTTGAACACTAGGTCATTGACTGGCACACCATAGTTTCCAGAATTAAAAAATAATACACTATTGGTTAGCGTTGTAGCCTCGCCCTTATCCCTCTTGTTTATTATAGTTAAAACTTTCCCCACTATATATAAAAAAATGATGTATATTATGAAAAACAATACAATATACAATAATAAACGCAGTTCAAAATTTGTTTTATAAAATTTTACAAAAATAAATCCTGGAACAAACACATAGATGTTTAATTTAGCTAAAGTCTTTAAATCTAGAGTGAACTTTTTCTGTAAGATAAATCCCAATGCTATCATTATAAAAATAGGTAATAACACACTCTGTAATATATAAACCATTTCACTCATCCTAGAACACTCCCTCGTAAGAAACTTTAACACTAGACATATTCATTTGTATTTAAGCTAAATTTAGATATCTGATTTTTAAAACTATGTTGTTTGTATACTTTAAAAATATAAAAATTAGGAGTGAAATAAAAATTGATAAATTAGAAATCAATTTCATATTTCAACTCCTATATCGTATCAATAAAAATTCTAAACTTTACTAAGATTACACTATTTTAATTTGTACATCATTTAATGGATTTGCTTTATTATTTAAAAGGGATTTATAACAATAAGATAATATATCATTCGTCTTTTCGGTTGACTTCATCGCTATTAGTAGTATTATTAATCTGCTTTTGTTCATCGCTATTATTTTCTTGCTTTCTTTTGTTTCGTTTTTTTTCTTCCAAAATTGACATAACTATAAAACCAACAACTAATAACGGTGTAAGTATACCAATCATCATCATCATTTAGCTCACCTCATTCGTTCATTTCAATTTAATGTCTAAATTAACCTTTACTATCAATTTACATGTTTTTGTTACCTTCCTCAATAGAACAACCTATTTTATTATATTTTAATAATTATCTCTATTCATTTTTCACTTGATATTACACCAATTCGTGTTCGACATTCTACTTTTTGCTCGCTTATCTGTCAGAAATGTTACTTTAGTTGCTCACATTGCATCTTTTATAAAAGCTAATAGTCTTAGATATATTGCTAAATCATAACGATAGTTACCAAAATAATTGTCATAATGAAAAGCTGAACATATTTTCAATTATTTAACACTTCAATATTATTCACGAATTGTTCGGATTTATTACTATTTTAGTGTACCATCATAGAATATATTATAAACAGATGCAAAAATTATCCATTTTTTTAGTTTTAGAATTTTATTTTATTATAATTACGCAACATTAATTGACTTATTAAATTTAAAAAGAGTACTATTTAAATAAATGAAATTAAATTTAAGTATATCTACATTTCCTGAACGAATTTATTGTGTACGCTCTCAAAACCTTAATACTTAATCTGATTCTCATTTTACTATAAATCATTGCCAATTTTACTAGCTAACATTTAAGGAAAGGAGGGGTTTAATGAATTATAACCAAATCATTTATGATGAAGGCGATAAATTAGAACATTTAAATACACCTAACTTTTCCAATATATATTTAGTCATTTCAGGTATGATTCATTTCCAAAAAGTAAAATCAAATTTTATATTTCATCGAGGAGATGTATTTGTAGTATATGATTTTGAAGAAAACCTCATTATTCATCGAGAAGGTATGCTTGCTTGTATTTCAGTAAATAATTTAAGTTATCATCGGTTCACCTTAATAAATCAGGAAAACCTTCTAGAAAAATATAAATTAAGTAAATTGATTACTGAAACCTATATTACAACTTTAAAAAATATTTTAGAAAACAATTCATTTAATGGAGATATCGGAGTTATTAAATTAATCAATTACCTCAATTCATCTCAAGCAAATATATATGGACAGTTGACTTACTCAAATAAATTAATTAAAAATGTTGTAGAATATATTAACCAACATTACAAACAACCATTAACGCTGAATTTAATTGCCAAAAATTTTTACGTAAACAGTAGCTATTTGTCTAGAGAATTTTCAAAAAAAATGAATATTTCATTAATCAAATATATTAAAAAAGTTAAAATCTATAGTTTATCTAGAGAGTTATTAACAAATGGCAATAGTGAATCAATTTGGGTAGACTATGGGTTCCGTTCATACAATACTTATTTGAGAGATTTCAAAAATGTGATGCAAATGACACCTAAAGATTTTATAAAACAACATTATTCTAAAAGTACAAATACAAAGATAGAACCACATCAATTATATAACCAGCTCCAATTAATTTTGGATACGATTAAATCTGAATAAAATACAAAAAATCCAAGTTTACCTATCAAAGGCAAACTTGGATTACGAATTAATATTTATATTTATTATCCTCATCATCATCGGAATAATTTTCTTTGATTTTTTGTTGTTCGTTCTCTTTTTGATCTTCGGATAATACAAATGAGTTATTATGTTCATTTACTTGTGATCCATCTTTGATATAGGGATTTGCATCATCTTCTTCATCTCTACTATAAATTGCTTTTTGTGGCTTTCTCACAAGTAACATAATACCTGCTACTAACCACAATATTGCGGTAATCCAATTACCAATTAATGAAATAACACCAACAATGATTAATAGAATACCAGCAGCTTTTGCTTTTTTACCAATTAACACTGCACCGATGATTGCTACTATAAGTAGCACAATAGACAATATAAGACCTGCAGTTACCAATCCACTTAACATATTAATAACCGCTTCTCCATTTTCATATGTGATCGAACTATCGTCTTCCATCATTGCTTGTATCATTGCATTTTTATTGTCACCATTTCCAACTAATGGTAAGAATATCGCAAGTACAATTACACCTAGTAGTTGTATACCAATACCAATCCAGGCAAGTATACGTTCAGCTGTTCTTTTCATTATGTTTCACCCCTAATCAAAAATTTATGTTTTTTAGTTAATATCTGTTTAGAATTATATCATTTAGTATACGCATCCTGTTGCTACAAGTCCATGTATAACACATTTAATTTCCTAGGTAATTATTTACTTTTTCTAAAAGCTTCATCTATTCGTTCCAATTGATTTACAAAATCTTCTATTTCTTCAAGTGAAAATTGGTCACCTAAGCGATTTTTTACTGATTCTGTCATTGCAGAAGTCGCTTGCTTTAAAAATGTTTCACCTTCTAAGCTTAATTGAACTAATTTTATTCTTTTATTATTTGAGTATGCTCTTTGCACATAGCCCATTTCTTCAAGTTTACCTATTCTTTTTGAAGCAGCTGTTTTAAATATATTTTGCAGCCCAGCCAACTCATTAATCGTAACTTGACCTTTTGTTTGAATAATTCTCATCGCTTCAATTTGTTCTCTTGAAAGTAAGTTTGTGAGAGACGATTCGTTCACCATTTCAATAATTTCTTTGTTTAAATACAACATCACTATTTGAAATTTGGTTATCGCTTTTTCAATCGATGCATCTACATCATTCATAATCTTATCCCCCTTTATAAATTACTTAAATTCGATAGAAAGTGGTAACTTATCGCGCTTATTGAACCATAGTAGAACTAAATATTGTAAAATCATCATTACGACTATGATACCGATAAGTAACGCTACAACAAATCCAAAGTCAAAGTGACCTGCATTAGTAAATATCGCTTCTCTGTATCCTTGAATAGCGTAAGACATTGGTGAAAATGGATGTATCCATCTATAGAACGTTGCAGAAAGTTCTATTGGGAACATACCTTCACTTGCACTTAATTGTAAGATTAAAAGAATCATTGATATAAATAGTCCTATTCTGTCTAAGAATAATGTTAGGAACGATGTAATTGTAATTGCTGCAATAGCCCATAATAAACCTACTAATATAAATTTCCATACATTACCAACTGACATGTTAAACACAAATAATACCCAACTACTCATAAATAACGCAGACAACGCACCTTGAACAATATATAATGCAAATTTTCCTAAAGCTTGTCTCACTGAAGTTGTAGATTTATCAATAGTTTTTCTCAATGGATAAATAGCACTAAACGATAGCGCACCAACAAATAAACTAACACTTGCCATATAAGGAACAATCGTTGCACCGTATTCATCAGCATTCGTTGGATTATTTTCTTTTACTTTTGTAACATCATTGAGTGCTTTTTCATTTTCGGATTCAAATGAAACATTATTTTGTTGACTAACTGCATCATCAATTTTTGATTTTAATTCGTCATTATTTGCTTGAAGTTCTTTCAGCCCATCTGTTACCTGTTGATTTCCCGATAATAATTTTTGAGCTGGTTGACCTACCATTGGTGCCATTTGTTGAATACCATCTGTTACTTGTTGATTACCATCAATGAGTTCTGTTTCTGCATCAGACATTTGTCCTAATGCTTCTGATGTATCTTGATAACCTGATTGTGATTTTTTAGCACTAGCGAATAATTCACTCAAATAGTTAGATCTTATATTATCTTTTATAGATTCAGTCACTGTATTAATAGCTGAATTTGCAGATTGACTTCCTGTATAACTAGAACCAGGATTTACCTTAGTTTCTAGATTTATTTTTTTAGGGTTTTCATCTAAAATTGTCGTTGCATTTGATGAGGCATTTTTGGGAACAATAATAGTTCCTACACTTTCACCTCTATTCAATTGTTTATTCGCTTCTTTTTCAGAAACGACTTGAAAATCAAACTTATCATTATCTTTTAATTTATCTACTAAATCATCGCCAATAGTAATATCTTTATTATTAAGCGTTGCTTTTTCATCGTGGTTTACAACAGATATTTTTAGATTTTCTGTCTTATCGTATGGATCCCACATTGAACCAACGAACAAAGCTACGTATAGCAACGAAATAAGTGATATTGCAATTAAAGATACCACTAACATTTTATTTTTAAATATAAATTTAAATTCATTCAACATTTTTCCAACTACCTTCCTTTAATTGTACATCCCATGTACTATAAGTTAAAAAAAGACTAAAACAAAAATATTTGCCTTAGCTTAACACGCATGACCAGCTATTTATAAGGGTGAAATCACTTCAGTACACCCCGTGTACTTTTTATATATTACGCTTCTTAAATTTAAATGTCAAACCTATTTTCCAAAAAATTTCATGGTGATTTTGAACAAAAATATATTCTGAAAATTCTGTATTTACTGTTAATTTTATCCTTTATTAATGCTATGATACTTACTATCACTTTAAATTAGGGAGGGAAATTATCATGTGGAGTGAACCTATTATTTCAGCAACTGCTTTATTTGCTTTAATTGCTTTGGGGGAAGTTATTTCAACATTGACAAAAGCACGAGTACCAATGCTTTTGACTGCAATGGTCAGTTTTTTATTACTTAAATGGGCAGGTATATTTCCTGAAAATATTCTTGATTCAGCTATTTTACCTTCACTAGGTGCACTAGCTATAGCACCTGCCATTATGCATATGGGAACGATGATGCCTTTATCAACGCTAAAAACACAGTGGAAGGCAGTGATTATTTCACTTTTCGGCATTATAGGTTCAACGACTATGATTTTAATCATCGTATCTTTAGTTTATGATTTTCGTATCGCCGCTTCTGGTGTTGGTCCTATCTCAGGTGGTATTGTTGCATTACTAATTACAATTGATAAGTTAAAGGAATTAGATTTAAGTTATTTAATTGTTTTACCAGCACTTGTGCAAGGTCTACAAGGTGTTATCGGGTTACCATTAAGTTCAGTAATCATGAAACGTTACGGTAAACACTTTTTGCAACAAGAATCTAAAAATTTACAAACTGATACCCGTGAAGAAGCATCAACGACTCGAACATCAACAACACATACTTTACATGATAAATATCCTATTTTACAAAATAATACTTTAAGACTATTTATTATGTTTGTATTAGCTAGTTTAGCTTTTTTAATTGGAGAAGTGACCCCAATTCATTTTACACTTATCAGTTTATTCTTTGGGATTGTCGGGCTAAAACTAGGATTATTTGAACAAGCAGAATTAGAAAAAAACAAGTCGTTCACTTTAATTCTTGTTATTATCATGCTGATTGTCATCGGTTCTATGGGAGATATCACACCACAAGATTTATGGCATCACCTACCAGCTATCTTACTTATTTTATTAATAGGTACGATAGGTATTTTAATCGGAGGAGCAGTTGCTGCAAAATTGATTGGTTGGCGTTATACAAAGGCACTTCCAGTTGCGTTAACTGCATTGTATGGTTTCCCTGGAGATTACATGCTATGTGAAGAAGTGAGTCGTAGTTTAACCAAAAACAAAAAAGAACATGATGCACTTTTCAAAGAATTACTTAGTCCTATGTTGATAGGTGGATTTACTTCCGTTACGGTAGCTTCCGTGATTTTAACAGGTATTATTATGAATTTTATTAATTAGGAGGAATTTTAAATGCTTATAAAAAATATAAACCTTATAGATGGTACTGGTAGCGCTATACAACAAAACGTTGATGTGATTATTCAAGATCATCGCTTTAAGACTATTGGACAGAATTTAAACCATGAAAATCATGAAATCATCGATGGTACCGATAAATATTTATTACCGGGCATGATAGATAGCCATGTTCATATCATGGAAGAAATGAGACCATTGACAGATAAATTAGCTACGCCATTTTCTTATACATTCTATCGCGCTATAGATCATCTTAAACGTACAGTAAATTGCGGTATCACTACCGTGCGTGATGCACTTGGTGCTGACCAAGGGATTAAAGAAGCTGTACAAAATGGTTTGATACTCGGACCACGCATGCAAATTAGTGTCAATGCATTAACGATTACTGGTGGCCATGGTGATAAATTAACGAAATCTGGTATAACTATGCCAAGTTTTATTGAAGATTATCCAGGTTTACCTACAGGAATTTGTGATGGCGTTGAAGAAGTACGTAAAAAAGTAAGAGAGATGTTACGTGCTGGTGCAGATGTAATCAAAGTTCATGCAACTGGAGGTGTAACAAGTCCAACAGATCATCCAGACTTCACACAATTTTCTATTGAAGAACTTAAAGTTATGGTTGAAGAAGCACAATTCAGAGGTAATAGAAAAGTAATGGCACATGCACAAGGTCTACAAGGCGTTAAAAATTGTATCGCAGCAGGCATTCATTCTATAGAGCATGGCATTTACCTAGATGATGAAGCAATAGAAAAAATGAAGGCACAAGGTACCTTTCTCGTACCGACTTTACTAGCACCTGTTTCAGTTATTGAATTTGCAGATGAACTTGGTATGTCTGAAGGTTCTGTTGAAAAGTCAAAAGAAGTTTTAGAGGCACATACAACAAGTTTTACTAAAGCTGTAAACGCAGGTGTAAAAATCGCCATGGGTACAGATGCTGGTGTCTTTAAACACGGTACCAACTTACGTGAATTAGAGTTAATGGTTGAACATGGTATGACACCAATGCAAGCTATAGTAGCATCCACTAAAACTGCAGCAGAATGTCTAGGTTATGACAATGAAATAGGCACAATTGAAACAGACAAAAAAGCTGACTTTATTATCGTAGATGATAATCCATTAGATCGTATTGGGATATTAAAAAACCCTGATAATATTAAAATTGTAGGTATTGATGGTGAAATTGTGAAAAGATAATGCTATCTACTATTTATAAAAACAAAGCCTCATTGTATATCTACAGAATGATTGAAGATATACAACGAGGTTTTAATTTTGAATTCACTTTGCTTTATCATTATTTATATTTATTAACCAGTGCTTTAGGTAAATGACAGTAATCATTTGGAAATCTTGATAATCTGTCTTGATGTGTTTCTGCGCTTTTAACATAATTAGTCAATGGTAATACCTCTGTGGCAATAAGGTGATGGTCTTCAATTGCATCTATGTATGCTTGTGCTTCTTTTAAATGTTTTACGTCTTCACTATATAATCCTGTTCTATATTTCAAACCAATATCTTGGCCCTGTTGGTTTACACTATAAGGGTCAATAATTTCAAAAAGATACCCCATTAAATCAGTAACAGACACTTTTTCAGGATCAAAAGTTGTTTTAATTACTTCTACATAGCCGTCGTATTCTCCATCAAGGGTATGCGTAATACCATTTGCCCTACCACCTTCTGTTTGAATGACACCTGGTAATGTCTTAACAAATGCCTGAACACCCCAGAGACAACCTCCTGCTAAATATACAGTTTCCATTCTATCCCCTCCTGATTTAATACATTATTTAATAAAAGTATAGACACCACAACCATATGATGCAAATGCTCATATATTTATGATTTATTTTTTGTTAATAGGGAAAATTTATATTAGAGAATAAGGAGGTATTATATGCCTAAAGTTAAAGAAAGATTATTAGAAGATATTGAAGAAAAGCCTTCAAGAACCGACAGTGATTTTAATTCTGAGAAAGAAATGCAACAAAATGCTTTTGAACGATTAGGCAAAGATGTAGTGATTATAGAAACACTTTCGATCATGAATATTGTCTTTGCAATCAGTACAATTAGTTTAGTAGTTGCACTTATCTTTACAAATAAAAATAAATAAATTTATATACATGCTCTTTTCATTGATAATAACAAACTTGAAAAGAGCATGTTTTTTATTAATAACCTAATATTCTTCAAAAAAATTTTGACAATATTTAGTTTTACAAAATTTTTAAATTGAATATTGTACCTTTTTTGTTACAATATAGTGAGGAGAATTTCGTCCTTTTATAAAAGCATATAACAAATACACATTCATCATATCATTATGGATTGTAGACGCACGATACTATCAAACTATTAATTTTATATAAAACTATTATAAACAGAAAAAAATTTAGAGGAGAATTGAATTATGGATTACAGAGTACTATTGTATTATAAATATACAAATATTGAAGACCCCGAAACATTTGCTACAGAACACTTAGATTTTTGTAAAGATTTAGAGCTTAAAGGACGTATCTTAGTATCAACTGAAGGTATTAATGGTACTGTTTCCGGAACAGTTGAAGCAACAGACAAATATATGAATGCATTACAATCAGATGAAAGGTTCAAAGGAATTACTTTCAAAATTGATGAAGCAGATGGTCACGCATTTAAAAAAATGCACGTTCGTCCTAGAAAAGAAATTGTGGCATTAGATTTAGAACAAGATGTTAATCCTAAAGAACTTACTGGTAATTATTTATCACCTAAAGAGTTTAAAGAAGCATTATTTGACGACGACACAATTGTTATCGATGCGCGTAATGATTATGAATATGATTTAGGACATTTCCGTGGTGCTATACGACCTAATATTACTCGCTTTAGAGATTTACCAGACTGGATTAAAGAAAATAAAGATCAATTTATGGACAAAAAAATCGTTACTTATTGTACTGGTGGTATTCGCTGTGAGAAATTCTCCGGTTATCTATTAAGAGAAGGTTTTGAAGACGTAAGCCAGCTTGAAGGTGGTATCGCCACTTATGGAAAAGATCCAGAAACAAAAGGTCAGTATTGGGACGGTAAAATGTATGTATTTGACGAACGTATCAGTGTAGACGTCAATCAAGTTGAAAAAACAGTTGTAGGTAAAGAATGGTTTGACGGTACGCCTTGTGAACGTTACATCAACTGTTCAAACCCTGAATGTAACCGTCAAATTTTAGTATCTGAAGAAAATGAAGCACGTTATTTAGGTGCTTGTTGTCATGAATGTGCTGAACATGAAAGTAATCGTTATGTTAAAAAACATGACATTAGTGATGAAGAAAAGGCAAAACGCCTTGAAAATTTTAAACAACTTGAATAATACAAATATGCGTTGAAATTATGTGTAAATATTTTATAATTTTAATATGTATCAAGCTAACTAAAAAATGGCAATTTCTAAATAAAATTAGAAATTGCCATTTTTCTTTTATTAGGTGCACAACTTACCAGAATTACGCGCAAAAATTGTGTTATTTTCTACATTGTTCAGTGTTTTCACAGTGGCCATTGTCATCTTTTTATCCCGCATCTTATTTTAAAATTTGATAATAGAAACACATTTTCCCTATAACAAACTAGAATAAAAAAATACCAGCCTCTTATTTATAAATGAATGACTATTATTACCAAACTTTTGTAGTTAATTTGCATTTATTTTCTTATTTATGCTTATTGTAATTTCATAAATCCATTTCCCAGGACATCTCGCACATCATGGATAGCTAAAAAGGCATTTTCATCATGACGGTTTACAATCTTTTTAATCCTAGCTAACTGATTTTGAGGGACGACGACGTAAAGTACATTAGTTTCTTTTTGTTGATATCCTCCTACACCATTTAACAGTGTAGAACCACGCCCCGTTTCTTCATTAATTTGTTTACTAATGTTCGCGTTAAAATCTGAAATAATAGTAATTGCTTTTTTAGGATTAAATCCTTCTATTACAAAAGACATACTTTTTTCAACGATAAATAACATAACAATTGTATAAAGTACATTTTGAATAGGTAAGACAAGCAAGAAAGATAAAACAATCAATGAATCAAGAATAAATAATGCTTGTGACGTTTTAATTTCACTATATTTGTTTATGATTTTTGCAATAACTGAAGTACCACCCAACGTACTACGGGCAGATATAACAAAGCCTGTACCAATACCAATTAACACTCCTGAAAAAATAGTATTGATAAAATCTGACTCTAAATTCAAATTAAAAGATTCAGTAATCCCTAAGAAAAATGAACTCGCAACCACAGTAATCAACGTATAAAGTGCAGTTGTTTTACTTAAATATTTCCATCCTACACCAATTAATATGATATTAATAATAAGCGTCGTCAATGCTGGAGAAAGGCCTAAAGTATATTTCAGATTTAAGGAGACACCGACTGTGCCGCCTTCTCCTAAATTTGAAGCTAAAACGAATGAATTAACACCTATTGCAATTAAAAAAGTACCTATAAGACAAAAACAAATATTTTTTAGATGAATTTTATATTCCATTAAACTCACACCCTCTCTATAAATGATTTAAATTTTTGAACACCATTTTCTTAACTATACTTCGTTCATTTTCTTTCAACACAAAAAGAAACTTCTTAGCAATGCTAAAAAGTTTCAGAATTACAATTTTAAACTATAATTTTTTTAATACAGAAGACATAATAATAAAAATACTTAAGTTTTTCAACGTAGGCGGGTTATGATTATTTATTGATATATAATATTTACTTCAATTTATCAAAAGTTATTTTATATTATGTCCTTATTTAATCATTACACATATTTTTTAAAAAATTAAAATCCCTAGATTCTATAAAAGAACCTAGGGATTGATGATTCAATATTTTAAAATTGAATATTATCTTATTACGCAGTAACCCATTGTGAAGCACCTTCAGATTCATATAAATCCATTGCTGCTTGGTCTTGTACTGATTCTGGTGCTTCTGTTGGAGATACACCTTTATATTCAGCTGGTGCTACTGAATCCCAAGTGCTTTGTAGGAATTGGTATTTACCTGCTGCACCTGATGATGGGTTAACAGCGTTAAGGTCACCACCTGATTCACGTTGCGCGATTTGTTTCAAGTGATCATTTACATCTACAGATGAACCACTTGATGCTTCACTTGAACTATCTGTTGATTGTTGTGATGAAGCTGATTCTTGTTGTGGTTGTTGTGTTTGCTCAGTTTGTGGTGCTTGTTCTTGTGCTGGTTGTTCTGATGAAGCTTGTTGTGGTTGTGGTTGTGTTTGTTCTTGAGTTTGTGGTGCTTGTTCTTGTTGTCCTGCATCACTTGTTGATTGTGCTGATGCTTCACTTGATCCGTTTGAACCTTCACCATAGCTCCATGACCAATTTGTGCCATCAGATTCAAAATTATAATTTGTGCCATTTTGGCTGAAATTATAATTATATGAACCGTCATGTAATGCTTGTGCATTCAATTGTTGCGGATTGTTTTGTGCTTGTTGAGCTAATTGTGCTTGATCGATACCTTGTTCAGACGCATCTGCTGAATTTCCTGCTGCGATTCCTGTTACGCCAAGTCCTACTGCTAATGTTGAAGCTAATACTGTTTTTTTCATTATTAATAAATCCTCCCAAGAGATTATACTTTTAAATTTATGTTTTAATTTGTGTTTTCGTTTTTTGCAAAATTACCTTTATCAAATTTGCTAGTTCCCACTGTAACATCCAAAAAGTGCTTGTGGGTTACAGTGAAGTTAAAAAAGCAGCTAGGTTTTTTACGTCCTCATGACATAAAAGTTTATTATTACACTGTTCAAAAAACATTAGAATGCTATCACCATCGTCTTAAGGCTCATTATTTTTTATATTTTATTGTAATGATGTTGTAATATAAACACTTTTTATTCAAGTATTGTAATATTTGATTCATCATTTAATAAATTGATAATTTTTGTAAAAGTTATATTTTTAATTGCTTATTTAAATAGTTTTTCACTATCAATTCAATTCCTTCTATTCATTTTTTCTAAAATTATCTCTATTGCTTTTGAAAGTATATGCTTTTTCTCAATATAAAAAGGACTAACCCATGTTCTTCACGGATTAGTCCTTTAATTAAAGAATGAGCTTTAAATCTCACACTTTCTATGCGTATATATTAATGTTTTAAAATTAAACTTTTAATAAATTAAGCAGTAACCCACTGTGAAGCACCTTCAGATTCATATAAATCCATTGCTGCTTGGTCTTGAACTGATTCTGGTGCTTCTGTTGGTGATTGACCTTTATACTCATCTGGTGCTACTGAATCCCAAGTGCTTTGTAAGAATTGGTATTTACCTGCTGCACCTGATGATGGGTTAACAGCGTTAAGGTCGCCACCAGATTCACGTTCTGCAATTTGTTTCAAGTGATCGTTTACTTCTACTGATGAACCACTTGATGCTTCACTTGAGCTATCTGTTGATTGTTGTGATGAAGCTGATTCTTGTTGTGGTTGTTGTGTTTGCTCAGTTTGTGGTGCTTGTTCTTGTGCTGGTTGTTCTGATGAAGCTTGTTGTGGTTGTGTTTGTTCTTGAGTTTGTGGTGCTTGTTCTTGAGTTTGTGGTGCTTGTTCTTGTTGTCCTGCATCACTTGTTGATTGTGCTGATGCATCATTAGATCCGTTTGAACCTTCACCATAACTCCATGACCAATATGTGCCATCAGATTCAAAGTTATAATTTAAATTATCTTGATTAAAGTTATAGTTATAAGCGCCTTCATGTATTGGCTCAGCATTCAATTGTTGCGGATTGTTTTGTGCTTGTTGAGCTAATTGTGCTTGATCGATACCTTGTTCAGACGCATCTGCTGAATTTCCTGCTGCGATTCCTGTTACGCCAAGTCCTACTGCTAATGTTGAAGCTAATACTGTTTTTTTCATTATTAATAAATCCTCCTAAGAGATTATACTTTTAAATATTTAAATTTGTGTTTTCTGTTTTGCAAAATTACTTTTATCAAATTTGCTAATCCCTACTGTAACATCTTAAAAAAGCTTGTGGGTTACAGTGAAGTTAAAAAATATCTAGAATTTTTACGCCCTAATTACATTAAATACTTAATTCAATTCCATTCAAAAAACCATCACATCAACCATGAAATATAATATTGCTTTTACAAATATGTAATAATTATGTAATTAGTGTGAAAATAATATTCACTTATATCATTATAACTGGTTACATTTTATGACTTTTAAATATAAGAAAGATTGAATTTATATCTAACTGCTGATAATATCTTAATTTGGTTTAATTTTAATAATTTTATTTTAAAATTTATGAAAACCTATCAATATATAAAATGTTGGAGGAATTAAATGTTCGACAATATTCTTTATGAAGATAACCATTTATTAATGGTAGAGAAACCAATTAATGTTCCTGTACAAGAAGATAACTCAAGAGATCAAGATTTATTGTCCATTTTAAAAAATTACATAAAAGTCCAATACAATAAACCGGGTAATGTATACCTTGGACTCGTACATCGTCTTGATAGGCCCGTTGGAGGCACAATTGTTTTCGCTAAAACATCCAAAGCAGCCTCTAGGTTATCTAATGAACTTAGAAAACAAAAATTATATAGAACATATCTAGCAATTATCCATGGTATACCTTCAAAAAAAGAAGGTGAACTTCGCGACTATTTATGGAAAGATAGAAATAAAAATATTGTTTATGCAGTTGATTCCAAGAAAAAAGATGCTAAAGAGGCAATTTTGAATTATAAAGTTATCAAAACAATTAACAATAAAACCTTGGTTCAAATCCAATTGAAAACAGGTCGTTCACATCAAATTAGAGTACAATTCGCAAATCAAAACTTACCATTATATGGTGATCAAAAATATGGCCAGAAATTTAATAATCCCGGACAACAAATTGCACTTTGGGCATCAAAACTCAGCGTCAAACACCCCATTAAAGATGAAATCATTTCTGTAACTTCTACTCCAAATAAAGGTATTTGGAATGACTTTATATAACATACTTCTTAAATAACCGTAAATTCATCCAATATATTAATATAAAAAAGCTATGAAAGAATCTCTACTAAGAGATTCCTTCATAGCTTTTATTAGTGTTTTATACTTATATTTTTAATTAAAATTATACTTCAGATTATGCAGTAACCCATTGTGAAGCGCCAACTTCGTTATAAAGTTTTACAGCTGCAGCATCTTGTACTGATTCTGGTGCTTCTGTTGGAGATACACCTTTATATTCAGCTGGTGCTACTGAGTCCCAAGTACTTTGTAAGAATTGATATTTACCTGCTGCACCTGATGATGGGTTAACAGCTTTTAAGTCGCCGCCTGATTCACGTTGAGCGATTGCTTGTAAATGTGAATTAACATTTACTGAAGAACCACTTGAAGCTTCATTTGAGCTTGATGATTGAGTTGAAGCTTTTGTAGTTGCTTCTTGTTGTGGTTGTTGTGTTTGTTCAGTTTGTGGTGCAGTTTGTTGTGGTTGTTCAACTGTTGAAGCGTTAGCGCTTGAACCTTCACCATAACTCCAAGACCAAGTTTGTCCATTTGATTCAAAGTTATAGTTTAAACCATTATAATTAAAGTTATAACTATATGAACCTTCTTGTACTGGTGCTGCATTTAATTGTTCTGGGTTAGATTGTGCTAAATTTGCTAATTCTGCTTTATCTACACCTTGTTCTGCTGCGTCAGCTGAGTTACCTGTTGCGAATCCTGTTACACCTAATCCTACTGCTAATGTTGAAGCTAATACTGTTTTTTTCATTTTTGATTAAATCCTCCTACAAGTTTGTTTTTTATATTTTTAAGATTTATTTTTACTGTGATATTGAAACCAACTATTTTTTGTAAAATCCAATGCTGTTTCAACCAATTTCCAGTAAATACTATAACATCCATAAAAACCTTGTAGGTTACAGCGAAATTAAAAAACCCCCGTGCATTTTACATAATAATTACATAAAATTGAATGAAAATTAAAAGATATTTTGTAAAAAAACCTATTGCTAAAGTGAATAAAGTGCTTTTTAAACTTATTTTTTCTGTAACATAATTGTAATTAGTGTGACAATTATTCTAGTTAGTCAATTTGCTATTTTATATATTTAAAAAACCGTTCAATGATTAAAATTGAACGGCCTCGCCATTATATTCATTATGATAATGCTATTTTAATATGCGCTAAATGATGTTCTTCGTGCCAAGCTAATTTAGCAACTTTAGTTGCAACAGATATTTCTCCGCTTCCTCTTAATGTAAATGTACGATTCAAATCACTTTCTGTTAAATGATTGCCAATAGCTATAATACGTTCATTTATACCCTCTAACATTTTAAGGGAACTTTCTATAGGCAGTTGACTATCAGCAAGTTTTGCCCACTCATCTTGAATAAAAGGATCAACAACTGGATTCGTATCTGTTAGCGCTAATTTTAAGCGTTGAAACATATTTAATTGGGAATCTGCTATATGATGAACGAGTTGTCGCACAGTCCAACTTTTGTCTCGATATTGCTTGTTTAATGCTTCATCATTTAAATGAGCTACAGTTTGCCTCAGTCTATATGCATACGACTCAATTTCACTAAGCCATTTTTGGATATCTTCTAATGTTACTTTATTTGGCACTTCTAATTCACCAATTGGAAATCTAACATCCATATTAATCACCTTTTTTATTTATTAAATGTTTAATAGCATCTTTAATTTTTCCATTAGTAATGCTATTGCCTATTTATGACTATTTAAACTTTCATACTATTTATTGTAGAATTTAGGAATGCATCTACTCATATTCATAACAAAAGTATTCTCCCTAGTTATTAGCATAAAATTTATAAAATTAATGATATGACAAATACATAATTAGTAAATTTTTATGAACTTTCCTAAATTATAATGATACAACTTAATAAAATTTGTAATATTATTGTGAAGGATTTAACAAGGGAGTGGAAATTTATGAGTAAAGATTCATCTACCAAGTCTACATCTAATTTCAAGCCATTTTGGTTAATCACAAGTATGATTATCTTAATCACGATTTTGATATTACCTACACCAGAAAGTTTACCCCTTATGGCTAAAAGCGCATTAGCAATATTGCTATTTGCAGTCATATTATGGGTAACTGAAGCAGTGACTTATCCAGTTTCTGCGGTCATGATTGTTGGACTCATTATTCTATTAATAGGTTTCAGTCCGGTACAAAATTTATCTGAATCGCTAGGCTATCCTCAGTCAAATGGTGAAATATTGAAGGGAGATTCACTTTTCGGAACAGGTAATGCTTTAAAACTTGCTTTTAGTGGGTTTTCTACCAGTGCATTAGCTTTAGTTGCAGCTGCTCTTTTTTTAGCAACAGCTATGCAAATTACACAACTTCATAAAAGACTTGCACTAATTGTACTTTCCGTAGCAGGCAATAAGACAAATCGTATCGTTATTGGAACGATATTAGTGGCAATATTTTTAGCATTTTTCGTTCCCTCTGCTACTGCACGAGCAGGTGCTGTTATTCCTATATTATTAGGAATGATAACAGCATTCGGCGTTGCTAAACAAAGTAAATTAGCTGGACTTTTAGTTATCACAGCTGTACAAGCAGTTTCTATATGGAATATTGGTATTAAAACTGCAGCTGCACAAAACATTGTCGCAATTAACTTTATCAATGATCAGTTAAATGCTGATATATCGTGGGGACAGTGGTTCTTATATGCTGGGCCATGGTCCATGTTAATGTCAATTGCGCTTTATTTTATCATGCTTAAAGTCATGCCCCCAGAAGAAAAAGAACTTTCGGGAGGCAAATCATTAATTCAGCAACAGTTAAAAGCTATGGGACCTGTAACTTCTAAAGAATGGCGTTTAATTAGCATATCCATCATTTTATTAATACTTTGGTCTACCGAAAAGATATTACATCCTATTGATTCATCTTCAATCATTTTATTAGCATTGGCTATTATGTTAACTCCTAAAATTGGTGTTATGTCCTGGAAAGAAGCTGAAAGTCGTATACCTTGGGGAACAATTATTGTATTTGGCGTCGGCATATCTTTAGGAAATGTACTATTAAAAACTACAGCCGCCCAATGGTTGAGTGATCAAACCTTTGGTATCATGGGTTTAAATCACTATCCCCTTTTAGTAACAATTGCATTAATTGCACTATTCAATATTTTAATACATTTAGGTTTTGCAAGTGCAACAAGCTTAGCATCAGCACTAATACCTGTATTTATTTCACTAACTACTACGTTAGATTTAGGAAATCAGTCTATTGGATTTGTACTCATACAGCAATTCGTTATCAGCTTTGGTTTCTTATTACCCGTAAGCTCACCACAATCAATGTTGGCCTATGGTACAGAAACATTTACTGTTAAAGATTTTTTAAAAACAGGGATACCTATAACCGTTATTGGCTATTTACTTATTATTTTATTTAGTGCCACTTATTGGCATTGGCTCGGATTAATTTAATGTAAAAAATTATTCTCTATAATAAACTCGACATTGCTAACATTAGCGAGTGATTGAACCATTATAATGAATAACAGGCTGGGACGATTAATTTGTCACAGCCTGTTAATATTAATGAAAGCTATATAAAATGTTACAAACACTCTATTATGTTAAAACGCGTTTTGATTAAGCCATTGACCGCCGTCCATTGTCATACAAGCACCATTAATGTAATTCGCTTCTTCCGAAAATAAAAACTTAGCTAATCCTGCAATTTCTTCTGGCTGACCCATGCGGCCTAATGGTACACTATCCAATGTTTGTTGGCGTGCGTCTTCTGATAAACTAAGTTTTCCAGAGCCTCCTGTATTATCTATAGGACCTGGAGCAATAGCATTTACGGTAATGCCATACTTTGAACCCCACTCTACAGCGAGCGTTCTTGTCATAGCTAACACACCCGCTTTTGCACTAGCAGAATGTACAACACCCGGCCCTGAACGCCATGCATATGTTGCCACCATATTGATAATACGTCCATGATACCCTTGTTCAATCCATTTTTTTCCAACAGCCTGTGTGCAATGCCAAGTTCCATTTAACACAATATCTACGACAGAATTCCAACCATTCGTCGATAGTTCTTCCGCAGCACATATAAAGTTGCCAGCTGCGTTATTCACCAAACCATCTATCTTTCCAAAAGTATTAATGGCTTCATCCACTGTATACTGCACGCGTTCAACATCACGAACATCCATATCAATACATAAAATCTGTCCTTCTCGGTGTTCGATTTCTTTTTTAGTTGCTTCTAAACGTTCTAACGATCTACCTGTTATAATAACGTTCGCACCTTCTTCAGCAAAACGTTTCGCCATTGCTTTCCCCATACCACTACTTCCACCTGTCACCATTATTACTTTATCTTTCATTATAGAGTCTCCTTTATCAAACAATTTAGTAAGCGCTTACATTTTATTGATAAGTATAACAAAGTTTCACTGATTTTTCTTATAAAATGATAAAGACCTATGATTGATAAACATGATTTTATATCTATGTTTCATATGAAACATTTTACTGATTAAATAATTGAAATGTTAAAAGTAAGTGCAAAAACACAAATTAAGACCTCTAATTTTTATTTCTAATCTATTTATATTTTATTAAGGCATATTTGATTGAAATTTATAGAAATTATAATGTAATATTACTATATAACAATTATTATCACTTACTTTTAATGATTTATACTTGAAATATAGGGTAAATTATTAAAAGTATGCTCACATATTCCAAATAGGAATGTGTTATATGATTAATATGTATTTTTACATGTGAGAGTCGCGTAATATAATAGTAAATAAAGACATAAGATGAGTGACAATGTATGACAAATTGTTACTGATGTTATTAAGAATGAAAGGTGAGGAACTATGGCTAAAACTGAGTCAAAAGACGTCATTCTTATTGGCGCCGGTGTATTAAGTACTACTTTTGGTTCTATGCTTAATGAGCTTGAACCAAATTGGAACATTAAACTGTACGAACGTTTAGATCGTCCTGGTGACGAAAGTTCAAACGAACGTCATAACGCAGGTACAGGACATGCTGCACTTTGCGAATTGAACTATACAGTTCAGCA
This sequence comes from Staphylococcus sp. GDY8P198P, assembly GCF_017891615.1. NCBI lineage: Bacteria > Bacillati > Bacillota > Bacilli > Caryophanales > Staphylococcaceae > Staphylococcus > Staphylococcus sp. GDY8P198P. Next base: position 106,668 of record NZ_JAESJQ010000001.1, read on the forward strand.
ACCTGATGGTTCAATTGATATTGAAAAAGCAAAAGAGATTAATGAACAATTTGAAATCTCTAAACAATTCTGGGGCTATTTAGTTAAAAATAACTATATCGAAAACCCTAGAGAATTCATTCATCCATTACCACACATTAGTTTTGTAAGAGGTAAAAATAACGTTAAATTTTTAAAAGACCGTTATGAAGCAATGAAAAACTTCCCTATGTTTGATGATATCGAATATACCGAAGACATTGAAGAAATGAGAAAATGGATTCCATTAATGATGCAAGGTCATAGCGCAAGCGATATTATGGCTGCCAGCAAAATTAATGAAGGTACTGACGTAAACTTTGGTGAATTAACTCGTAAAATGGCGAGAAACCTTGAAAAAAATCCAAAAGTAGAAGTTCAATACCATCATGAAGTACTTGATTTCAATAGACGTAACGATGGTAAATGGGAAGTTCAAATCCGTAACGCAAATACTGGCGAAACACAAACACAGTTAGCTGATTATGTATTTATCGGTGCTGGTGGTGCTGCTATCCCATTACTACAAAAAACAGGTATCCCTGAAAGTAAAAACTTAGGCGGATTCCCTATCACAGGTCAATTCTTAACATGTACAAATCCAAATGTGATTGAAGAACATGGTGCCAAAGTGTATGGTAAAGAACCACCAGGCACACCACCAATGACTGTGCCACATTTAGACACACGTTTCATTAATGGCCAAAAAACATTATTATTTGGACCGTTCGCAAGTATTGGTCCTAAATTCTTAAAATATGGTTCAAACTTAGATTTATTTAAATCTGTTAAACCAAGTAACATCACAACATTATTAGCAGCGGCAGCGAAAAACTTACCGCTACTTAAATATTCATTTGACCAAATTTTAATGACAAAAGAAGGTTGCATGAACCACTTACGTACTTTCTATCCAGAAGCACGCGATGAAGATTGGCAATTATATACTGCTGGTAAACGTGTTCAAGTGATTAAAGATACTGAAGAATATGGTAAAGGCTTCATCCAATTCGGAACAGAAGTTGTAAACTCTGAAGATCATTCCGTAATTGCATTACTTGGTGAATCACCAGGAGCATCAACTTCTGTATCTGTTGCATTAGAAGTATTAGAGAAAAACTTCTCTGAATATAAAAATGATTGGGAACCTAAGATCAAAAAAATGATTCCTTCTTATGGTAAATCATTAATTGAAGATGTTGATTTAATGAGAAAAACACGTCAACAAACTTCAAAAGATCTTGAATTAAATTATTACGAATAAACTTTTGATTGCTTAAGTGTAAAAACTAAAATGAACTGAGATTAAGATGGTGTTAAACACCTATTTATGAACCTACAATAACAGTTTATTTTCAAAACACATCTTTCAAGATGTGTTTTGAAAAATTTTATCATCACTAAATGTTTATTGGTTCTTTAATCTTTGTTTCATTGGTATTTTTTAGAAATACTTTGTTATCATTGATTCACTTAAAGGAGCGAAATGTATGAAAAAATTATTAATTGTTGTGGCTGTAGGCGCATTAGCATTTGCAGGTCTTAAACGTTACCAACAACATGTAAACAAAGCACCAAATATTGAATATTAATAAATCATGTAAGCCATCATAGGTAAAAGTTACCTATGATGGCTTTTTTGTTATTGTTATATAAAAAAAACGGTTATAAATGTTTTTGATTATTTTCCGCGTTATATATTCCCCTTGTTAAACCCACTTCTACACATTTTCACAATCACATTACTATATTTCCCTTTTGTAATATCTAACGATCCAATTCGATTTCCACCTATTAGTTTTATCGTTAATCGATAAAAAAGTATTGATTTTCGATATGTTTTAGTTATAATGAAGTTAACAAATTAAAAGGAGCGCCAATATGTCTACAATTAAAAGCAAACATTTTAGTATTTTAGTCAAAACGTTAACTATTTTAGCAACTATCGCTTTGGTCTTAACATCTCTTAGTATGTTACCAATTATTATCGCAATTATAGCGCTATTAATCATTCCTTCCTCGTTTATTAACTCACAATTAGATAAAGCAAATAAACCTTTTTGGGTAGATTCATTAGGACTAAATTCACATGAAATTACAAAACATGACCTAAATAGTATTACTTTTCCCAAACCATCTGTTATATTAATGCTATTATTAATAATTGTATTAATTGCAATCTATATTCTGGTGATTACATATGTCAGAAAATGGCTTAAAAATGTTAGCAGAGGACAAATTTTTACAGATAAAAATGCAAACATCATTATTTTAATTTCTTATTGTTTTATTGTATTAGGTGTATTTGAGGCATTTATTGAATTGGCAAGTAATTTTATGGTTTATAATTTTTTAGGGCAAAATGCTAAATTGTATGCACTGATAGATAAAGATATCGAAACCTTTGCAGATTTCTTTTTTAATTTTAATTTCACACTTATTTTAGCGGGTATCGTTATTTGGATTATAGGAAATGTTTTTAAATATTGTGCATTCTTACAAGATGAGTTTGATTATACCGTTTAGGAGATAAGATAAATGATTGTAGTTAGATTAGATCGAATATTAGCTGATAGAAAAAAGAAACTCAGTGAATTAGCAAATGAAATTGATATTACTGTAGCAAATTTATCGAATTTGAAAACAGGCAAAGCAAAAGCAATACGTTTTTCAACATTAGATGCCATATGTAAAGCGCTCGATTGCCAGCCTGCAGACATTATAGAATACACAGAGTCTGAGGAGTAAACCAAAATTTATTTAAATTCACAAGTCATCTTATATTTATCACAGTTAAACCTTTGGCTTAATCCACATAGCAGTTAGGCTCCCGCTTGTATTAGTTCAGACTAACCGGGTGTCTAAGATTATATTGAAACAGAAAACAGGAGTGGAACATACTTATTACTTGTTCCACCCCTGTTTTTTAATGTGTTTTAATATTTAATCCTCTATAGCGATTGAGTGCACCACAGAATTCTTGTTTTCTCGGCAATGCTAAATTACCAGGATGTCCTTGATGCGGTGAAATGATATCTAACCCTTTTTCACTAATCAAATCAAAAATTTTATCAGCTGCTTGAGATATCGTATCTTGTTCATTCAACAAATTACTTTGATAATAATCTATCATGGTTGCTATGCAATTCGTTTGGCTAGCATCGATAAGTTGTTCTAATCCTGAAATATTAATTCGTTCTTTACCATATAAAATCGTATGCATACCTTTTACTTTAAAACGTCGATCTTTACCTTTATTTGAAAAACTAGATTTCAGTGGTATTCTTTGCGAAGTTTGTCCGAATTGGCATAGTGACGCTTCATCTTTTGAGTGACTATCTTCGCTAGCAATTGCTTTAGCTTTACGAGTAACGTCTTTTAATACATATTCATCCATCATTAATACTTGATCAGCCACATCGAAGTAATCGCCAGAACCTCCTACAATTAGAATTGTTGAAACATGATAATCATGGTATAGAGATTTTACTTTCATAGCGAAAGGCGTGATGGGCTCTTTTTCAGGTGCGATTAATTTTTGCATTCTGCTATCTCTAATCATAAAATTTGTTGCAGACGTATCTTCATCTATTAATAATAACGAAGTTTGAGATTCTAAGGCTTCTATAACATTTGCTGCTTGTGATGTACTACCGCTCGCATTTTCAGTAGAAAATTGAGTAGTATCTTTTTTACCTGGTAAATTATTTATAAAAGGCTCAATATTTACTTTTTCGATACTTCTTCCATCTTCAGCACGGATTTTCATCGCATCGTTACACGTAATAATGAGTTCACGTCCATCACCTGGAATATGGTGATATACACCACGCTCTAAAGCTTCTAGTAGTGTTGATTTACCATGAAATCCACCACCAACAATGAGTGTAATGCCTTTAGGTATGCCCATACCGCTAACTGTCTTTCCACTAGGTAAATTCAATTGAATTTCAAATTCTTGTGGACTTTGGAATTTTACAGCACCGGGTAAAGGTGTGTCAGACACGCCACTTTTCCTGGGTAATATAGAATCATTCGCTACAAATGCAACTAAATTCTGTCGTGACAGTGCATCGCGTATAAATACTTGATCTATCATCGTAGTCACTTGATCATTTAATGCAGCACGATTGATATGTTTATACAATAATGCTTTTTCTACTATTTCAGGTAGTAAATCTATGAAAATATGATGGGCAACTTTTCCTAAAATTTTTCTTCCTGCTGCTGGTAACCCTACTTCAAAACGAACTTCAATTTCGCTATGAGTAATGACTACAGAAGTACGTTGTAATATTTCTTGGCCACAGTGATCTATAAAAATATCCGGTCTCTTTTTAGAGACTTGATCAGATTTAAGCACTTTGCTAATACTTTTGCTAAACGCCCTTGTTAAAAAATCAGATACAGCAATTTTTTTATTTTTTGAATCTAATAATTCATCGGGGATATTGGCAATATGACGTTGCATTTTGGCACGCACTTTAGATGGCGGTGCATAAGGATCTGCTTGTATATGATCTATAATTAAATGGAATTTATCAAAAGCATATTCACCTTTAAGTCGTTTATATGCACCATATTTTTGTCCGTCTAATGATTTTAATAACTTTCCGAATTCCAATGTATTTTTCAAAAGGAACACTCCTTCAACATAGGTTAATACTCTTTTATATCATACCCAGACTACCGAAGCAGTGAAACTAACACTAGTAATAAATGTTAGTTTTCTTTTTTTAATAAAGTGAATACTTTTTAAATTAAAGACTCTCGTTTTTTCCTTTTCACCATCTTGTATATCGTCATTAATATTAAATTTCATGAAAATTGCCCACAAAAAGTTAGCTTTTAATCACTACTTTTTGTGGGCATTTTAAAATTTAGGAAGGAATTTCTGTACGTTTTGTACTGTGCTTTCTAATAATAGCTGCAATCAGTGCAGAAACAGCACCGAAAATCATAAATCCGATAAACATCCACATCGTTGTATCTAATTGAATACTTCCATGTAAATATAAAATTTCTCTTAATGAGTTTGCATAATGTGCAAATGGATTCCAATCGACAATATATTTTTGATAAAAATCAGGCAACATTTGTTTTGGCAATGTTACTAATTGCATACTGAAAAACATTAATAAGAAAAAGATTGGTACAGATTTCAAACCTAACCAAGTCATCGTACCTAGAATTAATCCGACAAATCCCATGATTGCTAATGCAATAAATGTAGCTGTTGTATTAGGCGCATTGAAATTAAAATCTAATACTATTTTCATAAAGTACACATATGTGAAAGCTCCTACAAATGCCGTAACAATGGTCATAGCAATTTGCCCTAGTGATGCAATAATGCGGTGTTGTATCGCTATGTTATTACTTGTTCTAAATGCAAAGAATAGTAATACCGAAACAATAATTGATCCCATCCAAACAGGCATAAACATTAAGAACGGACCATTTCCACCTGCTTGATGACTATTTACTTTATTTACTTTTTCATTATCTACTTTAACTGGGTGCGTTAAACTTTGAATATCTGATGGTTTCAAATCAATGTTTTGCTTTTCTAAAATATCCAAGCTTTGTTTGGTAATTTGTTGGTTCATGTTATCACCCATGCCTTTTAAAACTTGAGAAGACATTTGTGAAACTTGTGTTCCTGCACCATCATTGATAAATGTTTTAAAACTTGCTTTTTGAGGCTTTATTTGTTGATTCTCGCCAGATTGTGACATCTTTTCTTGCATCTTTTTGGCTTGTGCTGCTGGTATTTCTCCAGATTGAACTTTATCTTTCATTTCTTCTTTTTTAGCATCCATCACGACTTTTTGTGTTTTGCTTAGCGCATTTTTTGAAAAATCATTTTCTATAACAGCTGCTCCAAAATATTTTTGTTCTTTCATACCTTGTTTTAAATCTTTTTCATTATCAACTTGAATCCATTTAATCGTATTGGAATTACTATCTAGCAATTTATCTTCTAAATTTTTACCTATATTAATCTTGTTACCTTGCATATCAACACCTTTATCGTTGTTAACAATTGCAATTGGAATATCTTTGGGTTTAGGGTTAAATGCTGGATAAAAAGCGACTGAAAATATTACAAATATTAGAATAGCTGCAATCGGTGCAAGCCATAATAACTTATTTTTAAAAATATTCATTTATGATTCCCTCCTATTTAATAAACAAAGTGTTGAATATTTATCACATTGTCCATTATAATAATTACTAAATGATATACAATATGCAATGATGTTCAATACGTTCTTTAATGAACACTTTTGATATAAATGTCTATTAAATACAAAGGAGATTCAACATATGGCGGAAGACAGACGTGTTAGAAAAACACAAAATGCTATTAAACATGCTTTTATACAATTATTAAATGAAAAAGATTTAGATAAAATAACGATTAGTGATATTACACACAAAGCTGATATTAATCGCGGCACTTTTTATCTCCATTACGAAGATAAATATATGTTATTAAATAAAATGGAGAATGATTACATTGAAGAATTGTCTAAAACATTAAACACGAAAGATAAATTTTATGTAGGTATGGATGCAGAAGCGTTTGCACGTATTTTTACTGAAGAAAAGTTAAAAAGAATTATCCTTCATATCAATACAAATTTTGAATTCTATAAAACCATATTTATGTTAGAAAGAAGAAGTCAGTTAGAAACAAAAATAAGCCAGGTAATGTATGAAAATATGAAAAAACATTTAGTAACAAAAGATACAGTTGATGGCATTCCATTAGACTATTTTCATAGTTATGTAGCAGGTGCATCTATTTCTTTCATTAAATATTGGGTGAAAGATAATCGGAAAATTGATCCACAAACTTTAGTAGATAGCCTATTTAAAATTGTTTTTTATGGCCCGTTACGATTAATAGCAAAAGAACAATACAATATAAGTGAACAATAATAGATATAATCTTGCAGCGTGGATAAGAATAACATTTATCAAACGGTTTAATGACCACTACTTCAAAATGAGTTGAATGCCTATATTTCATAATATCAAACAAAACGCAGCCGCTTAAAAATAAGAAATATATTCGATTCAACTCTTTTTTTACATATTTCTTTTTTGGTCATAGTATATTAGCACATGAATATTGAACCCTCTTCAAAACATAGCTGTAATTTAATTCATTTTTATCTAACACCTACAATTATTTATACCTTTCACTTGCCCCCTCTAAAATCCAACAAATTTATATCATTTTTTTATTTTTAACGATAGTCTCTTCCATAACATATTAGGTAATGCTAATATGTTATATATTAAGTTTTACTAATATGAGGTGTTCAAAATGAATAGTAATGATTTTACATTACAGGCACGTTTTTTACATGGACTTTCTAATAAAGTGAGATTAACTATTTTAGAATTATTAAAGGTATCCGAAATGACTGTTAATGAAATTGTTTCAAGCTCAAAAATGAGCCAATCTAGCATTTCTCAACACTTAGCTTGTTTAAAAGAATGTGGTTTAGTAACCGCTAGACAAGATGGTAAATATATTTATTACCAAATTAAAAATCCATATATTTTAGAATTATTGAGCCTGGTAGATCATATCGTAGAAGAAACAAAAGATGATATTATCACTTGCAAATACCATAATAACTTAAGAATGGATGATGCTAATGAATAAATCGTCTGATGTTTGTTGCACTAACACTTGTCAAAATACGAACAATGAAAAAGTGTCGGAAAATATAACAAACGAATCCGATACATTACAGAAATTTACTTTTCAAGTTAATGGTATCGATTGTAGTTCTTGTGCCACAACGATAGAAAAAGCACTCTTACCATTAGATGATGTTTATAATCCAAAAGTTAACTTCTCTACTGGCAAATTAACAGCAGAAGTGAGTACTACAGATACGACTAACCAAATTGTAAAAACAGTCGAAAAACTAGGTTATGGGATTCAAAACACTCAATCACAATCAACACAAACCACTTTTATTATCAAAGGAATGGACTGTGGGAACTGTGCTAAAACCGTTGAAAAGCATGTGTTGAACCTCCCGTATGTTAAAGATGCACAAGTTAACTTTTCTACAGGAAAACTACAAGCCAGTATGGATGGACAAAATGAAAAAAATATAATAAAAGAAGTAGCGAAAATTGGTTATACTGCAATTTTACAAAATAATAAAAAAGATAATGATCAGAAGTTAAGATTATTTATCAAACCCATCATTTCTGCCGCATTCATTTTACTTGGACTATTAATGTCAATAACATCACTACCAATTGAAATTTCTAATATTTTATATACAGTTGCCATATTGGTTAGCGGACTTAAACCATTTAAAAGTGCATTTTATTCACTAAAATCTAAAAGTTTGGATATGAACGTTTTAATGACTGTCGCAGTTATTGGTGCTATGCTGATAGGTGAATTTTTCGAAGGTGCTATTGTTATTTTCCTATTCACAATTGGTACTTTATTACAAACAATTTCGATAGATAAAACAAGAAACTCCATTCAATCACTCATGGAATTAACACCTAATACTGCCAACTTATATACCCAAAAAGGTATTATCTCTAAAGACTTACATGAGATTCACGTTGGCGATATTATTCTTGTGAAACCTGGAGAACGCATACCATTAGACGGCACCATTACTGAAGGAACGTCTAGCTTAAATCAATCACCTATTACCGGAGAATCTATACCTGTTGATAAAACGACGAATGATGATGTTTATGCTGGTTCTATTAATGAAAATGGTACATTAAAAATTAAAGTTGCTACATTAGTAGAAGATACAACACTTTCAAAAATCATTGAGATGGTAGAAGCAGCACAAGAAAATAAAGCACCTGCACAAGCGTTTATTGACAAGTTTTCAGAAATTTACACACCTGTTGCTTTTGTATTAGCACTATTAGTAATGCTCATACCACCTATGCTTACATTAGGCTCCTGGGGTGAATGGTTCTATAAAGGACTAGAGTTACTTGTCATCGCTTGTCCATGTGCGTTAGTCATTTCAACGCCTGTTGCTATAGTGACGGCAATCGGTAACGCGGCAAAAAATGGTGTACTTATTAAAGGTGGTAATTATTTAGAAGCATTAGGTTCTTTAAATGCAATAGCATTTGATAAAACAGGAACACTCACTGAAGGAAAACCTAAGGTAACAGCTGTTAAGCATATGGAAAGTGACGAACAAACACTATTACAGCTTGCACTTAGCTTGGAAGCTTATTCAACACATCCTATCAGTAAAGCTATTGTTGACTACACCTCTAAATTAAATATTACACCAAAACATGTTAGTGATTTTGAAAATATAACTGGCAAAGGTATAAAAGGTAAAATAGATAATCAAACCGTTTACGCCGGAAATCAAAGCTTAATTGAGACTATCAATCCTAAAATCAAAACGCATGCATCAATGTTTAGTGATTATGAAAAACAAGGTTACACCATCATTATCATATCCTCTACGACGACCTTTTATGGTTTGATCACTATAGAAGATCCATTAAGAGAAAACATAAAAGCAACTATTCATCAGTTGCAAAAATACAACATTAAAAATACCGTTATGTTAACTGGTGATAATCAAGAGACCGCAAACAAAATTGCAGCTCTTGCAGGCATTCGCGAAACTTATGCAAAATTAATGCCTAAAGATAAATTATCAGCAATTGAAGATTTACAAAAACGTGGTTATCAAGTTGGTATGGTTGGCGATGGTATCAATGATGCACCTGCACTTGCTCAAAGTGATGTAGGAATTGCTATGGGAGGCGTTGGTTCTGATACCGCAATGCAAACAGCAAATATTGTTTTAATGTCAGATAACTTACAACAACTTCCAAAATCTATCTCAATTAGTAAAAAAGCTAAAACAATTATTAAGCAAAATATTTACTTTTCAGTAATTATCAAATTGATTGCTTTTATATTGGTATTTCCTGGGTTATTAACTTTATGGTTAGCTGTTCTAAGTGACACTGGAGCTGCTATCCTAGTTATTTTAAATTCATTGAGATTATTAAAATTTAAAAAAGATAAGCAAAAAGCGAGCACTTAAACTGTGCTCGCTTTTTATAATTTTTATATTAATACAAACTTTTTTCCTACTAAAATAAAATTTCATAATAAGATTAAAGAATAAATTTTGACTATTGAACACCTTCTCAACTATATTTAATATGTAAGCATTCGAAATCATATAACTAAGGGAATGTTTTATTATGAAAATTACTAAAATATTAAATAATAACGTTGTGCTATCTAAAATTAATGGGAATGAGCGCATCGTCATGGGAAACGGCTTAGCATTTGGTAAGAAAAACGGCCAACAATTAGAACGTGATAAAATTGAAAAAGTGTTTCGCTTAACAAGTCAAGATCAAGAACGCATGTTAACTTTATTAGATGAAATCAATCAAGATGTCCTTTTAGTCAGCGAACAAATCATTAAAGAAGCTAATAAACTTTATGATTCACCTATTTCAGAATCGATATATATCGCATTAACTGACCATATAAATTATGCCATCGAACGCACACATGAAGGTTTTGATATCAAAAATCCATTACTTTATGAAATACGCACGCTTTACCCCAAAGAATATGACGTAGCCCGTGATGGATTACACAAAATCAATCAATATTTCAATGTAACGTTGCCAAAAGATGAAATTGGATTTATTGCTATGCATATTGTGAATGCTAGTTTAGATGAAAATATTGCAAATATTTATGAAATTACTAAAATCACTAAAAGTATTGTTGATATTGTTCGTTATCATTTCAATCTCTCTATCAACGAAGATGAACTCAATTATTCTAGATTTATGACACACCTTAAGTTTTTTAGCCAAAGGCTAATTAATCAACAATCTTTAAGTGAAGTTACAGATGAAAACTTACTTGATGTTTTAAGACAAAAGTATGCTAAATCCGATGTTTGTGTCGATAAAATAGCAGATTTTTTATTCAAACATTATAACCACAAAATATCTAACGATGAACGTGTTTATTTAATCTTGCATATCGCAAGACTGTTAAAATAGTAAATGTAAGCGTTGACATTTATTTTTATAGAGACTATACTGTGTTTAAACTTATATATTGTTACTTTTGACGTTGCTATCAACGTTTGGGGTTGTAACTTTAAGTAGGCAAAACCCAGAGTAATGCATTACGAACCTTTTGTGTAGGGACGTATGTGTATTATTCTGGGTTTTTTTATTTTTTAGCTTATTACTTGTTTTCAAACTGCTTTAATTTCATTGAGTGGCCACTCAAAATAACATTCAAAAACATGATGTAGCTAGGAAACTAATTAAAAATTGAGGTGAATGAACCAATGAAATATGAAAATTTAGCACAAGAAATTGTTGAAAAAGTTGGTGGTGAAGAAAACATCAACTCGCTTACACATTGTATTACACGCTTACGCTTCAAACTAAAAGATGAGAGCAAAGCCGATACAGAATTTTAAAAAAATCATGATGAAATTGTAACAGTTATGCAATCTAGCGGACAATACCAGGTTGTGATTGGTAACCATGTTCCCGATGTTTACGATGCAATTACTAAAGTGACTCATCTTGATTCAGCTAGTGATGATCAATCACAAGAGAAAGGATCAGGTAACATATTAAATCGATTTATTGATTTAATTTCAGGTATCTTCCAACCGATTCTTGGTATTCTTGCAGCTGCTGGGATGATTAAAGGTTTTGCTGCATTATTCTTAGCACTTGGCTGGTTAACAGAATCATCTGGAACATATCAAATATTATTTGCATTAGGTGACGCGTTATTCTATTTCTTCCCAGTATTTTTAGGTTTTACTGCTGCCAAAAAGTTTGGTTCCAATCATTTTATTGGCATGGCTATCGGGGCAGCAATTGTGTATCCAACTTTAGTTTCTGCAATGGAGTTTGGAGCAAAAGGCGCGCATACACTTTTCGGTGGTACAATTTTTGAAGTCGAATCAAATTTATCTTTTTTAGGAATTCCAGTAATTTCTATGAATTATACATCTAGTGTTATTCCTATTATAGTAGCTATCTATTTTGCGAGTATTTGGGAAAGAAAATTAAAACGTATTATTCCTGATGTTGTCAAAACATTCTTTGTCCCATTTTTCACCTTGCTAATCATTGTTCCGATAACATTTATCGTAATCGGACCAATATCTTCATGGGTTGCTAATTGGATTGGTTCAGGAGCAATAAACATCTATGGCTTAAGTCCTATATTAGCCGGTTTGCTATTAGGTGCATTTTGGCAAGTCTTTGTCATATTTGGTATTCATTGGGGTCTAGTTGCATTTATGATCAATAATGTTTCTACGTCTGGTTACGATATCATTAACCCCTTAATATTCGCCGCTTCATTTGCTCAAACTGGAATCGTTATTGGGCTTTTCTTAAAAACTAAAAATACTAAACTAAAATCGATATCTTTACCAGCAGCTATATCTGGCATTTTTGGTGTAACAGAGCCTGCAATTTACGGTGTTACTTTACCAAGAAAAAAACTCTTTATTTATAGCTGTATCATTAGTGGATTGTTTAGTGGTTTCATAGGTTTCGCAGGTACCAAAATGTATTTTATGGGAGGCCTTGGTATCTTTGGTTATACTACGTTTATCGGAGAAAGTGGATGGAACTTTGCATTCTGGGCAACTATTATCGCTTCATTGTTAGCCGTATTAGTGGGTAGTATCGTTGGGTATCTTGTGCACTCTGATAAAAATGAACAAGAAGTCCAAGCTACTGCACCAGAATCAGAACAACAAAAGGATGATGCCAAAAATAATGCATCAAGCGCTTCAGTTGATGAAGCTATTACTGAACCAAAAGATGATTTTATTGTATCTCCTGTCTCTGGTGAAATGAAAAACCTTGAACTTGTAGATGACCCTGTATTCTCATCTCTTGCAATGGGCAAAGGGATTGCTATTAAACCATCATCTGATACGATTATTGCACCATTTGAGGCAACAGTAGAAAGTTTATTCCCTACTGGTCATGCAATCGGCTTAAAATCCAAAAATGGTACAGAATTGCTTATCCATATCGGCATCGATACCGTGAAACTAGACGGCTTAGGTTTTAAGCCACTCGTAAGCCAAGGAGATACAGTTACAGTCAACCAGCCACTTATACAGTTTGACTCACAAAAAATACAAGAAAATGCATATGATGACACTGTAATGATAGTAGTAACAAACACAAACGCAACCAAAGACGTTGTGATAGAAGAACAACAAACAGTTAAAGAAAGAGATTCATTAATTTCTGTCATTTATTAAATATAAGGAGGCAATATCATGTCAGTATTAGGCAAAGATTTTTTATGGGGTGGCGCTATCGCCGCGAACCAAGTTGAAGGTGCGTACGATAAAAATGGTAAAGGGCTTAGTTTGGTAGACCTACTACCAGCAGGAGAAGCGCGTAAAGAACCACTATTCAACCCAGCTAAAGGACTGAATAACACTTTTGATTTTTATCCTAGTCATCAATCAATCGACTTTTATCACCATTATGAAGAAGATATCAAATTATTCGCCGAAATGGGTTTTAAAGCATTACGCTTTTCAATCTCTTGGCCAAGAATTTTTCCAAATGGTGATGAAACAGAACCAAACCAAAAAGGCTTGGCTTTTTATGATAAAATCTTCGAAACTTTAGAAAAATATGGTATTGAGCCCATTGTTACAATCAATCATTTTGATACACCATATTATTTAGCTAAAAATTATGGTGGATGGTATAACCGTAAAACCGTAGATTTCTTTTTAAATTATGCAACTGTCCTATTTAAGCGATATAGTAACCAAGTTAAGTATTGGATTACGCATAATGAAATTAACATGATTTTACACATTCCTTATATTGGTGGTGGCTTAATTATTCCAGATAATGAAAATAAAAATCAGGTTATGTACCAAGCCGCACATCATCAACTTATCGCATCAAGCTTAGCCACGAAAATCGCTAAAGAAATTGACGATACAAATCAAATAGGTTGTATGTTGGCTGCTGGTGATGTATATCCAAATACGTCTCATCCAAATGATGTGATGGCTGCACTTTCTAAAAATCGAGAACAATATATCTTTATAGATGTTCAAACTCGTGGTGAATACCCTAACTATAGTAAACGTATGTTTGAAGATTTAGATGTTTCCATCGATAAACAAACTGGTGATGATGAAATTTTAAAACAATACACAGTGGACTATATTTCATTTTCTTATTATTCAAGCCGACTTGAAAGCGGTGATGATGAAATCAACCAAAACAAAGAAGCTGGTAATGCTTTTGCTTCTCTTAAAAATCCATACTTAGAAGCATCAAATTGGGGCTGGCAAATTGATCCCGTAGGATTACGCGTGACAATGAATCAAATATATGACCGCTATCAAAAACCTTTATTCATCGTAGAAAATGGCTTAGGTGAAATTGATAGACTTGAAGATGATGGCAGTATTCATGATACTTATAGAATTAAATATTTAAGTGACCACTTAAATCAAATGATCGAAGCGGTAAAAGATGGCGTCCCACTCCTTGGATATACTTCATGGGGTTGTATAGATTTAGTTTCAGCAGGTAGTGGAGAAATGAAAAAGCGTTATGGTTTTATTTATGTTGATAGAGACAATCAAGGAAATGGTTCATTAAATAGATACCGTAAAGATTCATTCTATTGGTATCAAAAGGTTATTCAAAGTAATGGCGAAAATTTATCATACTAATTCAAAAAAAGTGAGTGAGGTATTTAACATGGAAAATATTAAAGGTTTTAAAAAGAATTTTTTATGGGGTGGCGCAACCGCAGCTAACCAAATAGAAGGCGCATTTAACATTGATGGTAAAGGTTTGTCGAGTGCTGACTTTTCAGAATATGTTCCTAAAAGTCAACGCACAGGTGATAATCATATGGAAGTAACATCAGATTTCATTGATAAAGTTAAATCAGGTCAGTACCAAGGCCACTTCCCTAAACGTGTTGGTATAGATTTTTATCATAACTATAAAGAAGATATTAAGTTGTTTGCTGAAATGGGATTTAAAGCATTTAGAATGTCTATCAATTGGTCACGTATTTTTCCAAAGGGATACGAAAATGAGCCAAACGAAGCGGGGCTTGCATTTTATGATGATGTGTTTAAAACATTAAAATCATATAATATTGAACCTGTTGTAACTTTAAGCCATTATGAGACACCTTTTGGTTTAACTGAAAAATATAATGGTTGGATTAATCGTAAGGTCGTTGATCATTTTGTTCACTATGCCGAAACGGTCTTCAATCGTTATAAAAATGATGTAAAATATTGGATAACATTTAACGAAATCAATGTGATTAATATCTCACCTTTTACAGGAGCTGGTATCATTTCAGATAAATTAGATCATCCTATTGCAGCTTCGTATCAAGCACTTCATCATCAGTTTGTAGCATCAGCGTTAGCTACTCAAAAATTAAAAGAGATTGACCCAAGTGCACAAATGGGTTGTATGATCGCAAGGATGAAACATTATCCATATACTTGTAATCCACAAGATGTATTAAAAGCACAACAAGAAGACCAAATGAATTTAATGTATACTGACGTACAGGTTAGAGGGGAATATCCTAATTTTTACAAACAATTTTTAACAGATAACGGCATTGAATTAGATATTCAAGATAATGATTTAGATATCATTAAACAACATACAGTTGACTATCTATCATTTAGCTATTATATGTCGATGTTGTCATCTGTAGCTCCAGAAGGACAAACAACTCAGGGCAACTTGATGAACAGTTTAAAAAACCCTTACTTAGAAGCTTCTGATTGGGGTTGGCAAATTGATCCAATCGGCTTAAGAATTGTTTTAAATGAATTGTGGGATCGCTATAGAGTGCCATTATTTATAGTTGAAAACGGCTTAGGTGCAGTTGATGAAGTTGTTGATGGAAAAATTCACGATGACTATCGCATAGACTATCTAAGTAAACATATGGCTGAAGCAAAAAAGCTGTCGAAGATGGTGTGGACTTAATAGGCTATCTCTCTTGGGCGCCTATCGATCTGATTTCAATGTCTACAAGCGAGATGTCAAAACGTTATGGCTACATTTATGTTGATCAAGATAACTATGGTAACGGAAGTATGAAACGTATGAAAAAAGATTCTTTTGAATGGTACAAAAATATTATCTCAACGAATGGAGCGTCATTATAGTTTCATAAAATACGCATTTCAATGCAATCAATATGAATACAGATAAAAATGCTGAGACTTTCTATCGTCTCAGCATTTTATCGTATATGATGCAATTACAAGTATTGTTTTGTTTGGCGATCAATATCTAATGCAGTTGTATATTTCGGCTTTTCTTTTCTAAATAGATATGCACCATTACGTATCGAAGCAAGACAGTCAACACGTCGACGTTGCGCTTCAAATACATTTGGTGCATCCAACACGATAAAGTTTGCTGGCTTGCCTTCTGATAAACCGTAAACTTCATCTAAATGCATTAATTTTGCACCGTTATAAGTAATTAAATCGAAATTACGTGGAAAATCTTCTTCTCGCATTAATTGTGTGGCATGCAAGCCATTGTCTAAAATATTCATTAAATTACCTGATCCCGCTGGGTACCATAAATCAACAATTGAATCTTGACCAAAAGCCACATTAATAGCATTATCTACAAACTCTTTGACACGTGTTAATCCTCTTCTTTTTGGATAACTATCTTGTCTGCCTTGTAAATATAAATTTTCAGTTGGGCAAGAGACAAAGTTTAAACCTGATTGGCGAAATAGCCCCATCATTCGAAATGCATAAGCATCATCAGCTGAACCAAATGAACAAGTATGTGAAGCTGTCGTAGCATTTCCATAACCTTGTTTCATCACTTCTGCATTTAATATTTCTAAGAAACGCGCTTGTACGTCATCTGTTTCATCACAGTGTACATCAATTAATTTATCATATTGGATAGCGAGTCTAACGATTTCTTTAATTGATTTCGCTCCTGCTTCTGGACTCCATTCATTGTGTGGAATACCACCGACACAATCTGCACCTAATTTTAAGGCTTCTTCAATTAAATCACGGCCTGTTTTACCTTGCTCTTCAAAAGCATACATACCATTTTGAGGAAATGCCACAACCTGAATCGTAATATTATCTTTCAATTCATCCCTTACTTCAAGCGCTGCTTTGATACCTGTTAAATCAGGATCTGTACAATCCGTTTGAGCACGAATATATTGTGTTCCGTAGCTCGCTACGTCGTTGACTGCTTGACGCATACGCGATTTCATTTCTTCTTTTGTAGTGCCTTTTTTATAATCATTCCATAAATCAATAGCCTCAAACAATGTTCCAGATGTGTTTTTAATTTGAGGATTTTGTCCTGTAAAATAATAATCTAGATGAAGATGAGCATCAACATATGGTGGCAAAACTAAAGCACCTTCTAAATCAATCACTTCATCCGCTTCATCAAGATTCTTGCCAAATGCTTTAAACTTACCGTTTTCAACTAAAATTTCTGAAGCTTCATCATACTTATAAATTGATGCATTAATGAATTTTTTACGCATTCATAAAACCCCCTATACCCTTCTACCATAAGTCTTAATACGTTTTTAAGCAATTATTACCCAGTGAATATGGTTGAAATGAACACCAATTTATTAGATTTAGCAGACTTTATGACAAAAAATCTGCTGACACATGCCACAATTAAGTCGTGGTATCAGCAGATAAATTGAACGATTTGTTTATAATTCATAGATTATATTGGGAAATTTTATGCGCATCTTTACTGAACAAATTTTTGAAAAATGCAGTAAATTTATTGTCGTCTTTTTTAACTGTGGCATCTACTTGAGGCGCATGTGTACCTTTAATAAATTGACGCTTATAGGCTACATATACTTTGCCTTCTTTATTCACATTAAACTTTAACTGATCCATTTTTTTAGGAACTACATCATATAAATCTTGCTTAACTTGGTACGTTTTTCCGTTAATTTCGTGTTCTCCTTCACTTAACACTTTTCGATATTCATATTTGTTAAATTGTTTATTCATAATGGCATTAGCAATTTTATGGCGTGCATTTTTAGCTTTCATACTAGGAAATGGTTTCACATTGAGTATCGCTTCATTGAGACGTAAACCATTACGTTTACTTGTTAACGCTAAACTATAACCTTTATCGCTTGTTCCTGTTTTCAATCCATCTGCACCTTTTAATTCAAATCGTTGTCCCTTTAAAGAAATATTTTTTGTTTTTAATTCTGTTCCAAATTGTTTATCCGTTGTTTTAGAACTATATTTTAAAATCTTAGGATGATCTTTTAATATATTTTGCATTAGAATGGTCATATCATCTGCAGTAGTTTGTGTTTTGCGCTCTTTTTGATATTGCTTTGGAGCATATTGCTGTAAAAGATGATTATCTGCACCTGTAGGATTCACAAAATGCGTATGGTTCATACCGAGTTTTTTCGCTTTATGGTTCATTTCATCTGTGAATTTTGATGTTGAACCACTCACCTTCTCACCCAAAATAAGTGTAGCTGCATTGCTTGATTCTAAAGTGATTTGTCTAAGAAATTGATTAATAGAGTAAGACTTTCCTCTCTCTAAAGGTACACTAGCTAAATCAGGTAATACAGACATATTTGCATAATCTGAAGTGATTTTTATTTTGTCTGTACCTTTTATATCACCGTTTTCTATCGCATCTAATGTCAAATACATCGTCATCATTTTGGTCAACGAAGCTGGATCAGTTACTTTTTCCGCTTTATCTTGATATAAAATTTGACCTGTTTGAGCTGTCACGCTAACACTTTCTGGTTTGTATTTAACACTTTGCTTAGGACTCGCTGATTTTTCTGTTTCAGCAGTTATTGTAGCTATTGGTGCAATAGCAGTTAACGTAAGCAACCAACTTAGCATCACCACACTTAATTTCTTAAACAATGATGACCATTCCTCTCTAAAAATTTATATTAAATAATCAAGCACACTTCAAGTTTAATCTTATTTTTTTTGGATATAGGTTTAAGTACTCTTCTAATGTTTCATTACTTTTATATAATTTTTTAGCTGTATCTTTCCCAACATATCTGATATGCCACGGTTCATATTGGTAACCTGTAATATGCGTTTTATTCTTCGGATATCTGATGATAAAACCGTACTTGTAAGCATTATCTTTGAGCCACTGCCCTTCCTTAGTCTTACCAAAAGAAGTTTTAAAGTTGGTATCTGTGTTCTCAGAAACGATATCGTATGTCAGTCCAGTTTGATGTTCTGAATGGCCTGGCTTCGCACTGTATTTATTGGCTGCTTCTTCTCCATCTCTTTGAACATATTGATCAAATAACTGTTCTTGGCTTTGGTAACTTCTGAAACCACTGGCATTTGATAATTGAAATCCTTGATTATTACCATCATTTAAAAGTTTGTGTAATGCATCACGCGCTTCTTTATTTTCTCCAGGATTAAAATGTTCTGGTAACGAAATATCTTTGTTCACAATTAAAATATCATCAATATACGTTACACCATGCTTCACTTCTTTATGATGCTTATTTTCACTATTGTTACTTTGCTGTTTTTCATGATTTTTTACTGTCTTTATGCTCAGATTCATTGTCTTGGGCAGAACATCCAACTAAGACTAAACACAACATGATAATCAATAATTTAAATTTATTCATTGTTACTCCTTTTTAAAAAGTATAATCAAAACAAATATTGACGGACAATAAAATAGTTTTAAAAACAATTGCAATTAACATTAATATAACACGCTGTATATAAGAGACAAGTATTTTATTGAATTTATTAATATTTCAAAACACAACTATCAACCTTCAAAATGAAAAACAACATTATAAAAACAGTTACCCTGCTGTGGTTAAGCAATGACAACTGTTTTATCGTACATTCTGTATTTTATAAAATATGCTTATTACTAAATATGTTAGAGAGTCACGGGTAAAAATTATATTATTTAGTATGCCCGATGTCTTGAAATAACTTTTTATAATTTTCTACAGCTTTATCATGACTAAGCTCTGATCTCGTCTGTACGCAATTAAATGGTTCATCTATTATTTTAGCCATACAATCAGCAAATGCTTTAATATTATCCGGCTCAACGAGATATCCATTCGTACCATGATTTATAATCTCTGACGGACCATACCTAACATCATAAGCAATGACTGGACAACCGACTTCGATACTCTCCATTACTGTTAAGCCAAATCCTTCAAATTTACTTGTTAAAAGTGAAGCTTTTGATTGTTGAAATTCTTTCAAAGGATTATTCGTAAAATCATTGATGTCTACTTTATCTTGAATACCAAATTGATCAATTAAATCCAACAACACCTTTTTCTGTCCATCTTCATCCATACCAAATATGGATAATTTCGTATCATACCCATAATCTAAAAATTGTTTATACGCTTTAATTAAATGGTCTACTTGTTTTTGAAGACCTAATCTACCTATAAAAATAAATCGGTCTAATTTATTTTCGTTTGCATGTGATTTATATGTTTTAATCGAATGTGGGATTACTGATAATTGTCTTTCATCTAATGTAACTTGGCTAATAATATCTTCTTTTTGCTTTTCAGTTAATATTAAATATTTTTCTACTTTTTCAGAATGATTTAACGCAAATTTATATGAACCTTTCATTTGTTGTCCATTCAAATGACTATTATGAAAAACCAAAATATTTTTAGTTGCATGTGTTTGATTTAATAATGGTTCATCTAAAAGTCTGGCATCATTAAATATCACATCACCATCACTGAAGCGATGGTCAAAATAATATTTAAATAAGGCTTTTTCACTACTGAAGGATAAATAAGGTCTATCATTTTTATAAAGTTGTATATAATCTAAACTTTCTTGTTCTGTATTAAAAAACTTTTTACAATATATAACGCCTTGTGTATCAAAGTAGAGCTCACATAATTTTGAAAAAGGGTTATGTGTGTAAAAAATCTTTCTATGCAATTGACCAAATTTATTGTATTCCCAACGTTCTAATCGTTTTTTACTAATAGATGACATAAAATCTTCAAATTGAACTATATTACTATTGTTATAATATTTTCTGTACAATACGTAATCACCATTTTTATAATATCTCATAACATTGCCACCATTAAAACTTTTACTTTCCAATCCTTTGAGTTCACGGTTCATCGTTTGATATTTAGGTTGTTTTTTAAATTTAGTCTTCGGTATTTCTAATAGTTTGAAGCCACTTAACCAATCGTATATATTTTCAAATTCTGTATGCTCTGTCACTTTTTCCTCGTTTATAAACTTTTCATAAACAGATGGGTAATTGGCATTATAATTCGTTGTTACAATTTTACTTTTGATCCCTAATTCACTATCTATTAATTTTATTCGACTTAGCAATGCCTTAGTTCTACCTCCATGTACTGGTGGTAATGTGCTTGTTATTGTATATATCATGATTTCCCCTCATTTTCATACCTATAGTGTAGTATTTATATCGTTTGCCTTAATAAATTTAAAAACTAATCATTTATATTGTACATTTCATTTATTATTTACTAGTTATTATAAACTAATATGTATTACACACCTAATATTATTTGTAATTGTAACCTCTTTTTTCTCGTATGAAACTTTTTAATTTATTTATCTAGTATAAAAAGATGTATTAAATTACTAAATTAATTTTATTTTTCGAATACATTCGTTACTATATGATTAAATATAAAAATATTTAGACAACGGAGTTGAGTATAATTGTTAACATTAAAGCATTTAATAGATATGAAACAGCATGCTAATAAAATTTCAATGGTTACAGCTTATGATTACCCTAGTGCAAAACAAGCAGAAACTGCACAAATCGATACTCTTTTAGTTGGAGATTCTTTGGGTATGACGGTGTTAGGTTATGAAAGTACGGTTCAAGTAACGATGTCAGATATGATCCATCATGCGAAAGCAGTGCGTCGCGGTGCCCCTAATACCTTTATGATTGTTGATGTTCCTTTTGGTGCTGTTGGTATTAGTGAACACTCTGATTTAGAAAATGCTATAAATTTATACAAGCAAACAAATGCAAATGCAATTAAAGTCGAAGGCGCACATTTAATTGATTTTATAAACAATTGCCAGAACATCGGTATACCAGTCGTTTCACATTTAGGACTTACCCCACAAAGTGTTGGTATCACTGGATATAAGATGCAAGCCAATACAAAAGAAACCGCACAACAACTCATAAACGATGCTTACGCTGTACAACAAGCTGGCGCTATCATGCTCGTTTTAGAAGCTGTTCCGAGTGATTTAGCTGCACAAATCACCAAAAATTTAGACATCCCAGTGATTGGTATAGGTGCAGGTAAAGATACTGATGGACAAGTATTGGTCTATCATGATGTACTCAATTATGAAGTTCCTCATCAAGCCAAATTCGTAAAGCAATATGGAGATTTTTCCAGTGGCATAACCGCTTTAATGCAGTATCATAAAGAAGTCAAAAACGAAATATTTCCTGATGTTTCACACACTTATAAAAAACAAATTATGGATGAGGTATCAGAATGACAACATTAATTACATCTATCAAAGAAATGAGTAAAATAAGTACAAATTTAATAAAAAACAATCACTCCCTCGGCTTTGTTCCAACGATGGGGGCTTTACACGAAGGTCATTTAGAAATGATGTCACAATCAGTAAAGGAAAATGACATTACAATCATCAGTATTTTTGTAAATCCATTACAATTTGGACCAAATGAAGATTTTGATGCGTACCCTAGAAATATAGACCAAGATAAAATTAAGGCAGCGTCTGTTGGTGTAGACTATATCTTTTATCCTACAGTAGAAGAGATGTACCCAGAAAAACCCACGATAACGTTAAATGCTGGTAGACTCGCCACTGTTTTAGAAGGTGCACAACGCCCTGGCCATTTCAATGGTGTCATCACAGTTGTTAACAAATTATTTAATATTATTCGACCACATCGTGCGTATTTCGGCAAAAAAGATGCGCAGCAACTAGCTATCGTTGAAAAAATGGCCGTAGATTTTAATCACCCAATAGATATCATTGGTGTTAATACAGTACGTGAATCAGACGGTCTCGCTAAAAGTTCACGCAATGTTTATTTGGCGCCTACAGAACGACAAGAAGCGCCAGCACTATATAAAAGTTTACAGTTAGCCAATGAACAATACCTTCAAGGAGAACGTAATTGTGCCAAATTAATAGACATAGCCAAAACTTATATTAAACAGCATACATCCGGTAATATAGAAACAGTAGCTATATATAGTTATCCAGAATTAGAAGCAATCACTCACATTAATGGAAAAATTTTCATTTCCCTTGCAGTAAAATTCAACAAAGCACGTTTAATAGATAATATGATTATCGGAGATTAATTAACTGGATAATAAAACTAATACTCGTATATACACAAAAAAACCTCTTATTTGCACTATATTGTGAATTAAGAGGTTTTATATATATTATAATTTAATTAACACTTCTCCTATGTCGACTGCACCGTCATGTGTTGTTTTAATCTCGTGTTCTCCTGAATTAGTTACGATAATAGGCGTAATGTCACTTTTCGCATGCGTTTTAATATAGTCTAAATCTACAGTCATAAGTGATTGACCTTTTACAATCGTCTCTCCAGAATCTACATGTACTGTAAAACCTTCCCCTTGCAATCCAACAGTCTCTAAACCAAAGTGAATTAACACTTCTACACCTGATTCAGATTTTAAACCTATCGCATGTTTGGTAGGGAAGACTAACTCCACTGTACCATCAAATGGTGCCACAACCTCTCCATTATCCGGATAAATCGCAAGACCATCACCCATTAATTTATCACTAAATACTTGGTCTGGCACTTCATTTAACGGTACTGTACGTCCTTTAAGTGGTGCATAAATCGTTTCACTTTCGACTGTAACTGATTCATTCATAGCTTCACTTTCAGTCGTTGTCTCCTCTGGTTTTGTAATATTACCAGCGATAATTTGTGCCATATCATGTTTAATTTGATCTGATTTTGGTCCAAAAATTGCCTGCATATTATTGCCTACTTCTAGTACGCCTGAAGCACCTAGCTGTTTCAAACCTTCAACATCTACTTGAGCTTTTTCATTAACTTCTACTCTCAAACGTGTAATACATGCATCAAGGTGTTTAATATTGTCTTTCCCACCCATCGCATCTAAAACTTTAAACGGTAGCTCACTCACTGATACAGAATTATTTTGCATTTCTTTATCTTCTCTACCAGGCGTTTTATAATTTAATTTTTTGATAATAAATCTAAATATAAAGTAATAAAGCACTGCATAAACTAAGCCTACTGGAATAACAAGCCACCAAGCTGTCTTATTAGGTAAGATGTTCAACAGTAAGAAATCAATAAATCCACCTGAGAAGGTATAGCCTAAATGTACATTCAATAAGTACATAATTAAGAAGCCAAATCCATCTAGCACTGCATGAATAAAGAACAAGAGCGGCGCTACAAATAAGAATGAAAATTCCAACGGTTCTGTAATACCCGTAAGGAATGATGTTAAGGCACCTGATAACATCAGACCACCAACCACTTTACGATTTTCTTTCTTCGCTGAATGATAAATTGCTAGAGCAGCAGCAGGTAGTCCAAACATCATTACTGGGAACTCTCCACCCATGAATTTACCAGCTGTCAGTGGTACATTTTCAGTGATTTGAGCAATAAAAATTCGCTGATCTCCATGAATAATTTGTCCAGCCGCATTTTTAAAACTCCCAAACTCAAACCAAAAAGGTGCATGAAAAATATGATGTAAACCAAATGGTATTAACAAACGTTTAATAAAACCAAATAAAAATACTGCTATTCCTGTATTTGATTCTAAGAGACCTTCACTGAATGCATTTAAACCATATTGAATGGTTGGCCAAATCCATGCCATTGGAAATGCAAGAATGAAAGAACACGTTGCCATCATAATTGGCACAAAACGTTTACCAGCAAAAAAACCTAAATAACTTGGCAATGAAATATTATAGAATTTGTTATAACACCATGCAGCAAGTGCACCAATGATAATCCCACCAAACACACCTGTCTGTAAGGTAGGAATACCTAATACATTTGCATAACCACTAGCAGCATCACTGACATTATCTGCTGTAATACCTAAAAATGCTCCCATGGTTTTATTCATAATCATAAATCCTACAAATGCAGCAATCGCAGCTACACCATCTCCGCCAGCTAAACCAATAGCCACACCTAATGCAAAAATCATTGGTAAATTATCGAAAATGACAACCCCTGCACCTTCCATCATTTGTGCAACATGTTGAAATCCATCTGCTTTAATAAATGGAAGGTAAGATTGTAAAACTTCTCCTTGCAAAACTGTTCCAAAAGCCAACAATAAACCCGCCGCTGGTAAGATGGCCACAGGTAACATTAAAGCCTTACCAATACGTTGAAGCTGACCAAAAAATTTCTTCCACATCATATAGTATCCTCCATTTTCAAGAAACTATATAACGTTTATGTACAAAAACATAATACATTATAAGTTCCTATATATTGCGTCAAAACAAGGTTAAAGACACAAAAAAAGGCATGAGTAAATAAACTGAGCTTTTGCTCTGTCTAAGTACTCATGCCTGATCGAATCAGTTACACGTGCTTATTTATTGTTGTGTTAAGTGGCTGATATGTAACGTTAAATAAATAACTTCTGCTTCATATACTGTGACACCTAACTGTTTTTGCATCATTTTCATTATCTTGACAGCAACATTATAGCACAGCGGATAATGCGCTTTCAACATCTTTTCAAATTCGATTTGCGACTTAATCGTTTCGCCTATGCTCAGTCTTCTAATTAAAAATTGAATATGTCTAATAAATCTTTGATATTGTACAGATGTCGTATCAATAGGTTGATGTAAATCATGCTCCACAATTTGAATACATTTACTGATTAAATCATTAATTTTAGTCATTTCGCTCATTGTTAGTTTTTCCATATTAGATGCAATATGTAGTGCTATAAAACCAACCTCATCTTCTGGAAATTGGAGTGACAATACCGAATTGAGTTTATAGATAACCGAAGCAGCTATTTTATAAGCTTCAGGGTATAGATGTCTCGTTTCGATTGCAAAAGGGTTGTTAATGTATTGATTTTGCTTTAATCGTTTATATGCAAATATAATGTGGTCGGTTAATGCTACAATTAAACGATTATCATCAATTTCTAAATCTGTGCTAGTAATCATATTAATTACCTCAATAATCGCTTGAATGACAGAATCATCAGCTTGTTCAATAAGAGCTTTATAATGTTCTTGTTGCTTTTTCTGTTCTAACGCATAAACTTTTTCTATCATTGTCTCATCATCAACAACCATCCCTGGTTTCTTATTGAACCCAATCCCTTTGCCGATAAGGACCACTTCACGTTTTTGATGCATACAAATAATAACATTATTGTTTAATGGTTTCGTAATTTGATATTGACCCATCATATACACCTTTCTTAGTTATTGCTTAAAATTATATAGTATATTTTAACAAATTAAAACTAAGAAGATGTATGGGCCTTCAAAATAATCATATTTTATAAAAAGACTTAGTACGTTTCTATAGCGCGATACGAAAGCTTGTTTAAACGTTGTACTTTTTTCTGTCTATATAAACAAACATTCAATAAATTAAGTTTCTGCAAACACTCAATATTTATGATTTCAAATTTTCATAATACGTCTTAGAGTGATTATTGATGCTAAGGTTTTCAATTTGTAATGTTGTGTGCTTGATATTGTGTTTATTTTCCAATAATTTAGAAACATTATTTATTACTTCATACGATTCAATCTCTGATTGACTACTCAGTACAACATGTGCACTCAAGGAAAAATGTTCTGTGGTTATGCTCCACAAATGAAATTCATGAACATCATCAATCCCTTTTATACTTTTCATGTCAGCAATCACTTTATCTGTATCGAACTTTTCAGGTACAGCTTCCATTAATACAAACCAAGCATTTCTAGCAATTTTCCATCCACCGCGTAATATAATTAAGGAAATAACGATACTGATGAGTGGGTCTATCATCTGCCATCCTGTTATGTGAATTAACACAACGGCAACGATAACACCGATTGAGTTTAATAAATCTCCCATGAAATGCCATAATGCGCTTTGAACATTAATATTGTCTTCCTGTTTTAAAGAACGTACAAGAATGATTGTCAATACGATATTAACGAATAAACCAATCGTGGCTATGATAACCATAACACCACTTTCAATTGGTTGCTGATAAATCATACGTTTAACTGCTTCATACAGGATCCATAATGAAATAATCATTAACGCTAAACCATTTAAAAAAGCAGCTAATATTTCTAGCCTCAGATAGCCAAATGTAAAACGTGACGTAGGTTTTTTCGTTGCAAAATATATCGCAACCATTGACAAACTTAATGCGATAACATCACTTAACATATGAAACGAATCAGATAACAATGCTAAAGAATTTGAAAGTACGCCACCAACAAACTCTACTATGGTAAATATCAGTGTAATAAAGAAAGTTATCCACAGTGTTAATTTAGAGTTTTGTTGCTTTTTCCGATGATCAACATGATGAAAATATTCTCTTCTACTCAATAACTTTAGCCTCCCATTTACTTTAGCTACTCTAAATTATACCCTCTCCCCCAAATAATTTATACTATTATTTTTAATTAAAATATATTTATTATTGAATTGTCTTGGTTTTATATAACCAAATTTTCCATAAACAATAGCTATAGCGCAATTAAACCATTCATTTTACTTATCCATTGAACAAATGTAAGCTAATTATGATATGCAAAAGGGAGGCAAATATATGTTAAAAGACAAAATTACAATCATTTCAGGTGCAGCGAGTGGCATTGGATTGGAAATTGCTAAGGTATTTTTAAATGAAGGTGCAAAAGTTGTATTTACCGATATTAATCAAGAAGCATTAAATCATGCAGTTGAATCATTTAAAGCAAATGGCTTTGATTGTATGGGTTTTACTGCTGATGTTTCTAATGAAAAAGATGTAGAAGCATTAGTAGATGAAACCGTAAAACAGTATGGCCAGATTGATATTTTAATTAACAACGCAGGTTTGCAAAACGTGGCAAATATTGAAGATTTTCCAACTGATAAATTCAAACAAATGATAGATATTATGCTAGTTGGTACATTTATTATGACAAAGCATGTACTTCCAATAATGAAGAAACAACAATATGGACGAATTTTAAATATGTCTTCGATCAACGGGCTCGTTGGTTTTTCTGGCAAATCTGCCTATAACAGTGCCAAACATGGCATCATTGGTCTAACAAAAGTTACAGCTTTAGAGGCAGCTGAAGATGGTGTGACAGTCAATGCAATCTGTCCTGGATATATCGATACACCACTTGTTCGAGGCCAAATGAACGACCTTGCCAAAACAAGAAATGTGAGTGTTGAACAAGTATTAGAAGAAGTATTATTCCCACTCATTCCACAAAAACAACTTGTGAATATTCAAGAAGTTGCTGACTATGCTGTGTTCATCGCTAGTGATAAAGCTCAAAGTGTCACTGGACAATCAATCGTAATTGATGGCGGCTATACAGCACAATAATTTTTAACAATAACAAAGACGATGACTTTACAAATTTTAAGTAAAGTAATCGTCTTTTTATACTATAAATCCAAATCAGTTTTGCAACGGTACAACTATATATTAGAGCATGCGCGAACATTACGCGCAGACAAACCGAAGACTAACCGTATGTGTTAAAGCTTGTGTTATCTATCTCGCCACTGTCAATTTTTATATAGGTTCATGAATTGAATACTGTTTTAACTAATCTAAGGTTACTTGACTCATTTAATTGTCAAAATGAGTCCCAACCATGTCATTATTTATAACCTTGTTACCTATTATATTTGAATCATTAATTAAGACATTTTAATAATAATTCTACCGGCATCGCCATTTGCTAATTGATCAAAACCTTTATTAATCTGATCTAATGAGATGACATCACTGATTAATGGATCAATATTAAGCCTGTTTTGACGATATAAGCTCACAAATCTTGGTATATCACGATCAGGAACACAACTTCCCACATATGAACCTTTAACCGTTCTCTCTTCAGCAGCTAAAGTTACTTGTGGAAATGAAAATTCTGCTTTTGGATCAGGTAAACCTGTGGTCACTGTTGAACCACCACGTTTTGTTATCGCATATGCTACTTGCATCGCAGGTACCACACCTGCTGTTTCAAACACGTATTCAGCACCACCTGTTACATATGCTTTAACATCATCAATCACATTTTCATCACTTGAGTTAAACACTGCTGTTGCACCTAAAGTTTTAGCAATTTCAAATTTGTCCTCGTTAATGTCTAAAGCAATAATTTCATTAGCACCAGCCAGTCTTGCACCTATTATGGCATTTAGTCCAATGCCTCCAAGCCCCACTACCGCTACGTTACTACCCGGCCTAATCTGAGCTGTATTTATAACAGCACCTATACCTGTAATGACAGCACAACCAAACACTGCTGCCCGTTCATAAGGAATTTCTGGATCTATTTTCACTATTGAATTTTCTGAGACAACAGCATATTCTGAAAATCCTGAAACACCTAAATGATGGTGTATGACATCTTTTTCTTTAGATAAGCGGAACCCACCTTCTATCATTTCACCCGTCTCATTGGAAGCTGCACCATTTTCACATAATGCAGGTCTTCCTTCACGACATGGTATACATTTACCGCAGCTAGGGATAAAAGTACAAACAACGTGGTCTCCAATTTCAAAATCACTAACGCCTTCACCTAATTCTATAATTTCACCTGCTGCTTCATGGCCAAGCGCCATAGGCATTGGTCTTGGACGGCTCCCATTAATCACTGACAAATCAGAATGACATAAACCCGCGGCATGAATTTTAATGAGCACTTCATTCTGTTTTGGGGCATCGAGGTTTAAAGTTTCTATTTTTAAAGGCTCCGTTTTTTCATAAGGCCCTTCAACTCCCATTTCATATAATACTGCTGCTTTTGTTTTCATTGCTTCACACATCCTTTATTCATAATAACCATCCGTAGATTTTCTAAAAGATTCAAATTGGTTACCATCATGTCCAAACCAAATTTCTGCATTCTTTTCTTGAGCAAGGCGCTTAATATATTCCACAGAATTTGCCCATCCAACTGAATCATAAAGAATACCAGGTGGTTGTAATTTAGGTTCCATACTTTCTTGTGTGTAAATGGCATCAGAAGCTAATATGAGTGTCCCTAACTCTTCAGTTTCAATTTCCAGTCCAATCATTCCCCAGGCATGTCCACTACCAAAGTTGAGTACTTTCACACCATCTACAAGGTTTAGATGTGCTTGATCTCGCGCTATAGTTTGCCAAGTCAAATCACTTTTAATCCAAGCGTCGATATCTGTCACTTTACCTGAAATCTGAGAATGATTTTACCTAGTAAATGAGAAAATGAAGTATTTATTTAGCTATATCATTTTGATAACAATACAAGCTTTCTAGACGCTGCAAGAAGCCTTCATTTGCATCGAGTAGTATTGAATCAAGGTTATTTATACGTTAATGATATATAAAAATATTTAGTATATTTATTTTCGTAAAATTGATTAGTTATTCTACTTGTGTTTATTCTATTGTCCCTCTAATTTATTGAGATAACGATAAATTGTTGTACGTGAAACTTGCCACTGCTCTGCAATTGTTTTAATGGGTGTCCCATTATCATAAAGTGTCTTAAGTAATTTCAAATCTTTTTTGTTTAACTTTTCTGGTCTACCTCCATATCTTCCTCTCGCACGTGCTGCAATTCGACCAGCTGAAGAACGTTCTAAAATTAAGTTGCGTTCAAATTCTGCAAATGCTGCGAATAAATGAAATAATAATTGTCCTGTAGAACTAGATTTATCCATCGTTATATTTTCTTCTAAACTATGAAAACTCACACCTCGTTCGTTAAGTTCATTAACTAATGTGATTAAATCCTCCATATTACGTCCTAATCTGTCCAATCTCCAAACAACAATCGTATCTCCAGATCTCGCAAATTCAATTGCTTTATCTAAGCCGGGTCTTTTACTTTTTGAACCACTTATATGGTCGTTAAATATCTTTTCACAACCGTATGCATTTAAGTGATCTTCCTGTAAATTCAAATTTTGTAATCCGGTTGAAACTCTTGCATAACCTATTTTCAAAATACACACCTCCTATATACGTATTCAGTGTACCATAACTTAATTTGAAGGTCTTTTGTGAACATAGATTTATTGTTGGGTTTTTGAACACACAAATCTATATAATCCTTACTTATTTAGACATAAAAACAGAGTGTCCAAAAAATGGTTATTTTCTGGACACTCTGTTTCATTTTCTCATTTACTAGGTAAAATCATTCTCATATATCAAGTAAAATGACATGTAAAATAACACTTATTGAAATGTTGCTTACTGTGAGCTGAATATTTAATCATTTATTATCACCTTTCTTCTTTCAATATATCGAAAGTTCTAAGGATTCTTGCAAGTTAGATATACTCACTATCCTGAATTTGCTAAAATCAATACTTCATTTTAAAATTGATTTGAATATAATATTGGAAATTTCAAAATTTCTTTAGGTGTTAAATTTTTTAACGGAGTGATTTCATGAAACGTAACATTGAATTATTAAAAAATATCATTGATACTTCTAATAGCATTACATTTTTCACAGGAGCAGGTATATCTGTTGCAAGTGGTATTCCTGACTTTCGTTCTATTGGTGGTTTATATGAGGAAATTTCAAAAAATGGTTACTCTCCTGAGTATTTATTAAGTGAAGCGTATTTCCAAAATGATCCAGAAGGCTTTATTAATTTTTGTCATGATTATTTACTCTTTGCTGACAAAAAGCCAAATATCGTTCATCAGTGGATTGCTCAACTTGAACAGCATCAACAATCACTGGGTGTCATCACTCAAAACATTGACGGCCTACATTCAGATGCCGGGAGTTCACACACAGATGAACTACATGGTACACTAAACCGATTTTATTGTATTAACTGTGTGCAAAAATATTCTAAACAATACGTTATTCATCATAACCTACGTCATTGTGAAACTTGTGGCAGTGCAATCAGACCAGATATCGTACTTTATGGAGAAATGCTAAATCAAGACACGATATTTGATGCTCTACATAAAATCAAATCAGCTGACACCCTAGTTGTTTTAGGTTCTTCACTGGTCGTTCAGCCTGCCGCCGGTCTTATATCAAACTTTGAGGGTCAAAACTTAGTTATTATTAACAGGGACCCTACACCTTATGATAGTGATGCAAATTTAGTAATACACGATGACATGGTTTCAGTCATTAATGAACTGTATGCAACATTGTAAATTTCCAAATAAATGAGTATGCGCGTATCGTTTAAAAAATAAAAAGCGTATCTACATGCATTATGCATGTAGATACGCTTTCTCTTTTTATAATTTCAATATTATTCAATTACTGGTTCTTCAAATTTAGCCAGCGTTGGTTTTGGCATAGAAATACCTTCTTTATTAAGGTAATGTAAAACTTCTTTACGCAATAATCTCTGACCTGGAAAATGCATACCTGGCTTTACATGTACTAATAATTTAATAATCATTTGATTGCCGTCGATACTGTCTAACCCTAATAAATCAGGTGCTGCAACAAACATATCATATTTATCTTTGAGTGTTGGTAAAAAGTCTAATAATTTTTTCTCTATCATTTCATAATCTTCTGATGGTGAAACGGGTATCATCACTAGTGGTGATACATCTGTTGCAGAGTAGTTTACAATTTCACTTATTGTTCCATTGGGTAAAGTATATATTTCACCTGTATCTGATTGTATGCGTGTTGATCTTAAACCAATTGTTTTAACTGTACCCTCTGCAATCGTCACACCAGACGCATTAATTTGCACATAATCACTCACGTCAAATTGTCCTTCAAATATAATAAAGAAACCGGTTATGATATCTTTGACAATTGTTTGTGCACCGAAGCCGACCGCTAGACCGACCACACCAGCACCGGCTAAAATTGCCGATACGCTTATCCCAAAGCGTGAAAGTATAGATGTGAGTACGATAAACCATACAACATAACTAATTAGATTTTGAACAAGTGTAGATAACGTCTCACTTCGTTTAATTTTATAATGTGTTTTTTTCTTTGCATTTGCTTTGAAAAATTTAGTCACTAATTTCTTCGCAATGGTAATCACAATAATACCTATCAAAATATATGCCACAATAATTAATATATTAACTAAAAGTGATTGATAAAATTCAACCTGTGTTAGTGGTTCAATCAACTTCATAAAAAATTGCTTCAATTGATTCATATTGTATTTCCCCCATTCTTAGCTCGCTATACGATTGCGTTACAATACATCAAATAGTAGTGATTTATTAAGAAATTGCTTTTCCCATTACAAAAGTTATCATACTTTAAATGTTATCTAAACCCTTGAAGGTTTTGAACAACTCACTTTAACTTAAAGTGACACTTTTATTTCAATATGCAGTCTAAAAGCAGGATAGACATCCGCTATCCTGCTTTATTTTGTGTGTATATAAATTATAGAAAACCTTTATTTTTAACATAGTTATAATTTCCATGAAACTTTTCAAAATTTTTATTTTTCAACAAATAAGTGACGCTAAATAGCTTATTAAGAAAGTATCTATCATGTGACACAGTAATGATGGTACCTTCATAATCCAATAAAGCTTCTTCAATTGTTTCTTTTGCATCTATATCTAAATGGTTCGTTGGTTCATCTAAAACTAGTAAATTATAATCACTATTTACTAGTTGCGCCCATCTAAGCCTGATTCTTTCTCCACCACTTAAATCATTAACTTTTTTAAAAACGTCTTTGCCATAAAACATAAAGTTAGCTAACATATGTCTAGCCTGACCTTCTGTTACATCCACCTTTTCTCGAAAAATATTTAATATAGTATCATTTTCAACTTCCTCAAACTCATGCTGAGAAAGATATCCAATTTTTAAATTGTTTGCAGTTTTAATTGAACCTTCATCTACAGAAACTTGTCCTAAAATCATTTTTAAAAGGGTTGATTTACCTGTTCCATTGTCACCAATAATAGCAACATGCTCACCTCTTCTAATCAACATATCCACATTTTCAAATAATAAAGAATCATATGCTTTAGCCACATTTTCCATTTCAATGACTTTGTTTGAAACACGTTTACCTTCTTCAAGCACTATGTTCATTTTTTGTGAATCTATCGTTGGCTTTTCCAAACGCTTGATACGATTTAAGGCTTTTTCCATACTTTTAGCCCGACGGTACATTGCAGCGTTGGGTGGTTTTGCTTGGCTCGCCCATAATTTTAATTGCTTAATGGATTCTTTCATTTTTTTAATTTTCTTTTGTTGTGTTTTATAAGCTTCAAATTCAACTAGTAACCTTTTTTCTCTCTCTTCAACAAAATATGAATAATTGCCATTATAACTATAAAGTTGCTTCTGATTTATTTCTATAATTTGCTGTACTGTTTCATCTAAAAAATAGCGATCATGCGAAACAATTACTGTAGCGCCTTCGTAATTCTCAATATAGTTAGCTAACCATTCGATAGAACTAAAATCAAGGTGATTCGTCGGCTCATCTAAAAGTAATAAATCTGTGGGTTTAATCAATATTTGCGCAATACCTACTTTTGTACGTTCTCCACCAGATAAATCTCCCCATTTTGATTCGAGCAAATGTTCTATATTTAAACCATTAGCTACTCTACGTATTTTAGCATCTATTTCATAACCATCATGCGCTTCATAATATGACTGTAATTCGCCATACCGAGACATTAAATTATCTATATTTTCCGTTTCATGACTCATTTTTTCTTCAATCACTTCAAGTTGGTCTGATATACGATTTAAAGTTTGAAACACAGATTGCAAACATTGATAAATGTTTTGATGTGATTCGTATTCAGGTATTTGGTTTAAATAACCAATCTTTAAATTTTTCTTCCAACTGATTACGCCTGATGATGGTTTTTCTATACCAGATAATAAATTCAATAAGGTAGTCTTACCTTCTCCATTTCTACCTACTAAACCAATAGTATCTCCAGCGTTAAGAGTAATTTTAATATCATCGAATAAAGTTTCTTCAATAAATCTTTTAGAAATGTTAGATGCGTTTAATATATTCATTTTACTTCCTCCATATCGTCTATAAGGAAGCAAAATTCAGGTGTCAGTTCCTTATAGACTGTTGATTAATTTCAAAAAAGACAGACTTCACCAATTTTGAAGTTAATCCTGAAAATTTGTTGCGAACGATTTGTAAAAATCTGCAACTTTGCGCTATAAGAAACATTACGACACCTCCTTTTATATAATCAATAAACATTTTACAATATTTTGTTTATTTTTTAAAGATTCATTTATATCACTTATTAATATGAATGCTCAATCGTAATAGAAATATCATTAATATTAATCATTTAATATTAAATTTTCACTATTTTTACTTCTAGATTAAACAAACAGTATGCTATATAATAAATGGATGTGTGTAATTTCAATCTTTTGGGGGGAGTATTTTGAAGAAATACCTATTATTAGGTCTATTGCAACGCTATTTATTGTATGTGTTCATCTATCTGTTTCATACATAAATAACGAAAACAGTCTTAGTATGACA
Source organism: Staphylococcus sp. GDY8P198P (assembly GCF_017891615.1). NCBI lineage: Bacteria > Bacillati > Bacillota > Bacilli > Caryophanales > Staphylococcaceae > Staphylococcus > Staphylococcus sp. GDY8P198P. Next base: position 142,626 of record NZ_JAESJQ010000001.1, read on the forward strand.
ATTATTGCAGGGTATCTTAGCCAGATTGGTCGGCTCGGCACTCCTGTTTTTGCAGTTATTAGTGCCTTTTTATTAACACATTCTGTCTTGAAACGCGGTTTTGATTTAAACTATTTTGTAAAATCACGATTTACTAAAATATTTGTACCATACATAATTTGGACAACTGTCTATTTATACTACTTAGGCGTTGTTGAGGTAAACCTAGATAGTAATAAAAACTTTATAGGATATTATTTATTTGGAACTGGAAATTACCATTTATATTTTATATTAACCGTTCTTCAGTTTTATATTTTATTTCCAGTCTTACAAAAAATTAAAAAAGGCTTACCATTACTGCTAACATACGTTTTCTCTACAATACTCACTATATTCTGGCAATTGAACTACGAACAATTTTCAATTGATATACCGGTCATAGGTACTTTTGTTATGAGTAGAGCGTTTATTTTCAATTGGATTTCTTATTTTATTTTAGGGATTGTATTCGCAAGATATTACGAGGAGATAAACATGGGTATTAGAAAATATAAAACCTTATTATTACCTTCTATTGTAGTCGTTTTTATTTCATTTTTAATATTTATTGATTTAGATCATTTCGTAACATCATCCCATCCAATGTTTTTACTATATACACCGTTTTTCTTAGCATTTTTAATTTATTTTTACCTTCTTATCAGAAAAAGTAAATCAATCATGAAAATACTAACTTTAATCGGTAATTACTCTATGGGAATTTATTTAGTACATCCTTTAGTAAAATGGATTGTAATGAAAATAGCAATTTTTGATAATAGGGATAGCTTTTTATTATACGGTATTTTATTTATTATTATAGTTACTATATCTGTAATAATCATTAATTTGCTTATTAAAATTCCGAATGGAAACTATATCGTTCCAGTGCCTAAAAAGTCCAAAATCGTAAGTAATCAAACTAAATATTTTATTCGTGAGGCAACGCATTAACTTAACTAATTCCAATAATTTTTTATAACAAAGAGGCTACTATAAACCAATACTTTCGGTTATTTAGTAGCCTCTTAAATATATTCATTACTTCAATATTACGATATTACTTCAATAAAATCTTTGTTTGCTGTTAAGTAATTTCCTTCTTGTGTGACTAATCGTGGTGTTGATTTATTAGTATAGACAATATTAGCTATGTTAATCGTATCTCCAACTTTAAGTGTTTCTAGTGGTTCATTTTTAAATGTTCTAGAGTTATACAACTTACAAACTTTTTTAATTTTAACCTCACTAGGAACCTCTGTAATATATTTGTGATGGTCATCCATGTTAATCTGTGTTACAAAATCTTTATTAGCAGTGATCACACTACCGTCTTCAAGAATTAATCTAGGTGTACCATTCGATGTGAACTGAACGTCTGTCGGCACCACTTTCGTACCTGGATTTAAGCTCACGAGCTGTTCTTTAAATTCAATGTCACGATATACATTTGTTTTTTTAAGCGTCATCAATGGTTCTGAAGCCGTTAAGAAATATTTCCCTTTGTATTTTTCTCTCAATTTATTGACGAACTCTAACTTAAAGCTTTGTCGTTTCATTTTATAAATTTCATTATTACTTGGGTAAGAAGCGTAAACCAAGGCGATATCATTCATTTCACCAAATTCGACACCGAGGTTAACATCTATCTCTTTCGCTTGCTTAAATTGTTGCTGATGAATATAAATGTTTTTATCTTTATACACATAATCGACATGATACGCGTTCGCTGAGTTATTAATTTCAACTAATTTCACACCATTGATTTGTATATTTTCCGGTTTCAATACTTTAATCACTTCATATAATTCACCATTTAGCATTTGCGTCCCTTCATAAACTGGATAACAACGCACAGGTGTGGGTTCTAAAACATCATAATTACCATCAATTTCCATGTAAATCGCATCTTTATTTATATAATAATGCCAATAACCATAAACAAGTGCTTCTGTAAGGTTTAAAAAGGGTTCTTTATCTTCTTGATGGTATAAAGTATACATAGCTATGAATTTTTTATTGTTAATAAATTCCTTCATATGATAACCAGATTCATTTAGTATATGTTCTACTTCGTCAAAAATAGCATAGAACGTTTGCTTATCATCAGATTTTAAAAACGTTTTTGTATGCAACAACCTTCTAAAAAAGTCTACTTCCACCATTCTAGATAACATCATCTTTTTCAGAGATTCAGATATATCCATATTACAAATGCGCTTGGTTATATTCACATTCAAATAAGCTTTATCTACCACTGAAGTCTCTTTCACAAGTGATTGATTCTCATCGTATCTATTCACATGATAAGCAGGTATCGTAGACATTGTAATATTTTGAATCTTAGAAATAAGATCAATGAAAAATAATTTGTCCTCACCAAATTTCATATGTTCAAATTGAATCTGATTATTAATTACAATATCGCGTTTGAATACTTTGCCCGGTGGCCCTACTGCTCGAAAAATTTTTTCAATATCTTGTGGCATCAGATTTGATGCATCTTTATATGCTGTGAATCTAGCATGATATGTAATGCTTTTATTTGTATGTTTGAAAGTTTGTCCTAAGCCTAACTCTGCATCATCTGCATTTACTTTCTCCATAAATCTAGGAAATCCTTCTGTATCTAACCAGTCATCAGCATCCAATAAGGCGATATATTTGCCCTTCGCCTCTTTAATACCTATATTTCTTGGTTCTGAAGGACTACCTGTATTCGTTGGTAACTGAATTAATTTTATAAAATCATACTGACTAGCATAACTTTCAATCATTGCTACCGAATGATCTGTAGAACAATCATCGACAAAAATTGCCTCTAATTTTGAGTGTTCCATACTTAAATTGATTAAAGATTCAATGCATTTTTTTAAGAATGGTTCCTTATTATAGACCGATATAATAACCGAGACTAATTTATTCATTCAATTCTCCCCTTTTTTAATCCACTAGATTGTTTTTATAACTTTGATAAAACTTGTCATACTTAACATTCCCGATGCCACCCACTATATATTTACCTAGTTTGAACTGGTTAAACACATAAGCAATACACATTGAGAACGTAATTGTCAGCGTAAATGTGAATAGTATATTGAATATAGGATGATCGTGCAATGTCCCTAACCTATGAACAATAAAGTAATGAATTAAGTATATTGAAAAAGAATAATTGCTAATTAAGATGAAAAATTTCGGTACATATTTAACATAAGATGATATTAAAAAGAAGATTAAAATCATCATAGTTACATAAATCGGTGTGTCAATACGCTTAGAATCCACTAGTGTTAGCCAGCCCGATAAATAATTGATTAACGTTATAACTATCACAATTGTAGTTCCTAACACAATGTATTTCGTATATTTTTGTATATTAGACATCAGTGCTTCGTAATAATAACCCATATAAAAACCTAGCAAGAAATAACTAAGCCAACCTATGAAAATCATCCAACCTTCTCGTTGCCATAACCAATTTAAATACCAAACTTCAGGTGCATCGACAAACGTTCTCATAGCCCAAAATAAAGTCGTAACGATTAACGAATATGCGATTAATTTTAATGGGTTAAGTTTTACTAAGTGTTTCGCGAATAACATATGTAAAGCATAAAATTGGAAGATAATAATAATGAAATACGTCAGCGTGCCACCATGAAACATCATAAATTGAACAGAATCTAAGTATTCCGTTAAATTACTAGGATGCCCGTAGACATACGCTAAACCTAAGTTAATGATGATATATGGAATTCCTAATGTCAGCAACTTCTGTTTCACAAAACCTTCTTTAACCTGTGTCTTATAATGTTTGGCTAATAAAAACTCAGAAATAAAAACAAACATTGGTGTTGCGTATAATAATAGTAATTGAAAAGTTCTTAATAAATAGCCATCATTAGGCATTTCAAATTTATAAAATGTTGTAGTAATTGTATGAATCATCACAATACTTAGACAAGCAATTGCTCTCATCCAAAAAATAATTGATGTATATACTTTCATAATTGCGCTCCTCTTTAGATTATCTATGTATATGTAAATTTTCGCAAACTTAAATGCGTTATTTAACGTGAAATAACGTGAATTATATTACAATGTTTTTTTGAATTCAAACATTTCTTTGTTTTTGAAATCTATAATAACGCTACATTCTATATCCTTATACAATTTTATAAATATATATTTGATTACAATTAGTGTTTTTCTGCAGAATATCAAAAGATTTAGACTTCCCTTAGACTACTCATCAATGAATCTTACTAAATATATAAAAAACCCCAATACGTATACATACGCATTGAGGTCCTTACCTTATTAAAAGAAATATACTTATTAAAATTAAAAACTTGAAACGTGCTACTTTATCAATTTATTCACTTTCGTATACTTAATTTTCTGAATAGACTTGCTTGATTGCATCATTGAGTGCTTCGGCAAAGTCATACATTGTGGTAGTCCAATTTTCTATTTTTTTACGTGACGCTGTGCTAGCGTCTCCATCTTTGAAAAATGCTTTTCTTAAAGCAGTCGTTAACTCTAATTGAACACCTGTGCTTTCCTCTACTTTATTGATAAAATTGGCATTACTCAGTCCACCAAGGTATTCTGGCGGTATCTTCACTACAAACCCTTTATGTTCAAGTTGACTTTGAATAGCATCTCTAAGGGGTGATTGATAACCACCTAAGTATACGAGCTGTTCTTCTCCTTGAGCACCATGAATTGAAATTGTAGCCGTTCGGTCTTGAATCATGTCATGCAAAGTTGCATCATCATAATTTGTAGATGTGACATGCAATTGTGTATTATTAGATGGACGTATCGCTTCAAATGAAAAATAATCAAAATCACCATTGTTCGCCACTAATTTTGTTAATTCTGAAGTACCTTGTTCAATATTTCCGCCATGTGGTGCCACGATCAACACTGATTTCCCAACATCTCGCGTATCTTTCTTCCAGTCTATACCTTCTTTCGTATCATTATATAATTCTGTCATAGATTTATAGTAATCCTGTTTACGCGTTGCATTTTGTGTATTTGTCCCTGTTTCTGTAGTTGGTTTTACTGCTTCTTGGGACTGCAATGTCATATCTTGAGCGTTGGTATTTTCGAATTTCGGAGTTGCTATGTTTTGGAATTCTTCATTTGTTTTGACTGGTGCTTTGATTATTGTACTCGGTTGCACTGGTGCAGATGTTGTAGGCACTGTCGATGATGTGTTTGGTTTTGTAGACGGCGACATCGATGTACTTGGAGTCTTAATTGGTGTCTGGGTCATCGTTGATTTACTCGATGTCTTTACTGGAGTTGTTTGTGTCTTTGTCGATGTTTTTGTTGATATTGCCGAGGTCTTTATTGTTGAGCTTGGTTTCTTCACCATTGTTGAGGTAGGTGCTTTTGTTGTTGTGTTGGATTTCTTTATCGTTGTTGGTGTCGATACCTTTGTCACTGTGCTTGGCTTCTTCATTGTTGGCGTCGCTGGTTTGGACGCAACAGGCGCTTTAATCGTCGTTGTTGAAATAGCTTTGCTGACTGGTTTTTTTACAGGTACTGACTTCTTCGTCACTGGTGCTTTTTGAGCTGTGAGTTTTACTATTGCTTGTGGTTTTTTAGTCGTTACATTTGTAGTAGCTTTAGTCGTCGATGTTTTTACCATTACAGGTTTTACTGTTTTCACCGTTGTAGATGGTTTAGTTGTCGCAGGCACAGGTTTTGTTGTTTTCGTTACCTTTTGTGATTTTACTGTTGAAGTACTTGCATGTGCATTTTCACTCACTAAAGCAATCGTGCTAATCCCAATAGCAGTCGTTACAATCCCTAACACTAACTTCTTACTAGAAAAAGTACGTATATTCGTTTTCATTTTCATTCTTTTCCCCTTAATGTTTTCTATAATTTCAATAATACACAATATTTTTTCAAATACAATAATTAAATTAATGTTTAATCGAAGCTTAAGAACTTATAAATTTAGTAAAATCATATAGCAATAAAGTAAAAAGTTACTTAATTACAAGTATATATCAAAACATTTTACCGAGCCAACGACTATTTTAATATATTGTTCTCATTAGCAAAAATGTATTGCCATACACAAAAGAAAAAGTATATAATATTGAAGAAATAATCACACTTTTACTTTTTACACAATAGAAAACAGGGGGACAGATTAAGTGCATAAACCATATTGGGCAATAAAATATATTTCTGCTATCATTACTACAGCTCTGATAGTTTGCTTGGGGATAATATTTCATGTTGATAAAGTGGAAGCTGCTGAAAAAATTACTGATATAGATTATACAGTTAACCATAAAGTAACTAAAAAATCTCCAATAGCAACAAATGAGACAAAAAAAATCAATACAATTAATGAAGTAAAAAATACTATAATAGTAAATAACAAAAATTTAAAAGCACAACAAAATGAAGTTCAAATTCCTAAACAAGGCACTAAATTACAATACAATAATAAAGATATAAGTGTAAAAAAATCAGTTAAAAATGGTGTTTCACAAGGTACTCCGAATGTAATTTCAGGTAAAAATGTGCAACCATTATCAAAAACTATCAAAGTACAATCACCTTCACCAATTAAGCAAAAAAGAAAACTAGCAAAACAACCAATCATTCAAAATAAAAACAAGACACAAGCTATTATGCCCACTGACAAAAATCAAAAAGTAAATACAGCTATTAAACAAAAACAAAGTGGATTATCAAAAGCAAAAGTTCGAGTAGCTCAACATACTTCTTCTAAGCGTACATCAAAATCTATAAAACCACAGCTACTATCAAGCTCAACTAAGGTAGCAAAAAAAAAAACGAATAAGACTAAAGTAAATAAAAATAAGAAATCACAAACCTTATCTGCAACAGCAAAAAAACAGCAAGTGAAGCCATCAATTAAGCAAACAAAAGCATCTAAAAGTGTAAAAGTTATTCCAAAAACAACTAAGAAAACTATAAAAAACAGCAACTACTATAATCAAGCGCCTAAAGCATGGTCATCAAAGATACCAGGCAGTAATAATGTGCGAGATTTTGGTCAAACTACTAAAGCATCCGGCATCAATGATGCATTAAAAATCATGAAAAAATCTGGCAATAAAGGGGTTACTTTAGAACATACGACTGCGAAAACAGCCAATATTGCAACCGTATTTAATTGGAATCCTATTAAAAAAACACTGACTTATGGCACTGGAACTGCAATTGGTAAACATACCATATTAACAGCTAATCACGTCATCAATAATCCAGAAGCACATAAACCAATGTCACCATCTTCAATTCAAAACCTAAGAGTGAACTTGCTACAAGAAGGTTCAAGTTACACACGCTCACTCAAAGTAGTTGGTGTGAAGATGATGCAATTTGGTGATGTCGCATTATTATATACAAAAGAAGATATTTCGAAGTATATGAAAATACGTAAAATTGCTCCTGAAAAATCGATTACCAATATCAAAGCTAATACACCTATTCACATGTATCATTATGGATTACCAACTGGAAAATTCAAGAATGATCCTATGGGTACGATGTATCATTCTAAGGGTAAATATTCCCTCATGGCTCGTAACATCAATCCAATGGGCTACTATCAAATGATGGCTGAACCAGGTTCTTCAGGAGGCGCCATTTTAAATAGTAAAAATGAAATTTTAGGTATCCATGCTTTTAGAATTGATTCAGGTGATTATAAAAAATACCATCTAAATACGATGGCAGAATTAAGAAGTAAATTACGCAAAGAAGTTATTCAAAACATTATCTAAGCTATTTAATAAGCATCTTCACTTATTGTTGAGGGTGCTTTTTTTAATCCTTTTCAAATTTTAAACAGACTTATCTATTTGATAAGTTGCAGTTCATTTAGACAAAAGTTGCTTTTTATATACTTTCAGCCCACATCATTTTTCCAATTCACAGATGAAAGTAAATGATTTTTATTATAAATAGGAAAGCGGAGAACAAAAAGCTAAATATATTTTTGAAAGCCTGGCTGATGACGTTTTTGATTATATCCATACAACTGAATATAAAGCTTAAGAAGCTACTTTCAAGGATGATTCACGCTCTTAGCTGCACTCGCCAATCATACTTCACCTCAAAAATTATACGCAAATAAGAAATTAATTGAATTCGAAATAGATGAAATCTTAATACTCTAAAAGTTCCACTGTTTGATTTACTATCAATTTTGTAACGAACGTTCACCATAGGATTATTATGCTAGACAAATCAAAGAAGGATTAAGCAACTCATGATTGCTTAATCCTCAAATTTTATATTAGTTCTGATTAAAGTATTCGTAACATTTTAATCAGAACTACCGTTTTTAATTAAATGACTTTAATTTTTCTTTCTTCTAGAAACGGTAAGTATTATACCACCGATTAACGCTATTATACTCGCAAAAAATCCAGTATTATTTGTTTCACCTGTATTAGGCAATTGTTTCTCTCTCGTTGTATTAGTTGATGCTGAAACCTTTGTTGTATTTACCGTGCTTGATACATTTGATGTATTTAATGTATTAAGTTTATTAGGTGGATTCGACGCAACTGATGTACCTGGTGTATTTGGTGTATCCGGTTTATCCGGTGTATTCGGTTTATTTGGTGTATCTGGTGTATTTGGTGTATCCGGTGTATCTGGTGTATTTGGTGTATCCGGTTTATCTGGTGTATTCGGTTTATTTGGTGTATCTGGTGTATTCGGTTTATCCGGCGTATTTGGTGTATTCGGTTTATCCGGCGTATTTGGTGTATCCGGTGTATTCGGTTTATTTGGTGTATCTGGTGGTGTCGGATCTTTCTCATACGGTACTGGTGTATCCTTCGATGGATCCTTTGGATCCGTTATCGATGGTGGAATGTATCCTCTTTCTGGATGGTCTGGATCTACTGGAACCAATGGGTTCCCACTTGGATCTTTTGGTGTATAACCTGGAATATACGGTAATGGTGGATTATCTGACGGTTCTTCTGGCGTCTCATCATATCCTACCGGCGGTTGTTCTGTGCCTGGTTTACTTGGGTCATACGTGTCTCCTGCTTTTTCTGGAATATGTGGAATATATTTACCTAATTCTTTATAAATGTACGTAACAGACGTTGTTCCTTCTACAACTTTTCCTGTTTCATGATCCCCTTCTTTTACTTTTGTGAAGAAATACTTTTTACCATCTTTTTTAATGAATTTCGGCTTGTTGTCTGTTGTATCATACGCTGTATCTATGTTTGAGTTCGATGTATCCTCGACAGATTCTTTAATCGGATTTCCTGCTTCATCGACATAATTCACCACGACATTACCTTGTTTCACTTCTGGTGTCGGATCTTTCTCATACGGTACTGGTGTGTCCTTTGATGGATCCTTCGGATCCGTTATCGATGGTGGGATGTATCCTCTTTCTGGATGGTCTGGATCTACTGGAATCAATGGATTTCCACTTGGATCTTTCGGTGTATAACCCGGAATGTATGGTAATGGTGGATTATCTGACGGTTCTTCTGGTGTTTCATCATACATTACTGGTGGCCTATTTGTGCCTGGTTTATTTGGATCATAAGCGTCTCCTGGTTTTTCTGGAATATATGGAATATATTTACCTAATTCTTTATAAATGTACGTAACAGACGTTGTTCCTTCTACAACTTTTCCTGTTTCATGATCCCCTTCTTTTACTTTTGAAAATAAATATAACTTCCCATCTTTTCCAATGACTTTCGGTTTGTGGTCTGTTGTATCATATACTGTATCTACGTTTGAGTTCGATGTATCCTCAACAGATTCTTTAATCGGATTTCCTGCTTCATCGACATAATTCACCACGACATTACCTTGTTTCACTTCTGGTGTTGGGTCTTTCTCGTACGGTACTGGTGTATCCTTCGATGGATCCTTCGGATCCGTTATCGATGGCGGGATGTATCCTCTTTCTGGATGATCTGGATCTACTGGAATCAATGGATTTCCACTCGGATCTTTCGGTGTATAACCTGGAATGTATGGTAATGGTGGATTATCTGACGGTTCTTCTGGCGTCTCATCATATCCTACCGGCGGTTGTTCTGTGCCTGGTTTATTTGGGTCGTACGTGTCTCCTGGATTTTCTGGAATATGTGGAATATATTTACCTAATTCTTTATAAATATATGTGACAGATGTTGTGCCTTCTACAACTTTTCCTGTTTCATGATCTCCTTCTTTTACTTTTGAGAAGAAGTACTTTTTACCATCTTTTTCAATAAATTTCGGTTTATGGTCTGTTGTATCATACGCTGTATCTACGTTTGAGTTCGGTGTATCCTCTACAGATTCTTTAATCGGATTTCCTGCTTCATCAAGATAGTCAATAACGACATTACCTTGTTTCACTTCTTCGTAAACGTAAGTAACCGTCTTCGTTCCTACTTGTATTTTACCTATTGGTGCGTCTGATGTAGTTAAGTGACCCTGATCATCTACTTTACCTATTGTATAAGTACCTGCTGAAACAAGTTTATAAATTTTTCCATTTTTTTCAATTGTCACTGGACGATTGTCTATTACAGTATCATAATCTGTTCCTGCTAACCCATCTTTAACATCTTCAACTGAAGCTTTTAGTTCATTACCCTCTGTATCAACATAAGCAACAACTACATCTCCTTTTTTGGTGATATAATAGTATTCGACAGTATCTGGATACTCAAAGTTATTCGAAATATCAAAAGTTCTTCCATTATCATATCGAGAATTAGTTACTTCACCCTTTTTCAGTCTCACAATAGAGCTAGACGTTGCATCTCCTCCATCATAATCTGAAACAGATATAGCTACATTTGATGGTAATCCATTTTTTTGGAAACGGAATTTTTGGAATATTACTTTACCTTCCAAACCGAGTTGTTGATATCTCCCTTCAGATTCACCACCTACAATTTTTTCTCTAAATTCATAACCATTAGGATTTTTTTCAAAATCATAATTCATATCTGGAAGATTGTTAGCTGCTATTCTTCCTTTATCTACACTACTGCCATTCACTGGATCAAATGTATCTGGTGCTTTGGCATAAGTAAACCACACTTCACTTTCTACAGTACTTTTATTATCAAGGATTTTATCTTTACGATACATTGTGCCACGGCTAGTTGTCGCTTTGCTATATCGAACATTACCAACTATTTTAGAAGATTGTTTGTTAATTTTTCCATTTTGATTAAGCGGTGCTCTTGTGCTATCTAATGCGTATCCATCAATTTCTGGAGGTTCTGTTGTATAAGCACTCTTTGTCCATCCATACTGTGTGTATGGTGGCGCAATTTCTCTACCTTGTTCATCATAATAATATGTTGTCTGGCCTTTCCAATGTGGTAACACAATTGAATAACTCACAACCTCACCCGTTACCAATTGTGCAGAACTGCCGTAGATAGGAAGGAAATTGGACGGTTCATTTCCATCGATTTTATTTAACCTGTAAGAAAATCCATTCTTTTTTGCAACTATATTTAAAAAAGTCACTTCATCGAGTTGAATATCACTAGGTGTAATGGTCTTGATATCAATCTCTTTTATTAAAGTTACTTTATCTTTGTCAAATACCGTAACGAAGAACTTTGTGGGTGCACCTACGTGATCTACATCCTCTTTTCTAACAGAAAATACATATTGTTTGTCACCACTTTTACCTCTTCTAGCCACTTCGAACGTATATTGTTTGGGATCTGTTGCTTTATGAATTTTATGTGTCACCTTATTATTAGTTGGAAGATCAGAGTTAACACTATAGCCTTCTGCAGGAGGTTGAGATAAACTTTCATCGGCTCTTCTAAACATGCTATTTGAATCATATGACTCTGAGATGTCACGTTTTTTTATAGATTTAGGTTCCATATTTGACGATATACGCTCGACTGTTGATACATCTTTTTGACTTTCCGTAGTTTTTAGCACCTCTTTTGAAGGTACATTTTCTAATCTTGAAGTGTCTTTTTGGTTTTCTGATATTTCTGGTATTTCTTTTGAAGACGTGTTCTCTGATTTGGAAACGTTTACTTGATTCTCTGTTGCTTCCGTTATTCCTTTTGTATTTACATTCTCTACTTTTGGAGTGTCTATTTGATTCTCTATTGCTTCTGGTGTTTCTTTTGAAGATGTATGCTCAGGTTTTGAAGCATCTGTTTGATTTTCTGATGTTTCCAGTGCTGATTTCGAGGACACTTTTTCTGCTTTTGAAACGTCGCCTTGGTTTTCTGATGCTTCTGGTGCTGCTTTTGAATCTATGGTTGCGCTATCTACAGTCAAAGAAGGTTTTCCATCAATTTCAGCAGCGGACACATCATTTGTTGTACCAACAAATAATATAGCGCCTATTAAAACACTAACTGCACCAAAATGGTATTTTTTGATTGAAAAACGTTGTTTCTGTTCGTGTTGTTTGAAAATTTTCATTTTCTTTTCTCCTTCCTTATATAAAACTTACTTATATCTTAATATCACTCCATTCAATTGTCCACAATGATTTATATTTATTCTTTAAAAAATTCGGACATTTATTATTTATTTAAAATAAAATCAAAGAATTTAAAATTTATAGCGTGATATAGCAGTGTGAATTGCTTTTAAAGACTGATTTAATTCCAAAAAGTTACTATATTTACAAAATAACGCGCTAAAAATTTCATGAATTTGTCGGAAATAGCAATGGCTTTACTGATTGTCATCAATTCATTAGTACTGGCGATTTAATATAAAAAAAGAACTAAACCCTTATGGGCTAGCTCTTTTTTATTTAAATACTATTTATTTTTCTCTTTAATTTCTAATAAGTGCAGTAGTTGACTAGAGTGATTTAGTAAAATACGACATTGAATTATTGCCCAATAATTATTTTAATTAAATAACCATCTTCATCAAAGAATCCCTTATATGAACCGCCATTATTTGTATAAAATGGAACCATTGTCTCATCTTCTAATTCTGAAGCATCATCGTCTTTATCCATGTTAGATTCATGTGCTTTTATAAATTCTGATTTAGTTACAGATTTGGGTTTCGTTTTAAAGCTCATTTGGATAACTTCGTCTTTATCGTTAAAATCTATCGTTGTATCGTAAATTGTTTTGCTATAGGCATAATCTTTATTTGCTTTAGGGTCTACTATATATCCATTGATAGTTGCATTGTCATATTTCATAGCTCTAACGAAATTATAATCTAACGTAAATGTTGGATCGTATGTCGTATAGCCTTCATACTTATACCATGGTGTTTGTGATTGTAATTTTGAAACACTCTGATTATTCATACTTTCTCCACCACTTGAACCGCCTTCACCACTACCCCATTTTTGAACTTGTTCCGCTGCTTGCACGTCATTAGTTATCGTCGAAAAATACGTTGCTGAGGATCCTATTACAAGTGTTGATACAACGGCCGTCGTCGATAATAATCTAGTTACTTTACGCATAATCAATCACCCCTTTAGTATTGAGTACCGCTTGGCTTTAGTTATTTAAACTCCATTCAAGTGGAACAATCTCTAAATTAGTAACGATTTCTCAATTTCCCATCAAATGATTGCGATTGGCAACCACACTTATGCTTCTATTTACGATGTTTGAACTAAATAATAATGACAAGTCGCTATATCATGACAATCATTTAACAGTCGTTTGAAATTATCACTCCTACGATTTGGCATAGGTTAAATACATGGTGTAATTATTCACTTTCATCATACATTATATCTTATTAAATGCAAGTATATATAATATTTCGATGGAAGATGACTAACAATGCATATTCATTATTTGTGGGTTTTTATCTCCTTTTAATTTTCACGTAATTATCCATATATTTAAGATTTAAAAGTTATTAACGATTCAATTACCTCTTTACAACCATCACATAAACATTCAAGTAATTATAAATTGTACAATATTGTTGACGATATATGTAAATGATATAGTTAAAGTGTATTTTAATATTTTTCAAACTGAAAATAACGAAGGAGCGTATTTCGATGTATAAGATAGGCATAGCAGGAGCTGGCGCAATGGGTGGACGAATTGGTGTATCCATAAAAGAAGCTGGCTATGATGTTACACTTATTGATAATTGGGAAGCACACGTCAAACGTATTAATACAGATGGTATGGACATTAAAACAGAAACGGATAACTATTCAATCAACATCCCAGCAGTATTAACAAAAGATGTTTCAACTGAGTTTGACCTTATCATTATCTTGACCAAGGCTATGCACTCTGAAGCAATGTTACAACAATTACAAGAAGCTGGTTGCATCCATCAAAATACAGCTATAATGAGTATGATGAATGGCTTAGGTCATGAAGAACGACTATCACAAATTGTTCCTTTATCCCAAATTTATCTAGCAGTAACGATGTGGACTGCAGGTCTACGTGGACCAGGACAACTGTTACTAGAAGGTGAAGGATCTATATATTTACAAAGCGCAGACGGTGAAACCGATGACCATACGCATGCTATACTTCAAATTCTCAATGATGCAAATTTGAATGCCCAAATTAGTAGTAATGTATTCGAAGCAATATGGTCTAAAGCTACATTAAATAGTGTGTTAAATCCTTTATGCACGATATTAAACAAAACGATTTATGAATTTGGTAATTATCCGGCTTCAGCTGAAATGGTTATGCCTATCATTGAAGAAATTGTCGCAGTTGCTAAAGCAAAAGACATTCACTTAGACAGTCATGCACTATTAAAAAAAGTTGAAGCAGCTTATCCAAAAGAGGCACAGGGCCTTCATTATCCATCAATGCATCAAGATTATTCAAACGGACGTTTAACTGAAATAGATTACCTTAATGGACAAATAGCTGCTTATGGAAAAACATTCAACATACCTACACCCATTAATGCTATGCTCACCCATCTTGTACATCAATTAGAGTCAAAATTACAATAACTACAAAAGACAAATTTAATTATTATTATGCTATCGACGAAGTGTTTCTCAGCACTTCGTCTTTATTTTGTGTTCAATACTGAATCAGGTAAGTATTTAAATAAAAATAGAGTTGCAGGACGACTAAATTTTTAGTTTCTGCAACTCTGACTATTCTTCACTTATGTGGTTGTTAAATATCGTATTTCTCTAAAATTGCGATGTAAGTAAAAATGAATACTTGCGATATATAACGTGATAAAGTTCAACATAACAATTTCAATACACACTTAATATAAACGGTAGCGTATAGTGACGGCATACAACCCGATGACTTACCGCTCTATATTTCGATAAAATTATCACTTGTCATATCATAACTAAAAGCGAGTTTAATTATCATCTTTATTAATACGAACACGATCAATCGGGTCACCAAGTTTTTCATTACCTTGTGGTACATGGTATGTTAATACTTCAATATAATCCTTCGTGATATTCACTTTCGTATAAGCAGGTTGGTTATCCTGTATTGATTTAACTGCATAATCCTTTTTTCCATCTAATTCATAGAATTTGCTGCCACTAGCAGAGTTTAATGTTACATAAATTGTACCGTTGGGATTTGAATATGTTTGTGGTGCTGCGCCATTTTCATCCCATTTTACTTGAGCATCTTTACCATTCATAACATGTGAACGACTATAAGAATGGTCGTGTCCACCTAATACTAAATCAACATTGTACTTTTTCATCAACGGCGCAAATTTGTCACGTCTGATTTTTGTTGCTAATTTATCAGAATGTTTACCTGCTGAATATGGATTTCTGTGAGTGAGTGCGACAATCCACTTGGGATTTTGATCTTTAGTATCTGCAATCGCACGTTTCATCGTCTCTTCGTGCCCTTTATAATCCAAACTCTCAGAATTCAAACTGACAAAAAGTGTATCATTGTGCGTAAAATAAAAATCAGAACTCGCTAGATTTTTACCACCATTTTGCAAATTAGGAAGATTAAAATGTTCGGAATAAGCTTTATTGGCACGATCATGATTACCTAAAGTAGGTACAACTGTGAAATTTTCCATCCCTTTTGCTTCTATAAAACCACTATATGCCTTTTCATCCCAAGGCAAATTGACTTGATCTCCCAAGCTCATTAAGAAATCTGGATTTTTATTTAACTGTGCCATTTGATTCACAGTATTTTGCCATCCTGCATTATCCGCTACTAAATCTCCTGAAGCACCTAGTTGTGGATCGGCGACTGCGATAAAATTCGTTTCTCCATTATTATTCGTATCAAAACGACGTATCGGGGATTTTTCTCCATTAACACCGTTAAAAAAGCGATACATGTATGTTGTATTTTCCTCTAAATGAGGTAGCGTTGCATGGGTATAATTCATTTTTGGTATATCTTTATTTAACAAGCGTTTTGTATTGCTACCCTTATGTGTTTCTCCTTCAAGACGTCTTGCATTAGAAAAATCACCCTGCTCATTTGCTTCTGCAATTTCCACATAACCTTGCTCGTCGGATTCATGATACCAAGTTAAATTCTTTTCTGTGTTATCTTTGCCAATCGTCATGATCGCATAACGATGGTCATTAGATTGTGTTTGTTTTGTAGTTGTTTTTTTATTATTTGATTCTTGGATAGTACGCTCAGTGTTATTTTGTTGGGGTGAATGATTTTGCTGATTTGTATTCTTTATTGTAGCCGCTTCATCTGATGGTAACGATTTGTTCGACTTATGATTATCTTCTGTTGTTCCTTTATCTAATTGTTCTTCTTTGGGCTGTTGCTCTGAAGTAGCATCATCAGTTTTACCCGCTTCATTTTCCCAGTGTTGATTATTTCCTGGGTTATACTGATTGGACGTTGATTGATTTGGTAACTTTAGTTGTTCTTTCGCTGCTATATATGATTCTTTTTGTTGTTGGTTATCAGAAGATTGTATATGTTTATTACTTTCATCTTGTTGCTTATATGTAATTTGTGTATCTTGATCTACTTCCTCGTCGGCATTTTTAGAAGAAGTTAAATTTTGATTATTATTTGCTTTTGACTGTGCCTTTGTATCATTTTCTGCATCTTCCTGATCATCACCCTCTATGTTAGCTACTTTATTAGTAGGTGATTCTGTTTCCAACACTTTATCTGAAGTTTGTGGCACATTATTCTCATTTTGTTTCATTTCATGGGTTGTTGCTGCTGTTGTTTTTTGTTGATTCTCTAATTCCGATGCACTAGCATCTTGTGTCCCTACAAAAATACCTGCCGCTGACATCGTAAATATGATACTCGAGGTGCTTTTTTTCATAAAATAACGCCACTCCTATCTATTTTTTAAGTTACCAATTCATATTGATTACCACGAACGTAACAAAATAGTATTAAGTTCAAATTAAATAGAAGTAAATGTTAAATTAAAAAAGTGAACTAGAAATCTAATTAAAAAGATTTCATAGTCCACCTCATAAAGTTAACTAGTTATAAAATACGATAACATTTCACCTGCATTTATACAGTTATAGTAAAACAGTATTTTATGCACCGTCGTAATTATTTATAATTTCTATCCTCCAAAGAATAAATCGACAATATCTGTTGTTCTATTTTTATCCACTTTATAAAATTCTGTATACCCACAATTTTTACATGTTATTGTTGTAAAATTATTATGTTGCAAGTCAAATATTTTAGAAAAACCTGAGCCTGTCGCTGAAAGTGTTCCTTCTTCAATTTCTGTATGTCCACACTTAACACAACCTTTATGTGTTTCTGCTGCCATTATTTTCCACCCCTTTGTCATAAGCGTTATTATGTACATATCACTGATATGGCCACTTTAAACTTTATGGGATGTTATAGGCGTTGTGTATTCGCATGTATTTAGTTACATCATTGGTTTATCGCAAGTGAATAATTTAGGGTTCTCAATAGTTACTGTCCCTAAAGTGAGTTTGAAAAATTATACATCTTATCTATAAATACTTTACGTCTTATAAAATCAACTAGAATCACAAATTTTTATAATAGATATAAAAAACACTTTCAAGGTATTAATCTTGAAAGTGCATATAATCTGTTTCTTTATTTAATATAATTAACGTTAATTGTGTGGATTTCGGTTATTATTCCATTCCATAAGATATTCATGTTCATGAGTCTCTTTTTCAAACTCTTTAGATATTATTTCAAATTGGTGCTTTGAGTAAAAACGAATAGCCCTTTCATTTTTCTCATATACGTGTAACTTAAGCGCATTATAATCACTTTTTAATCTTTTCAAAAACAATCTTCCTATACCTTTATTACGGTAACTATCTTTAATAAAAATACCTGCAATATAGTTCGCATATAAGCCAGCGAATCCAACAATTTGATTATTAGCATAATACACGTAAATTGTTGAATCTGGAAGCATCTTTTTTACTTTTTCAAGGTTAGCAATCCAATAATCACGATTCACAAAATAATGTGTATCTAAATTAGAATTCAACCAAATATTTGAAATATCATCTATTTCTTCAGAATCAGGAGCTTCTAACTTTTTTAAAATTATAATGTTCCTCCAATTATATTATTTATTTGCTTAAATATCACAAAATTTTACAGTTCTAAATTATGTTATTAATTGATGTTTTTTTCTTTAAATATAATTTCATAAAATGGCTTCGTCTGTATTCTTCGAAGGTCACCTATAACATAGAATTCTTTTTTAGCCCTTGTAACTGCTACATTTAATAAGTTTGGTTTCTCACATGACCAATTCACAGCACCATCTTGAGTGTTGTCAGTACCTACTACAAAGTATACTTTATGTGCTTCTTTTCCTTGGAAAGTATGAACCGTACCTATAGATTTATTAACCCAGTTATTGATTCTCTCACGTTCAACATTAATTTTCGTTGGTAATTGTGATTTCACTATACGCTTAATTTGTTGTTGTACTGCTGAAAATGGAGATATTACAAAAGAGCTCGGTTCTATCTGATTAGCTTTTATCGCTTCATTCCAATCATTAACGAGTAATTCAAATACTTTTTCACCATGTTCCTTCACATATTGTTTTTGTACTGAAGTTCCACTTACATTATGACATCCTATCCTCCCAATTTGTTTAATATCATTAGGTAGTACCATTTTATTATTATAGGCAATTTGATTAGCTACTGTGAACATAGGTTTTAAACAACGTCTATGAACCCAAAGCGGAATACCTATCCAAGTTTTTTGCCCTTCTCCTGTAGAATCCTTTTTCCAAAATCCATAATAATTAGCATGGTCTGCAACAGATTGGACGGATGCTTCTTTTGATAGTAAGCGTTCTGAAATATTATAATTTTTACGGATGTTATCTATTAAATGACTTTCTAATGTAACAACAGGCTCTATTTGAATAGGATCACCTACAGCTATTACTTTTTTAGAACGATATAAAGCACCTACAGCTGCTTGAGGAACAGCTTGTCCCGCTTCGTCTATGAATAAATAATCGATAAAATCTTTGGGGATACCTTGATACATAGTTTTAAAGCTCGCAAATGTCGTACTTACAATTGGAAATATCAGATGTATGACATTCCATGCGTTATATACTAACTCAGGCTTTGTATCTATCAATTTGCGTCTATCTTTAAAATCTTTGATGGCATAATAAACTGATGTATTATTAGCAATTAATAATAGTTTATGCAATATCATTGCTCTTAAAAATAACATTGCTCGTCTATACTGCAACTCATCACTCGTCCATAAATTAGAAACTTGTCGCTCATCATAATTAGCGTTACTCCAAAAGTCTTTGGAAGGAATTGTAATATTTGATTCATTACGAAATGCTTCGAATTCCTGCACTTTAAACTCAACATTTTCTAATTCGTTTTGAATTTTTAATGATGTGTTTTTTAATAATTCTTGTTTATTAGTATTGTTAGTAATATCATCTTGTTTAGCCTTTTTAACTTTCTCTAAGTTCAACTTCTGTGCTAATAGCTGTTGTCTTTCTTGATTATATTTCTGAAATTGTTCATCTTCTTCTGTGCTAAACATAGCTTTTAATTTATTGACTAAACCTTTGTTACTATCTTTTATTGAGTGGATTAAGTCATTGATACCATCTAATTGTTTATCATAATGATTGATTTGCTTTTCTAAATCAATTAATTTTTTATTGTCTTTCTCTATTTCAATTTCTATTTTTTGTATATTATTTTTTACTGATTGTTCTTCAATTTTAAGTGAATTTTCTTTATTTATAGATTGTTCATAACCTTTATAAACTTCGAATGCTTTAATAGATTCCCTTTTCAATTTTTCTACATTTTTGAGTTCATCTGAAAATAATTGTTGCTGTGCTTTCCATTCTTTCTTTAATTCTTGAGTACTAAAATTATTATTCTCGTTTTGTAGCAATTTAGCAAAACCAATAGTGTCTTTCTCTTGCTTTAGGAGATGATTTAAAACTTCATTAATATTTTTACTGTTACCCAATACACCCGAAAACATTCCCCATGCTTTTTCACCGATTAAATCTTCAGCTATTTCAGCAAAATTGTCTAACTCTTGCGCTAACACTGCATAAGCTTTTTCATATTCCGGAAATTTACTGTTTTCAGGTTTTCTAATAATCTCTTCTAATTTTGGTAAATCTTTAGAAATATTTTCAACTGCTCCATTATTACCCGAAGCAACAACCATCTTATATTGTGAAATAGCATCTTTTAAAAGATATACATCCTTTTCATCAGTTTCATGTAGCTTTGTTTTTTTAAATGCGCTTTTAGGATTATCAAGCTTAGCTAATTCTTTACCTCTTTCAACTACAAAGTGTGCAAATACATCTTTTAATAACGTTGTCTTACCCGTACCAGGTGGTCCATTGACTGAACTAATCTTTTTATCACTACTCGTTATCTGATTTACAGCAACTTGTTGCATTAGAGATAGTCTGAATTCAGTCTTGGAAGGCCAACGTCCATCAGGTAGTTGTGACGGATGTAGAAATTGTTCGATAAGTTCTTTATTCTCGTCAACTTCTGTTCGTTGATCCTCCTCTAATCCTTCTATATAGTCTACTAATGTTTGGTTCGGACTTTTCTTAGCTATTTCAATATCACTTATAAAGAAACTATTAAATTCTGGTTGGGGTAATTCATTCTTTTTCACAAATTCTATAGCTACATAATGTGGAAACAAGCCATCTTTTTTTAAATTTAATACTGAAAAATACTTATCGTAGGCTTTATCCATTTTTTCCAATTTTTGTTCGTTGATAGGTTCATCTGCTAAAATTTCATTAACTTTCTGTAAAAATTTTTCAACTGAATCATTAAATTGTTCTTCAATATTTGCATTTCTATCTTTTTCGATTTCTTTTAATGCGCTCATAATCATTGGAATATGTATCGAATCGCTTTTAACTTTCCCATTTTCATCAATATTGAAAGTATATCCATAACAATGTGCTACATTAGGATTATGAATTTCTGAATGACTATCAAAAATATCTTGAATTTTCAGATTAATTTCATTATAACGAAAACAATGTCTATAAAACTTAAAAATTCTTTCACCTTTCACTTTCTTTTCATCTGAAATGATAAAACGATGGTCCTTCCATATATCAAAGTATTTATTAAAACTTTGAAGTTGTTTTTGCTTACATTCATTTTTAAAATGATCAGCCAACAATGTATCTTTAGATGTATAACGCACTTTTCCAGGACTTAAAGATTCTATTAATAACCATGCTGACAAAGTATCTTTTACCAAATATCCCATCATAACCCACCTTGATTATTTAAAATTTTTGACTTAGCACTATTTTAACAAACAAAACAACAAAATTAATTGGTTTTCAAAATATTTCGAAAATTGCATAAGTATTTTTATTCCATATAAATACTTTAATGTACGTTCATAATGATGAACAATGCAGGCTAAAATTCTCCGAATACACTATCTATAAATATAAAGATCCCCCATACAAGATGAAAAAGTTTGTGTCAACATCTTGCAATGGGAACATCTAAGAAATCATCACTGGCTTTAAAACCGAAAAATACATCTAGTTATAAATCTTTGTATTTAGTATTTGAATCTTTGCTTTTGTCTATTGGGTACTTTTTAGCATTTTTCACTAGTTTCTTACGGATAATTTCATTAATATCAAAATCTAAATTATCTGCTAACATGTAACTATAGATTAATACATCTGCTAATTCTTCTGCTAATCTCTCATGTTTAGTATCCACTACCTCTTCAGGGGATTTCCATTGAAATAGCTCAAGTAACTCAGCTGCTTCTAAACTAATTGACAAAGATAAGTCCTTTTCATTGTGAAATTGTCTCCAGTTACGCTCATCTCTAAATTGATTGATTTCTCTTAATACATCTTTTGTTTCATTCATTTTTATCACCTTTTGATGCTTTTTTTAGTGCTTCCCTCAACTGGTCATCTACTGCATAAATATATAATCCATTTACACCACGAGTTAATAATACGTTCAATTCATTTTTAAGCAACATTTCTGAGAAATATTGCTTTGAACCGTCCTCTAATGTTCTTCTACGAGTAGCTTTTTTATTGGCACTGCCACTTTCGTCAAAAACTATCTTTCCGTTTCTATATTTTACGGAAGGCCCGATGACTACTCCAGCAAAGTTTAAATCTAGACCTTGAATAGTATATGTTGAACCTATTTCACATATAGATTGTTCTTGTTCAACCCATGGTAATTTTGACTGCTTTCTACTTACTTTAAGTTGGTAATTCCATGGCATTGACCAATCGCCAACCTTCACTCTCCAGTAATCCTCATTTTCAGGAGATTTGTTTTTATTATATTGCCAATCAAAGGTAGCTAGCATTCTTGATATACCACTATCTGTATTTTGAGCTTTATCTCTTATGGATTTCTCTAACGCATCAGGCGTATCAAAAATTTTAATCTTATACCCTTTGTTATCATAGGGAATATTCTTAATTGTTTGATTGTCAACCAAATTTCTTATCCAATGAATTGTTGTTTCATCACTATTAATCCGCATTTGATTTTTTAAAGTAACATGGTTATTTTTATTTTTTGCACATTCAAAATATTCATTTAATTTATCTTTTTCCCAAATTTGTTCAGTTGTAAGCACTTGTTTTAAATCAAAAACAATAACTACAACTTTAGCCCTTTCTAATAAATCATTTAAATGATTCTTACCTTGGTAACTTTGCTTCCCTTGAGTTAAAAGTAAATGTGCTTCATCTACAATTACAACGTCTACTTTTTCATTTGATGAATGATTATTAATAAAGCTAGTTGGTTTACTTACAATGTTATTCATTTTAGTCGAAATACCCAATTTAGTAACTATTTGATTATAGATTGATACATGCTCATCTTGATTTACTAATAGATGAATATCTAAATTTTTATCTAAATCTAAATTATACTTCCCAATTTCATAAAGCAATGTACTCATTAAAACTGTTTTTCCTGAGCCTGCTTCACCCTCAACGATTATCAATTGTCCAACTTCATTTAAAATAACAGATTCTTTAATTTTATCTAATATTTCTTCTTTTGCGTTAATTTGCTCTTGAGTCAATTTATGAAAAGGAGAGGCTTTAAATATTGCTGAATCCTTAATAATGCTTTCAATTGGAAATAAAGATTTATTTTTTTCATTTAATGATTTCCAAATATCCGAGAATATTTCTTCTAACTTATCAGAAGTAAAGTATTCATTTTGTTGATTTGTTCTACTATTATGAACCCTAGAAATTTTATCTACACTTAATAAATATTGCATTAATCTATTTTCAATATCTAATGTTAATGACTTATTAAACAATTCATGGCCAATCACATACATTGATGAATGATTTGATTTAGAAAAGTCTTCCCAAAATGTTTTCATTTTTCTATCTATATTGAGATGTTGTCTCGTTCTATTTCTAATATCTGCTGTTTCTCCAACATAAACTTCAAAATTATTTGCACTTTTTTTATTATTTATTATGTATACAGTTGGATATCTTAATAAATATTTTCCATCTAATGAAGTTTTCCATTTTTGGACTGAATTATTAAGATTTTCTAATGAATATTTCATATTTTCTATCTTTAACAAGTTCCCCATTTGCATCACCTATTCGATTATCATCTATCAGTTTCTATTTTATCAATTTTGTGATAATTTTATATACTTTTTTAAATATTTAATATAAAAAGCTTAAATTTTCATGATTATCTAAAAGGTATTTTTTGCTCTTCTTAAAATTTTATTAATTTCTTATACAAATTCTACTGTATCTAAACATTCTTCCTCTGATATTTTCAGTTTTTGAAAAATCACACTTTATTCTATCGCAAATCTATGTTTTATTACTTTTACCACAATATTTTGTTAAAATATAAAATAAACATGCTATTTGGAGGTAATATTTTGAAAAAACAAATCGAGGTTGTTGGTGCTGTTATTTTTTCTGATAATAAAGTTCTTTGTGCACAAAGAAATGAGAATATGAGTTTGCCTCTTATGTGGGAATTCCCTGGTGGTAAAATTGAAAAAAATGAATCTGAGATTGACGCATTAAAACGTGAAATAAACGAAGAAATGTTATGTGATCTTGAGGTTGGTAATAAAATTACCTCAACTACTTATGAATATGATTTTGGAATTGTTAATCTTCATACTTATAAATGTAAATTAAAAGAAAAAATGCCTACACTAACTGAACATAAAAGTATTAAATGGTTAAATATTCAAGAATTAGAATCATTAGAATGGGCGACGGCAGACATACCGGCTGTGAAAATCATTGTAGATGGGGGACAATAGTGGATAATTTATTAGAAGACTTTAATCAGTCGCTACATAAAGGATTTATCGATCGTACAATCCCCCATAAAGGGAACTTCATGCCTAAGTTATTGATTAATAATAAAGATGAGAATGTACTTTCAACAATTATTAATGAATTATATAAATGCAAATCATTTACAATTTCAGTAGCTTTCATTACCGAAAGTGGTTTAGCTAGTTTAAAATCTCACCTTTATGATTTAAATCAAAAAGGTATTCGCGGAAAGATTATTACTTCTAATTATTTAGGTTTTAACTCACCTAAGATGTATAAAGAGTTATTAAAGCTTAAAAATGTTGATGTCAGATTAACTGATGTCAACGGATTTCATGCCAAAGGTTATGTGTTTGAACATGAACATTATGCTTCCATGATCGTAGGCAGTTCTAATCTAACTTCTAATGCATTAAAGGTAAACTATGAACACAACATTTTACTCTCCACACAAAAGAACGGTGACCTTGTTTATAATATAAAAGCTCAGTTTGATGAATTATGGAGCAAGAGCATACCTCTTTCAGATACTTGGATACAAGATTATGAACTTATATATGATGAACAATCTTTAAAAAATGCGCTACATATTGCAAGGGAAAAAAGGGTTATGCAAGATAACATTGAACAAACTATGAAAATCGAGCCAAACATTATGCAGAAAGAAGCCTTACATTCTTTAGCTGAACTTAGAAAAAGTGGAAAAAACAAGTCATTGATTATATCTGCAACTGGTACAGGTAAGACAATCTTATGTGCATTAGATGTGAGAAATTATAATCCAAATAAATTTTTATTTATCGTTCATAACGAAGAAATTTTACATAAAGCAATTGAAGAATTCAAAAAAGTATTACCTTTTTCCAAAGATGAAGACTTTGGATTATTAACAGGTAAGTATAAGGAAACTCATGCTAAATATTTATTTGCTACAATTCAAACTTTATCTAAAGATGATATTTATAATAATTTTGATCAAAATCATTTTGACTACATAGTATATGATGAAGCACATCGTTCTGCAGCAAAATCATATCAGAAAGTGTTTAATTATTTCTCACCTGACTTCACTCTTGGAATGACAGCTACACCCGAAAGAACAGATAACTTAAATATATTTGAAATGTTTGATTACAATATTGCTTATGAAATTCGATTACAAAAAGCTCTTGAAAGTGAAATACTTTGTCCTTTCCATTATTTTGGTGTTACAGACTATATTCATAAAGGAAAATCAACAGATGATTTTAGCAGATTAACTGATTTAACTTCTGATGAAAGAGTAAAACATGTATTAGAAAAAACACAATACTATGGTTATTCTGGTGAAGAATTAAAAGGACTTATATTTGTTAGCAGAAAAGACGAAGCTAAAGATTTAGCTGATAAACTAACATTACTTAATGTGCCTTCTGATGCACTGACGGGTGAAGACAGTTCAGAAAAGAGACAAAAAGTGATAGAGCAACTTAAATCTGGTGAGATAAATTACATTGTAACCGTTAATTTATTTAACGAAGGTATAGATATTGCACCTGTAAATCAAATTGTCATGTTAAGAGAAACTGAATCAAGTATAATCTTTATTCAACAGCTTGGTAGAGGGCTTAGAAAAAGCGAAAACAAAGAATATGTAACGGTTATAGACTTTATAGGTAATTACGAGAAGAACTACCTTATTCCAATAGCTTTATCAGGCGATCAGTCTCAAAATAAAGATAACTATAGAAGATTTTTAACGAGTAATACAGCATTAATGGGTGTTTCAACAATCAACTTCGAAGAAGTCGCTAAAAAGAAAATATACGACTCACTTAAGCAAGTTAAATTAAGTGCCGCTTCTCACATCAAACAAGCATATAATGAAGTTGAACAAAGAATTGGTAGATTGCCTTTACTCATGGACTTTATTAGACAGAACTCTATAGATCCAAGTGTTATATATTCAACAGACAGTTCATATAAAAACTATAATGATTTCCTCGTTAGAGCCAAGAAAATAGAAGAACAGTTAGATAAAAATGAAAATCTCAATTTAACATTTTTATCACGAGAAATTGCACCTGGTTTAAAGAATGTAGATCATACTATTTTAAACGCAATAATTAATAGACCCTATAAGATAAATGAGCTATTAACCATTGCTCAAAATGTAGATCCAAACGTTACCTTAGAAGATATTCAAACAACTTTAAAAATATTAAATTTTAGTTTTTTTAGTAAAGATATTAATAAAACCTATGGCAAACCAATCGCCAACATTTCAAATGATGAAGTAACGTTAACAGAGTCTTTTGCTGCATCACTTGAAAAATTACTTTTCAAAACATATGTCGAAGATATAATAGAATTAGCAAAATATAACAATAAAGTACATCACAAAAACCAAAATGGATTACTACTTTATAACAAATATACAAGAAAAGATTTTGTTAAATTACTAAATTGGAAATCAGATGAATCCGGAAATATCAACGGATATAAATTCGGTAATAATACTTTACCAATTTTCATAACATATCATAAACA
This sequence comes from Staphylococcus sp. GDY8P198P, assembly GCF_017891615.1. NCBI lineage: Bacteria > Bacillati > Bacillota > Bacilli > Caryophanales > Staphylococcaceae > Staphylococcus > Staphylococcus sp. GDY8P198P. The sequence goes on from NZ_JAESJQ010000001.1 coordinate 169,995, forward strand.
AGAAAATATCAGTGACAATACTAAATACGAAGACGAATTCCTAAGTCCTGATGAACTTAAATGGTTTACAAGATCAAAAAGAAAATTAACCTCACCAGAAGTACAAAAAATATTAGCACATCAGAAGAACAATATAGATATGTATATCTTTGTAAAAAAAGAAGATGTTTTAGATGGAAATGAATTTTATTTCCTGGGAAAAGCACACTACTTAGATGGTACAGCTGAACAAACAACGATGCCAAACGAGAAAAAAAACAACATTGTAACGATGACATTGTCTATGGAAACACCTGTAAAAGATGAAGTTTATAGATATATATTGGAGAATTAGAAAAAATAAGAGCAGAAATTCAAGTTTAATAATGAATTTCTGCTCTTGTTGCTTTTTTTCGTAACTATTAATAGAAGTAATCTCACTTATGATGCACTTCTTTTTATCAATTTTACTAATTATTTTGGGTCTTTGGTATTAAGTCATAATCAAACATAACTTCCGATTTATTATCTAATACTAATTCTTTATTTAACTCAATGGATGTTTCTTTATCTTCTGTCACTCTATAAATTTTAGATTTTCTGTAATATATACCGTTTTCCTCAACAAACCTATGATTTTCTTCAACAATTTTATATTTATAGGGTATGGGGCTTTCACTATTTAATATCGCTACTAATTCTTGGTTTTCACAGTTTAAAGTTATTTGGAAACTTTGATCTGTTGTATTTTTGAAACGATAATCTACATAGTTATAAGCGACTGAAGTACCATTAGCTAATGGTACACGCTTTCCAATATCTGAAGCTAGTGCATCGGAATGAAAATGAACTTCTGTTATTTTTAAAGGGCTATGCAGAATTAATAAATTAATTGTATTGGCTAAATTACAAAGTCCTCCTCCCATTCCTGCTTCAACTTTATTATTAATTATAACTCGTCCTTCTTTGTATCCATTCTTTTTATTCACTTTGCCTACTAATTTCCAAAACGAAAATACTTCATTAGGTTTTATTACTAATCCATTTATTTTTGAAGAAGATAATTCAATATTAAAAGCTTTATTTTCTTGTAAAATTGGGTCAATATCTTTGCCAGTTTTAATTATTTTAGATTTATGTCTATAAATCTCATTAGGCAAACGATTACTTAAATAACTATTTGAAAAGTTATTGTTACTTACTAAATCTTTCACATGTCTCCGTATCGTTTCCTTTCTCTCAGCCACTCTATACCATATAGGAATAATTTCACTTAAACTTTTACGCTTTTTCATTATAATTCACCTTCAATTTTTCAATTTTCGAATTCTTTTTAAAAATCCACTTTGTTAAAAAGAAAATCCATAAAACAGCTTTTTCAACCCTTCTTTTTTTACCTATTTTAACTTCATTTTCATGTAATAAGTACTTTACTAATACACTATCTATTTTAGTTAAATTAGCTCCAAGTATGTCAGTAAATATCTGATCCCCAATCAATAATATTTCTGACTTTTCAACTTCTAATCTTTCAATAGCTTTAATATATCCATTTTTATTTGGTTTATTAGCTTCATCTATAAATGCTATATTTATATTCTTATTAAAACGCTCAATACGACTTGCACTATTGTTAGATAAAAATATAGTTTTAAACCCTATTCTTTGTAATTTTTCAAATAATTCATCCACTTCTTTTGTAGAATCTGAACCATGAGGAACTAAAGTACTATCAATATCAAAAATCAGTCCCCTGTAACCTAGCTTATAAACTTTATAAAAATCTATATCAAAAACTTTTCTTATGTAAATATTTGGAAATAAAATATTAATCATTTTAACATAACATCCTTTTTTCAACATTTGAATTATTAAAATTATTATTGTATTGTATAGCAACAAAGTGTAAACTAACTATTAACTTAAGTCAAATTAGGAATTTAATATAAAAGGGGCGTCTATTTTGGAAAATTCTGAACTTATTGTCATGCTCACATATAATGACTTTACAGTGAAAAATGCATTTGAAGTTTTTGAAGAATGTAAAGATACTAACGTTAAATATTGGGGATTTAAGGATAAAGGAATTTCTTTAGAAGAAATGGTATCATTATATAATTATATGAAACAGTGTGGTAAAAATACCGTTCTAGAAATAGTTGAATACGAAGAAAAACAATGTTTAGAAGGCGCATATTTAGCCAAAGTTTGCAATTGTGATATTTTGATGGGAACTATTTTCTACGAATCTGTAAATGATTATTGCAAGAAACATAATATTAAATATATGCCATTTGCTGGTAACATAAGTAATAGACCATCTGTACTTCATGGAGAAATTGAAGAAATTATAAAAGAAGCAAACAATTACTTAGATACAGGTATCCATGGATTTGATTTGCTGGGATTTCGTTACATAGGTAATGCTACAAATTTAATTTCTAAATTCGTAGCTAACATAGATATTCCTGTCTGTGTTGCTGGAAGCATTGATTCTTATGAAAGACTCGAATTCATTAAGTCTATTTCACCTTGGGGTTTCACAATAGGTAGCGCATTCTTCGATAATAAATTTGGCGACACTTTTAAAGCACAAATTGACAAAGTATATAATTATTTAAATGATTAATCTACATTTTATTAAAAATATAACTTTACTTCTTATTAACCTCATATAGTCTGGTAGGTTCACAATCTCTTTAAATAGCGTCTGAAAAACCGCATCACTTATAATCGCTTCTCTTTGTTAGTGATATAGCAAAAAATGAACTCATTATTAGAGCAAATTTAAATCACTATATCAACAAGTAGTCAAACCCTACTCATTAATTTACGTAGGGTTTGTCTACATTTATTTATGTCCTGTTAGTATATGATTTTAGTAGTAAATTGTGTCAACTCTTGCGAGAAAACTACTAGACGAAGACTATAGACTAAGAAATTAGTCGTGGAAAAGTGAGCACAAAACTGTTAGAAAGTAGAAGTCTATAGATATAGTATTAGTTATAAAATATAATTAACCCAGCAGTAAATCAAATTTTAAAATATTCAAGTACTATTTGGTTCAATTGTTCTGAAACTTGAACAAAATCGCAATTTAGATCTAATGTTTTCACACTAATATGATTTCCACTCATTTGATAATCATTGTCGGGAACTACTTTTTCATCAGTTTTAGCATAAAGTAACATTCCCGAAACTTTTGCTGACTTTTCTTTTAAATCAATATCTAGATTTTTAACATAGGTGAAAATTTGATACAGATTTCCTGAATGAATTTTATTAACACCATAATTATTTTGTAATGTTTTAGTGTAATACTTAGTATCAATTATTAAATATTTATTATTACATGAAAGGATAATATCGGTCTTCATCACAGGTAACATATCACTAACTCCATCATCCACCATCCAAGGAATATAGGACGCTGTAACTGTTAATTGCGGAAATTCTTTTTTGTAATATTCAAAGATGAATTTTTCAAATAAACGTGATAGTTGTTGCTCATCTGAGTAATCCATTAGTTGATTACTTCCATCTTTTTTTGACTGTAGCAATCCTTTAATAATTAGACAACATATAGACGTTAACATTTTATATGTTTGATTATTACGAGTAAATTGTAAATTCCAATTGATATTATGTTTTTCTAATGTATCTACTTTGTCAAAAAATAATAATAACTTTTTAATTTTTTTCTTTCTCTCATTTGAAATTTCAGTTTTAAGTAACAAAATCATAGTTGTTTTTATTATCTTATTCATATACATATTAATCGAAAACTCATCATATGAACAATTGAGCTTCTGATTCATGATATCTAGATTTTTAATAGATTCTGTGATATTAATTTTGCCTCGAACCATTTTCAAAGATTCTTTTTCTTCTACGTATTCATGATGTAAGCCACGTTTTAGTTGAATAGATACACCCTTAATTAAAATAGCTGCATACAAATCAATTGCATTCTCAAAATCTTCCGTCGCGACTTTACGGTAACCTTTTTCATTTAGTACTTTATATGCATATGACAACATATAATATACATTCTTAATAGCTATCATTGAATAGCTCCTCTTAATTTTTCAGACCATGAATCTACCTTATCTGGTTCATCAAACCAATATTCATTTATTAACGGAATAATTTCATATTCTACTATATTCTCTAATTCATAGTCAGTAACATTTGATAAGTTGCAGAAATAACTATGGCCAATAATAAATCCTTCACCAAGTGACTCATCTCTTTTAATTTCAGAGTTCAAATTTAAAATACATTGAATAAGAGAATCAAATTTAGCACTAGCTAGCTTTTCTTGATATAACCTAAATCCTGTTGTCATAAATCCTGTTGTCATATTATAAAAGGCAAATCGTCTACGCAATGCATAATCTAACATTGCTAAACTGCGATCAGCTGTATTCATCATTCCAAGAATATAAATATTTGGAGGGACAGAAAACTTTTCGTCTGCGTATAATAACTGAAGTTCTGTTCCGCGTTTATCATTCTCTATTAACATGAATAGTTCTCCTAAAATCTTACTTAGATTTCCACGGTTAATTTCATCAATAATAAAGAAATAATCATTTTCTATATCATTTTCTGCTCGTTTACAAAAATTGTAGAATGTACCTTTACGGAGTTCGAATCCTGATTCTGTTGGTCTAAACCCCATAACAAAATCTTCATAAGAATAATTTTGATGAAATTGAACCATTTGAACACGTTTTTTATCCTTTACTCCCATCATTGAATAAGCTAGTCGTTTAGCTACAAAAGTCTTACCAACACCTGGAGCGCCTTGTAAAATAACATTTTTCTTTCTTCTAACTAAATTTACTAACTTAAGATAATCCTCTTCTTCCATAAATACATCATTTAAAAAATGATTTCTATCATAATTTGGTAAGACTATTTCTGTTTCATCTTCTATATCAATTTTATCTTCTTCAAATAATTTTTTAAGATTTTCAACAAAATCATTATATGGTGTAATATTGGTTAAAGTTTTAGGGGCTGGTTTTATAGAAGTGATCCATTCTCCTTTATCTTTCCAATCGACTGTACGTATATTTTTAAATTCTTGATTTGGATGATACTCATGTTCAGAAGTAACTATTCCCCAGCCAATTATTTGTTTTTGGCCTTTTTTAACATAAACAATATCTCCAATTTTCATTTCATTAGTAAATTGCCAAATAGCATTCGTAATATTAATATAGTTGTTTGTATTTCCATTAATTTCTTGTAATTTTTCTTTCATGTCTCCTCTACTTGTATACTTTGAAAAATCTTCTAATTCTTCCCAACCTATCGCCATAAGTCCTTTTTTATAAAACGCATCCCAATTAATTGCTTGCGACCCTGGTGAAAATATCCAATAATTCATTGATTCAACATCTTTATCTGCATCTGTTGTTTCAATTTTATTCTTTTTTTGTAAATTAATTTTTTCAGAATAAAGCCAAGCATCGTAACTCAATTCAATAAAGTTATCAATTAAAATTTCTTCATTTGAAAGATAATCTTGTATATTATCAATTATTTCTATGTACTCTTCACCTGATAATTTGCCATTTATTCTGGGTAACTTATTTATTATTTCATCAGTAATTTTACCAGATTCATATATATACCATCTAGAACGAGAATCGAGATTGATAAATTTCTCTGGAGCAATCCAGTATAAACCACTTGTCAATTTACTATTATGAATTCCTTTTTTGGACATAACTTTATCAAAATATTCTATGAATTTTTCTTGAGAAGTAGATGTAGGATCCTTAGCAAATTCTAATGCTGCCTTAAATAGCATCCATAGTTCATCAATATCATTTTTATTGCGATCACCTTTAAAATAATAAAATGTAGCTCCCATATTATTAATAGTTGGAACACTATCAAAACTATTTGGTAAATCTGCCTTAATTTCGAAAAGTTCTGCTATTGCTTCCAACACTTTTATCTTATTTGATAAATTGAAACTGCTTTTATTAAATAAAGCAAACACTGTAAATGGGTCTATATCTGTTAAATCATTATTTCTCTCTAAAGTGGGTAGTTTAATTTCAGTCATTTTATATATTTTTTTAACTTTTTCAATTAATTCCTTACGATTTTCATGATATTTCAATAGTTTTATAGCAAATTCTTTATAAAAATCAACCCACGTTATATCTATTGCACTTTTCATTAAATTATCCCCCTATAAATATCATTACGCTAGTTTTCTAATTTAAATTTTCTTTTCTTAAATCAAACATAACATATGATTGGTATTGAAATTCTTTAGTTTCTATCATAAGTAAAAGTATGCTCAAAGCCACAATACTTTGTTTTTGTTCTATATTCTCAAGAGAAATTTCTTAAGATACAAATAATAAAGTTATACTATTATTATGATATGCTAAGCTTCTAACAATTGATTTAATTTTATATTCAAAAATAAATTAGAACATGAATCGATTTAATGTCTATGGTTTTCATATCTTTAAATTTCATTTTAACCTCAATAGTTTTATCATGGTCTTTACAAATCATTTTAGTTTTATTTATTATAACTCTCAAGCAAACATAAATACTCTTATTAAAACCGCAGACTATATGATGCGTTCAAAATCCATTAGCAGAGGCGCTGAAAAAACCGCATCACTTGTGATATGCTTCTGCTTATCAGGTAGTGATGCGGTTTTTATAATGAATATATTTTTAAGTAAATAATATAATCAATGTTGTACTAATTAGATTGATTTTAGTCCATACTATTTAAAGAAGCTTCATCAATTTGGTATGTGTTTTCAATTGATTGTACTTCACCATTCCCTTTATTCACAAAAATAGTAAAACCATTATCAGAGTTATCGTCATATACCAACTGCTCCTCTGTTTCTACAGTAGGATCTCCATGAAATTGTTTAAAATCAGATACTGAAATAGCTTCTGGTAAAATGTATACACTTGATACTGTACCGTCTATACCATAATATATGCCTATATTATGATATTTTTCTACATTACCAATATCCATAGAAATGGTATTATCAGGTTCTCCAAATTTTGATTTTATCTCGTGTTTGGACATTCCAATATTAAATCCTTCATAACCACCAGTATTATCAGCATTCATAAAATTTTCACTAAATTCAGAGGACAAAACATTAATAGTTGCTTGTTGATTATCGTGGGTCGTTTCACTATCACTTTGAAATATATTAATAGAACTGTTTCCTAGAAATACATTTTTATAAAAATAATATCCCGCAAACATTAACGCTACAACTAATAAAATAACAACAATTATCGAAACAATGATTGCCCATAATTTAGAGTTACCACGCTCGATTTGTCCATTTCGACTTATTTTATGTTGTAATTGTGAATTTTGATATTTATCTTTTTCACTTTTATGATCACTATTGACTAGCTTTTTACCACATTTATTACAAAAAACTTGTGTGTTTTCTATTTTATTACCACAATTGGGACAATATTTCATTTATCGACGCTCTCCTTTATACCCCTTACTTCTGTCTGTAAAATATTTACTTGTTTTAATCCCGCTTTCATTAATATAAATACAAATATCCATACTATAAATATCAATACTAAATACTTAAGAGTAATACTTCCTGCTAATGAAATTGATGTGTCCCAGATCCCATGTAAAATTACTGAAGAGAAAAAGAAAAACAGCAACCTCTTATCTAATATGTTATTGAATCCAAAATTATTTTCTTCTTTTGCAATAACAATTCCTGCTCCAATAATTGCTGACCAAACTAAGTGACCACCAATTGCAGTCCATGCTCTAGTGTATATCATGTCAATCAATGAAATATCAAAATTAGTTGAATAATTTAATATATAACCTGCAGATTCAAAAACCGCAAATCCAGCACCAATTGCCCCTCCAATAAGTAAACCGTTTAAAATTCTATTTGTTCTATTTTTATTTATAAAATACACGATTATAACTGCTTTACCCGTTTCTTCAACTAACCCTACTAGCGCCGCATCTATTACTGTCATCGTCCCACTTAAATAATATTCTTCACTAAAAGTAATGAAATTGTATAAAATCATAGTACTAATTAAAGAAAATACTCCGCCTATAAAAAACATTTTTAACACTTCAAATAAACTAATATCTTTAAACGCATTTGACTCATAAAAAAAGAATAAGCCTGTTAATGGTACTGTTAGTGCACCAATAAATATCAAACCAGGTATTGCGTTTGCGTTTTCAAATACCGTTCCTAAAACCCATAATGCTGCAAATGTAATAGCAAATGCTAGAAACACTCTAGAGAAAACCCAAGGCTTTGCCCATTCTTCTGAAACTTCATCTAAAGGTGGTGTAGTATTCTTGGTTCCAGCTATAAATACTTCATCCGATTCTTCTTTGGAATGGGGCTTAAACACTTCTGAAAACATATCTTTTAAATTCAAATCTAAACTTTCTTCGCTACCAGCAAATTTCCCTATAGATTTAGTAGTGCTACTAAATAAATTTCTTGCTTCATTCTTTAGATTAATATTTTGGGCAGCTTGTTGTTCAATTGTTTCAGTGCTTTCATTAAAGGTCTCTTTCTTCTCACTTTTTTCAGGTTCCGCGTTTATCTCTCCATCCTCTTTTTTTAAATTATGACCACATTCTATACAAAATCTATCTTCAATTTCGATCTTTGCATTACAATTTGGACAATTTTTGTCATTAGTTGTTGTCCTTTGTTCTATACTATGCCCACAATAAGTACAAAACTTGTCATTTATATCCACGTGTTTCCCACAATTTTTACAATTCATACATTCCCTACTCCCAATTATTTACTTTTGATATATATCATTTTAATGTATTACACAAGAAAATTCTATATTATTTTCATGTATATTTTTTTTATTTTCTGAGAATATCTTTCAAAAATTAAGTGTATTCTTGAAATATCGCTATTTTTATATTTTATCTAACTAAAAAGTTTCAGTATCATAAATAGTTAATGAAAATGTTTGTATTGTTCTGATAGCATCCTTTATATAGACAATCAGAAATGATTACCTAAGGCAAAAATTAGTATAAAAAGACGGTTAGAGAAATAAAAGGGACACTTATCGCCTTACATATTAACTTTAACGCCTTCAATTACATTAGAAATATAATTGTTGTTGTAACTTAGTCGATTATAAAATTAATATCTTACTATTAATTTTATGATTTTTATTGTAAAAGAGACGACATAATTTTTTCCTTGTTCACTGATATAATAAATAAAACAAATAATAAAGGATATAGCAAAATAATAGAAGAACACTTAAGTTAACCTTTCATAATTAAAATTAATATAGATATAATCATTTCCAAATACGCATTAATTAAAAAATGCGTTCTTTTTTAAATTATTTTAGAATAAATATAGAAAAGCGTAGCAAAATAGATTAATATAAAATTAAAATAAATATAGAATGGGGATAATGATGTGAAGAAAGTTTTCGCCAGTTTAGGCGTTATTTTATTAGTTGCAGTATTGGGAGTTGCAGTTGTATTTGCATATGGGAGTTATAAAGATTTAGAACTTAAAAAAGAAGAGTCTAAATTAGCTGACAAAAAGCAAAGTACTACAAATAAAAAAGAAAAGAATAAAGATAATCAAACTAATACAAATCAAGAACAAATAACATCTACAAATGAACAAAATATAGACAATTCAGATGACCCAAATAACATTATGAAAAATGATGCAAATGGTGATGGAGTTATTACTAGAGATGAAATGACACCTGAACTAGAGAAACTAGAAAAAGAAGGTAAATTCCAAGTAGCTTCCAAAGGCATTGATACGAATGATGAGAAAAACGAAGACAATCAACCTAAATATACAGCAGAAGATGCTAAAAACATGTCTGATGATGAATTCTTAGATGCATATAAAGAAGGCATGAGTGAAGAAGAAGCTGCCGCTGTTGATAGTAGAGCTGAAGGTTCTGGAGATTATATTGGTTATTTAAGAGGACAAGTTGAAGCACGCGCCAATGGTCAAGGCGGCAATTATTAAATTTAAGGATGAAGAAATCATGAAAAAATTATTAAGTACAATAACAGTAATTGCCATCATTGGCATATTAGCAGCTGTTGGATTTTTTGGATACAACAAATATCAGGAAGTAGAGTTAGAAAAAAATAAATTACAAGCTCAGCAAAAAGAATATGACGACAGTAATTCACAAAATATTAGTGAAATATCTAATAATGAGAATCAATCGAATGAAAGTCAAAATAATAGTCAAGAGCAATCTACAACAGAAGAAGATACAAGTGATGACCAACAGGTAACTAGAGATAATGTTTTTGATTATGCTATTGCAGCTGTAAATGAAGTGGGAGATGCTGATTTATTAAAGTTCCAAGAACCGGAATACAATGGTTCAGAATGGACAATTAATGCAAATAATAAATCAGGGGCTGGCGCTAATACCATAGTAGTCAAAGATGGTGGAACAGTTCAAATTTGGAATGGTCCTAAAACAGCTATGGATCACGAAACTAAAATTAATTTATAAACAAGTGGATTAATAAGGTCTACATCGTACATTAGGATGATGTAGACCTTTCTTATTATGTCATTTTACTAACTGAATAAATATTTAGTCACGATAATCAAATTCTTTACTTAAAAAGATATGGGATGAAAAGAAGCCTGTTTGTACAATAATAACGATGTATCCTCAATTAGATGGTGTATTATCACTTGATCTCACAACTGTTCTTATCCTCAACCAATTAGCTAATTCCAAGCAATATGGCGCCTATGTGAAGCGGCCTGTAGTTGTAGAACGTGTTACACAAGTAATGAAAATCTTAAAACCTCATAAAAAGAAAGTCAAAAAGCTCATTAATCCAGCAACGAATGAAATCATGCATCCTCTCAATCCTAAAGCACGTCAAAAATGGACATTAAAATAAAAAGGAGGATTATCTATGAACCGTGAAACTACACAATCAGACTGGCAAAAGATCGCTTGTTATTTAGGATAACTTGATTATGTTTAAATAGTAAAAGGCTTAGTATGTTATTTTAAAGCGGTTGGAGATGAAGAAATACTTGATAAAATTTATGATGATTTTATGAATGATGACTCTATAACAACGATATTTAATAATGATTTACAGTTAATTATTAATCATTACCTAGTAAAATGAACATTATACTACTTACAATAAAAATAGAGCATCCTTCACTTTTACGGTGAGGGATGCTCTATTATTTATTTTTTTATTTTCTTTTTGTTATCGTTGATGTATTTATTCTTAATACGAACAAATGTGAGAATTTTATAGGTTTCATAGTAAGAGTAATAAATCGAGAATAACAAGAAAATGAAAATTTTGGGAGTGGAATTATTAAACTAAGAGCATTAGAGTATAGTGATTTACTTTTTGTTCATGAATTAAATAATGAATATTCTATTATGTCTTATTGGTTTGAAGAACCTTATGAATCCTTAACGGAACTTCAATATTATTTGATAAGCATTTATTAGATGAATCGGAGAGACGTTTTATTGTTGAAGATGAAAATCAAGTCGTAGGTATTATTGAATTAGTAGAAATTAATTACATCCATTGTAATTGTGAAATACAAATAATTATTAAACCTGAGTTCAGTGGTAAAGGTTATGCAAAATTCGCATTCGAAAAAGCGATAAATTATGCATTCGATATATTAAACATGCACAAAATTTATCTATATGTTGATACAGATAACAAAAAAGCTGTGCATATATACGAGTCACAAGGATTTAAAACAGAAGGATTACTCAAAGAGCAACTCTACACTAAGGTAAATATAAAGATGCCTATTTTATGTCATTATTGAAATATGAATATATTTTTTAGTATAAAAAATCACTCATATATTCACTTATGTAGATTCAAATTACTTCTAATAAAATTAAAGTGGACTTCACTCGAATGTCCGTAAGAGGAATAAATAAAGTTAAAAGAGAATTTGGATTTGTATGAATGGCACTCAATATGAGAAAAGTAGCAGCTCAATCAGCTGAAAATAATCAAAAAATTTATAAAAAAGACAATTTCTATACTATTTCACTAGAAATTGCCTTTGTACATGTTCAAACACTTTATAACCTTTATTTATTGCAAATATTATTTATCTTCATTTTTAGAGTAAATTAATATTTAAATGGATCTTCTACATCTTCTTTTTTTAATTTATTCTCTGGATTAGAATTTGAATCTTTTTTTTCAAAGGGATCATTACTTATTACATTTTTTCCTTTACTTTCTTTCTTTCCATCTTGATATTTATTTCTATTATTGATACCATATTTATTATTTTTAGGTTTTCTAGTTAATAACATAATACCAGCAATCAACCATAAAATAGCACTAATAAAATTTGGAATTAAAACTAAGACGCCTATAACAATTAATAATATACCTGCTAGTTTATTATCATTAATTATTCTAGTAACTACTATTATTGCTATTATCAAAAATATAATAGTAAGTATATATGTTATTATTATTATCGTATTATCTGTTTTAGAGCCGTTTGGTGCAGTATACATTCCTATAATACCAATGGTCACTAATAAAAGTCCTATGATATGTATAGCTATTCCTGTCCATATCAAACTTTTTTCAATTGTTCTCTTCAATTAAATTTCCTCCTCTAATTTTTTTAATTTATTTATTATTTTTTGAATCTCTTGTTTTTTATTTTCGTACCAATCTATAGACCAAATATTTTCAATATTCCAGCCTAAGCTTTTAAGCATACTAGGTTGTATAATGTTTCTATCAATTGAAGTTTTTGAATTATAATAGTTTTCACCATCTATCAATATTCCAAGTATAAATTGATTATTATTTTTTGGATTTAAAATTCCTATATCTATTTTAAATTCAGAATTTCCTATATTAATTTGACTACTGTAACCTTTTTCTTCTAATTCATTTTGCAAAGTAGTGATAATACTATTTGATTCTCTAATTATATTTCTATTAACAGGTGGGAGTATTCTATAATTCCGTGCATATTCTAAAAAGCCTTTTAAACTTTTTACCCCTTCTGCTTTCGTTCGATTTAAATCTATATCTTCTGGTTCGAATGAAGAAATAACTAACATTTCCTTTCGTGCTCGCGTTACAGCTACATTTAACCTTCTCCATCCACCTTCATTATTAAGTGGTCCAAAATTCATAGTCATTTTTCCTTCTTCATCAGGACCAAAAGTAGTTGAAAATATTATAATATCTCTTTCATCACCTTGAACATTTTCAAGATTTTTAACAAATATACTTTCTTTACTATTAATATTTTTTTCATCTAAATCTGTATTTTTTATTAATTTTTCTTCTAATAAATTTTCAATTAAATTTTGTTGTTGGCTATTAAAAGTAACAACTCCTATACTATCCTTACTTTCACTTTTTAAGTGATTAATAAGTAAATTAACAATATAGTTTGCTTCTTCTTCATTTATTCTTCCATTACCTCTTCTATATATACCATTAATATTTTTAAAACTGACTTGTGAGTCTAATTTAGTCGCCGAAGGGTAGGTTAATAGATTACTGTTGTAATACGTTCTATTACTAAAATGAATTAAACTTTCATGATTTGATCTATAATGCCACTTCAGATGCTTTTCAGGAAAGTTAGCAGCCAAACAGTCATCTAATAAACTTTCTAAATCTTCCAGTTCAATATTATTTTCATCGATATTGTTAGAACCAAAGAAATTAGTTGGAGGCATTTGTTTAGGATCGCCTACAACAATACAATTTTTAGCTCTGGATATAGCACCTACAGATATATCCGTTGGTATTTGAGAAGCTTCATCAAAAATAATTAAATCAAATTTCGGAAAGTTAGGGTCAATATATTGTGCTGTTGATAAAGGACTCATTAACATTACAGGAAATATATCTTGAATAACATTAGCTGTCTGATTGAATATAGTTCTAATTGACTGACCTCTTCCCTTACTGCGTATAGCTTTTTGTAAGGATAAAAAATCAATTTCATATATCTCTTTTGCTCTTTTTGTTTCCAAATTCAAACTCATCTGATTTTTTGTATCTATAATACTTAAATCATTGAATTCTTTAACTTTTTCTTGTAATAGTTTGACTTTTTCTTTCAAATCAAATCCATTAAATGAATCTAAAGTTTCATTTGTTGAAAAATAATAACTAATAAATTGCTCTACTAAAGTTTTCATTAACTGTTTTTCTATGCTAAATTCACTTTGTAATTTAATAAAATTATCTTTTATATTAGTTTGTAAAATTTTTTCTAGTTTTATAAAGTTTTCATTTAATACTGCCCATGTTTTTAAATCATTTATACCTTTTTTCCAATAATTAGCTATATTGTTTAAGTCTTCTATAGATAGAGTAAGTAAATATAGTTCATCAATATTATAATCATTTTTCAATGAATCAATGTTTTTTTCAAACGAATCTAATCTTTCTTTTAAGTCTTTAAATTTATTATAATCACTAATTTTTAATTTTAATATTTCGTTTATTTGATTTTGTTTAGATTTTTCAAGATCTGTTATATTATTTTTTTCTATAAAATTAACTAGATATCTAAGATTATCTAAGTCAGTTAATCTACCTTTCCACGCTTCTCCAAATGATTCTAAGAAATTTTCATTCCTTTTTTGAAGCGTTTTACGCATTTCTTGAAATTCTTGAATTTCTTTTAAATCATTAATAAATTCTTCTTCACTCAAAGTTCTATATTCACGTAATTCATTATTTAAAAGATCTATTAAATTTTTTATTTTTTTATTCTTAAACAAACTTTTTGAATCTTTAATGTCTCTATAATCAGTTAATAAATCACTAACTTTTATATTTAAGGTTTCAGCTGAATATTTATTATTAATTTTATCTTTCAACTCAATATATTTAGTAAGAACACTAGACGCAAACTCAAAAACTGTCTTTAACGAAATACTTTTAGGTTCTATTATCATTTTATTTAGTGTCATTGAACCTTTATATTTTTCTACCATGTTTATTATTTTCTTATAAGAGACTAATGTCTCCATATTTGTACTATTTAAATTACTTTCATTAAACAATTCTGATAGTTGATCAACTATTTTATTGCTAGATTCTACAAAGTCATTAATTAAATATTCAAAATTATCACGTTTCGAAACACTATATTTATTTATTTTAAAAGGTCTTAGGGGATGATTATCTAAGCTGAAACTTAATTTATCTATACTATTGTCTATTAAAATTAATAAATCTTTAATAGTACCTATATCATTAGCAGCAAGTTTTGTCACTATGTCTTTTTTTATGGTAATTATACTTTTTACTTCCTCAAATTGTTCATATCTTTGTATTAAATCATAAACACTAAATCCACTTTTATGTTTTTGATGTAAAGCTTCTACATATTTACTAAGATTATTTTTTAATTCAAATAATTTTTTTGATTTACTTTTGATATCTGCCGAATCATTTTTCATGTTTTTCGAAAGCGTCTTTTCAATTTTATCTAAAAATTGTCTTTTTTTCGTAGTATTCGAATGTAATTCTAATACAAAATCTTCGAATCCTAATTGTGTTAATCTATCTTTTACAACTTCAAGAGCGGCTTTTTTCTCAGCTACAAATAAAACCTTTTTTCCTCTATTAACATTATGTATTATCATATTAGTAATTGTCTGAGATTTCCCTGTCCCTGGAGGACCATGTAATACAAAGCTACTTTCTTCACTTGCCTTTATTGCCTCTAATTGAGACGAATCAACTAAACTACCCACTTTTAAGTTCTTCGGTTCCACTTCTTTCTCAATCTTTTGAGCATCTATATCTTCAATATTTCTATTTGATTTATAATTTCCAGTTATTAAAGCTTCTACATTAGAATTTGAAACAATTTCATTTTTTCTTGATTTCAAATCGTTCCACATTACAAATTTTTTAAATGAAAAATTACTTACTACAGCTATTTCTTCAACGTCCCACCCTTTTTTATCCATGATGGCGTGTCTTATTGTAGCTATAAGTCTCTTTATATCAATACCTTTATCATCTCTTGGTAAATCCACTAAATGTCTTAAATCAATATTAAATTTTTGTTTTAAATATTCTACTAGTGTTACGTTTAGTTGTGGTTCGTCTTCACTTAATTCTAATTGAATATTACTGGTCGCAGTTTTTCTTTCTATAGAGAGAGGTAATAGTAAAATTGGAGCCATATAATTCATATCAATATTTTTTTGGTCATTCCACGTTAAAAATCCTATTGCTATAAATAATGAGTTTGCTCCGTTTTCTTCTAATCCTAATTTTGCTTTTCTATATAAGTCCTTTAATTGTTTATTTAACATATAATTAGTTAAAAAACTTCGAATTCTACCTTCATTGAAATCAGCATCAATTAAATTTTTATATTGGCTTTCTATTGAATTAGCTTTAAAAAATGACCCACTTGTATTAGTAGTAGATAAATTCTCTGGTTTAGCAATAATAGTGAATTTGTTTGATGTTGATAATTCATCCTCTAAGGTAGCAATGTCATAAACCATTAGTTGTAATGCACTTTTATTCATTCTAAAATTAATTAAAGAGTTTCTTAAAGTAAGATCTAATAAGTTTCTACTCCAAATATCTGTCTTTTCTCTAGGATTTATCTTATAATTAATCTCTTCTATTTTCTCAATTTTTGTAGACGGAGCATTGGTTATATAATCTTTTTCTTTATAATTCATTTTGAAATTATAATTATCTTTTGATGTAGTAACAACTGGACTAATACCTAAATGTCTACATGAGGTGATATCAATGATACATTCAAAATTATAAGGATTGTCTAGATTTTGACAAGCTATTTTAACAGCTTCCTCAAATGAATAATCTTTACCATTAACTAGTGCTGTTGTCTCGACCACTTCTATCTCTTTAGTTCCTACTGAAATTCTTTTAGAAATATCTGTGTAATCATTTGAATATGAACCTATCAAATTTTGATTTTTTAACCAAAAACCAATAAAAGCATGCCCTTTAATAAAAATTACTATAGGATTAATATTCACAGCTTCTAAACAACTTGCAAAAAGGAAACTTAAATCTAAACACGTCCCATTTTTAAATTTTATTATTTCTTGTGGGTATCTTATTTTTTGACCAAATTTCTCAAAACTTGCTGGTGGATATTTATAAGCAATATTTTCTTTTTGTAATGTTGCATATATAGCTGCTACCTGTAACCTTACGTCTTCTAAGCTATTAGCTTGGTAACTATAAAAATTAGAATCTCCTTTCCACTCTTCTAGTTTTTTCCCTGCCTCAGAGACAATTCTTTTTACTTCTACATCATTTGGAACGATATATGAAGCTGTTAATTGAGGATAAATATTAGTTCCTAACCAATGTTCGAAAGGTAATATACTAATTTTTAAATTCTTGGTAAAAAAAGTGTTACCATTCTCATCTATTAAATCTATAAAAAAATATGTTTTTATTCTTTCGTTAATTTTTCTAAAAAAATCATAATTATAATTTACATCAACTGATTCTGAAACATATGCATGCTGATTATTAATAACTGGAATTAACTCTTCATAATTATAAATAAATTCTGTATTTGAATAAACTTTCAACTTAACATTGCTAATTTCATCCTCTTCTGAGTTATTAAAAATCGCAATTTTATTTATTAATGAAAAGTCGTTTTGTGTTAGTGAATAATTCAACATATCTACATAATCTATATCAAGTTTCAAATTATAATCTTCAATGAAAACTGATTCCATGAAATTCTTCCTCCATAAATTGAAATTTTAATCTATACTTCTATTAAACTATTGTATTAAACAATTTAATAAATTACTATAATTTTTCAAACTTTAATAGATTAATATATTAACTCAAAAATTTTTACTTTTTATCTATATTTCTAAATTCATTGATCTTTCAACTATTAAAACGAAAGCGTATTTTCTCTCACTTTTATATACTTATATTCCACTACATTTTCTATTTTTTATTCTATAATTAGGACATTCGTATCAATAAAAATATTAATTAAGATAAATTACATAAAATGACAAACAAAATATTAATAGTTCTTTGAATTATCAGCTTTATATATAATTAAAATCTCAAATTCAATAATCTATAACCGAATTTGACATTTCTTAATATGAAGTAAAGTTTTTATTAAAAGAAGTTCTTCAATGCGTCTTTATAATATTGAGACTAACGCTAAATTATTTTATTTAATATTATCTATACCGTTAAGTTATTCATTTTTTCCTTTTTCTTCGAGATGGATTTCGATTCTAAAAAATCACACTACTTATGATATGTTTCACAACAATATAACAGTAATTCTCATAGACCTCATACGTTCTGGTACATTCAAAATCCCTTTTTGAAGCGACTGAAAAAACCGCATCATTTATGATATGCTTCTGCTTATCATTTAACGATGAGGTTTTTTTAAGTTTTAAATAAATCAAATAAAGCTCTTATTCGTTAATTTATCAGTTGAAAAGAAACATAATAAAAAGTATCAACCTTTTAAAGTTGATACTCTTTTAACCTCTCTTTAAATCTAAGACTTTCCACAATAATTTTTTTCTTTAACTTCATTAAATTAATTTTTAAATTCTACATCATATTCTTTTTTATATAAATGAATCATTGTAATAAAAGCAATAACACCAAATATAGCTAATAAAATAAATGCTAGGTGACTTGAACCTGTCAAAGATGAAGTATATGTAATTATTAGTGGAGGGAAAAACCCGCCCAATCCGCCCATCATCGATACGACACCATTTGCTGATCCTGCTACATTTTGAAAGTATGTTGGTACTAGTTTAAATATTAGGCCATTACCAATACCTGCGCAAAAACTAATTAACAAACATCCTATTGTAAATAATGTAATGTGACTTGAGATACCTAATATAACAGAACCAACTATTAAAAATACAAAGTCCACCATTAATGATTTTACAGCATTTATTTTATCACCAATAACACCACCTATAGGTCTTATAAATGTTGCTAATGCAATAAAAATGCCTGTGCGAATACCTGCGTCTACTTTATCTATACCAAAATGATTGACTAAGTAATTAGGTAAAAATAAACCAAATGCTACAAACGAACCAAAAGTAATAAAATACCAAAAACTTAAATAATATGTTTTATAGTTAGCGGCAAGTCCAAATATCTGCTTTATTGAAACTTTTACTCTTTTCTCTTTGCCATCTCCAAGGAAAAACATCAAAATGGCAAACAAAGCAATTATAATTAAATAAAAACGTACAGTGATTTGCCAACCAAATACACCAGCCATTGGTGGAGCCAAAAATGCAGATATAGCAGTTCCAATGTTACCTATTCCATAAATACCATTTGCTAGACCTATCTTATTTTTGTCGAAATATTTCGGCACAGAGGTAACACCAACCGAGAAAACAGCACCTCCAACACCTAAAAAAAATCCAGAGATCATTAATACACTTGACGATTGTGCTTGTCCTAATAAATAAATCGGGAAAAGTAAAATAACAAAACTCCAGAAAAATACCCATTTAGCACCAATAAGATTGGTCAGGTATCCAAACGGTACTCTTAATATTGAACCAAGTATAACAGGTATGGCTACAATTACAGATAATTGTGTTTCAGAAATTTTTATATCTTGTGATATATAAGGCATAAGTGGAGATATAATACTCCATGCCATAAATCCCACTACTAAACTTAAAGTTTGCAAACCAAGTTGAAAACTACCATTTGTCTTATACATGCTATCACCTTCACCCATTTGTATTTTGTTGATATTTCTAAAATAGATAACCTTTAATTTGAATTACACAAATGAATACTTATAACGCAATTAAGTCAAATTTTAAATGTAAAAAATATCGAATAACTTTACCTATTTTTAATATTTTATAAATTCTTTTTTCTGCTTTGGTATTGGTTTCTAGCTCTATACTGTTGAGGTACACGTTTTAAGTATTTTATAGGAAAACTGAATATGTGTATCAAATTTGTAAATGGAATAGAAGCAAACAATAAAAATGCTGAAATCACATGTAATCTAAAGATTAAAGGAGCTCCCCCCATTAAATTATATTTAGGTTGGAAAATAAATAAACTTCTAAACCATGGACCTATTGTAGCTCTATATTCATATGCAATGACAGTAGTATTATATATAATTGTCATATAAGCACCTATTGCTGCAACTACTAAAACCATTATCAATGAGAAATAATTACCAAAAGACGTATGAGCACGAATTCTTTCGTCTGTTATTTTTCTATATAATAAAATAATGTCACCTACTACAATCATCAATCCTGCGAAACCACCAGCAACAATAGCTCCAAAATGATACATATGATCTGTAATACCTATAAATTCATAAAATTCCATAGGTATTACCATTCCCATCACATGACCAACGAAGGCAAAGACAATACCCCAATGAAACAGTAAAGAGCCAAATTTTAGTTTTTTTCTCTCAAAAAATTCTGTAGAAGGTGCTGTCCAACTCAATTGTCGAAATGCATATCGGTATAAAACACCCAAAATCATTATGGTAAGCGTAATGTAGGGGAAGATTATCCACCATATAATATTTGTCATAGAATTTCCTCCATATTAATTGGGATGATAAAACAAAATTCCTTATTCATACATTATTGGATAAGGCATATTTTCAGTGTCAGGATCTTCTTTTTTGATTTCTTCCATTTCTTCAGTTGTAGGTTTATCAAACACAAAATCAGTAAGTAAATTTAAAATATTTTTATAAGGATTCTTTTTATCTAGTGATTGATTAACTTGCCATGTAGCCTTTCCTAAACGTTTCATAAGTTTGTTGTGAATCTTCTCATCAGTAGATACGGCTAAAAGTTCATATAAAGATGGTAGATAATCAGCAAGTTGTTTTTCGTCTCGTTCCAATCCAGCTTGACTAATAATAACTTGGATTTGAATTAATCCGCCACCTCTCATAGAATCATCACCATACTCATGAGCTGTTAAATAAAGCCCTGTATCTTCTTGCCAATCAAAAGTACTTACATATAATTGTTGGATGTCTTTTAAAGAATAGCTTTCTAAATCATTAAATACTAAATTTATTAAATTTTTTGCATCTTGTGAATCAACGTCATTTTTATATAAATCTTTCAATTCTCTATATTCACTCAGTCTATTTTTTTCAGGATAATCGAGAAGATATGCCGCGATAAACAAAATAACTTGCTGTTCTTCGCTTATCATTTTCTAGCCTCGCTTCCATATTTCATTCTCATCATAGCTGGATGTAATCCTTCTGGAGGCGCTAAATCTTCTAAACTACAAGCCCCTTGTTCATAATAATTTTCTTCTTTATTTTCTCGACGTCCTGTAGGAATAACAAATCGTTTTTCATATTTCGCTACCCCGAGTAAATCTGCCATATCTTCTAGTTCATCAACAGTCAATCCAGACTCTTTTAACAATTTGCTATGCTCTACTTCACTTATACCACCAACATTTTTTGAACGCATATGAACGCGCATTGCTGCTGTTTTTAGTAAAGTTTGTCGTATAACTTCTGTATCCCCCGCCGAAAGAATAGAAGCTAAATATTCAAGCGGTATACGCATATCATCAACTGCTGGAATATAACCATCTGCACTCAATTGATTTTCATTTGTAATATGACTCATAATTGGGCTTAATGGTGGAACGTACCAAACCATTGGCATCGTTCTATATTCTGGATGCAACGGTAAAGCAATTTTCCATTTTATAGCCATTTTATAAACTGGTGATTGCTGGGCAGCTTCAATCCAAGCATCAGTAATACCTTCTTCTTTTGCTTTTGCAATGACTTCTTCATCAAAGGGGTCACAAAAACAATCTAGTTGTGCTTGATATAAATCTTGTGGATCTTCAACTGAAGCTGCTTCTTTCACTTTATCTGCATCATATAGCACTACACCAATATATCTAATACGGCCTACACACGTTTCTGAACATATAGTAGGCAGCCCTGCTTCCGTTCTCGGATAACAGAAATTACATTTTTCTGCTTTATGTGAATTCCAATTGTAATAGACTTTATGATAGGGGCAACCGCTCATACAAAAACGCCATCCTCTACATTCTTCCTGATCAACTAAAACTACACCATCTTCATCACGTTTATATAATGCACCTGAAGGACATGAAGCTACGCAAGATGGATTTAAACAATGTTCGCAAATTCTTGGTAAATACATCATAAAAGTTTTCTCATATTCCATAGCAACATGCTCTTGTTTCATTTTATCTATGTTTGGATCCATAGGTACAATTTCACTTCCACCCGCTAAATCATCGTCCCAATTTGGTCCCCATTCAGGCTTATCCATAAACTTACCAGTAATTTTTGACTTTGGCCGTGCTACAGGTAAGTTTTTAGTTCTAGGCGCAAAATGAAGACGAGCAAAGTCATGCGTCCATGGTTCAAAATAATCTTCTATTGTAGCCATGTCCGGGTTATAGAATATATTAGCAAGTTTTTGAATAGGACCGCCTGCTTTTAGTTTTAATCGCCCGTTCTTCATTTCCCAACCGCCTTTAAATCGATCTCTGTCTTCCCATCGTTTAGGGTAACCAGGACCTGGACGAGTTTCTACATTATTGAAATACATATACTCTGTCCCTGGGCGATTTGTCCACGTGTTTTTACAAGTTACACTACATGTATGACAACCTATACATTTATCTAAATGCATAACCATTGCTACTTGTGATTTAATCTTCAAGCCAGTCAACCTCCTTAAGTGGTCTAACAATCGAAATTGTATCACGTTGATTCCCTGTTGGGCCGTAATAATTAAAGCCATAACTTAATTGTGCATAACCGCCTATCATATGTGTTCCTTTTGGATGTATGCGTGTAACACTATTATGTGTCCCACCACGTTTTTTATTAATTGTATTACCTGGAACGCCCATTACTCTATCCTGAGCATGATGCATATAAGCAACACCTTGAGGAATTCTATATGTTGTAACAGCTCTTGCAACAACAGCTCCATTACGATTATACAATTCAATCCAATCATTATCATATATCCCTATTGAATTCGCATCATCTTCGTTTAACCACACTGTTTGCCATCCACGGAACAATTGTGTCATTTGATCAGTATCAGTAAACATTGTATGAATACCCCATTTTTGATGTGGCGTCAAATAACGTAGCTTTATTGATTTACCTGTATCTGTTATTCCTTTTTCATTTTTTAAATAAGGACCTGAATATAGTGGCGGGATATATAACGGTAATCCTTCACCGTAATCAAGCATGACTTCATGGTCTAAATAAAAACTTTGTCTACCTGTTAGAGTATGCCATGGTAGTTTAAATTCTACATTAGATGTGAATGGTGAATAACGTCTGCCATCATTTTCTAAACCAGTCCATACAGGTGTTGAAATTGTTTGACGTGGTTGTACAGTAATATCATCTAATGTTAAATCTTCTTCTTCACGACCTTTTGAAACAAATTCAAAATCTTTGCCTGTCGTTTCTTTTAATGACTTCCAACCTTCTACAGCGCGTTTACCATTTGTAGCACCTGACATAAGTAGAATCGCATTACAAGCTTGTTTTGCTGTTCTCATATCAGGGTGGCCTTTACCTATATTTTCCCTATCCGCTTTTCCAAGTCTTTTGAGCAGTTCATCATACACCGGTTGACCCGGTATTTTTACACCTTTGGTACCGTATCCTTTTTTTAAATTTGGGCCTATTGTTGACCACATATCATAAAGGTTTGGATAATCTCTTTCTACAATCGCAAAATTTGGCATCGTTTGTCCTGGAATAGCTTCCACTTCACCTTTTCTCCAGTCTTTAACTTTTCCATATGGCTGTGCCAATTCTGACTTAGTATCATGTCCAAGTGGTTGCATAACTAAATCTTCACTCTTAGGTAAATAATCTTTAGCTAATTCTGAAAATGTTCTTGCAATCTCTCTAAAAGCATCCCAATCACTCTTCGTTTCCCAAGGTGGTGTAATAGCTTGGTTAAATGGATGAACAAATGGATGCATATCCGTTGAACTTAAGTCATTTTTCTCATACCAAGTAGCTGCAGGTAATACAATATCAGAAAATAACCCTGAGCTTGTCATACGGAAATCCATACTTATTAATAAATCAACTTTACCCTCTGCTGGGGTATCATTTAAGTTAATATTTTTTGGTTGCCACGAATTTTTTGTATCCGTTAAGATTGAATCATCTCCGCCAATCATGTGCTTCACAAAGTATTCGTGCCCTTTACCACTATCTCCAAGTAAATTTGAACGCCAATTAAAAAACACTTTAGGGAAGGTGCGTTCATCATCTGGGTTTTCTATAGCCCAATTTAATTCACCTTCTGCTAGTTGTTTAGCGATATCATTAATAGCTTCAGCATCATCAAGATTTCGTTTTCTTGCATCACTAATTACATCTAAGCTATTCTCAGTCAGTTGTGGATATCCAGGTAACCACCCTAATCTCACAGATAACGCATTAAAATCTGCAGGGTGCATATTACTAAATTTTCCACCCCAATCAAAATTATCTTGATCTTCATCAGATTCATATCTGAATTGATCTGTTGCAAAGTAAAAATACGAAGTACCATTCATATGTCTAGGTGTACCTTTCCAATCATTGGCGAAGGCGACTTGAGCAAATCCTTCCGAAGGTCTTACTTTTTCTTGACCAACATAATGAGCCCAACCACCTCCATTAACACCTTCTGTACCACACAGCATAATAATATTAAGTATTGCTCTATAAATTTGATCACTATGATACCAATGGTTTGTACCTCCACCCATCGCTATCATAGCCTTACCTTTGGTAAGTTCAGCAGTTTGTGCAAACTCACGAGCTACTTGAATCACATGTTCTTTTTTTACACCAGTAATTCCTTCTTGCCATGCTGGTGTATAAGGTACAGTAGAATCATCATAAGTAACATGTGTATTTTCATCTAAACCTCGGTCTACACTTGTATGAGCCATCATCAAATCATACACCGTAGTCACTAAAATATCATTACCATTCTTATCTTTAATTACTTTAGTTGGTACTTTATGCGTTATTGATGAATTATCTTTTGTTGCAAAATGTGGGAAATCAACTGAATCTATGTTGTCAGATATATCTATAAAACTAAGCATAGGATTAATTGCATTCCCTGATTCATCTTCTAATTCTAAATTCCAATTTTGTTTTCCATCCCAATGGTGACCTGCACTACCAATTGGAACAACAGGTTTTTGTATATTTTCATCCCACACTACTGTTTTCCAATCTCCTAAGCTATATTCATTGGATAAATCAGCAGCCCTCAAGAAATTGTCAGCTCTCAGACTACCGTTTTTATCTTTCAATTGAACAAGAAATGGCAAATCTGTGTATTGTTTTACATATTGAGTAAAATAAGGTACTTCTCTATCAACATAGAATTCTTTCAAAATAACATGTGTCATTGCCATAGCAAGCGCACCATCTGTGCCTTCTTTTGCTGGTAACCACATATCAGCAAATTTTTCATATTCAGCGTAATCAGGACTAACACCAACAACTTTAGTACCTGCATAGCGAGATTCAACCATAAAATGTGCGTCAGGCGTTCTTGTTTGTGGTAAATTTGTCCCCCATATGATGAAATATTTAGAATTATACCAATCTGCACTTTCTGGAACATCAGTTTGATCGCCCCACACTTGAGGAGAAGCAGGAGGTAAATCAGCATACCAGTCATAAAAACTAATAATTGTTCCACCAATTAAAGATAAAAATCGAGTCCCTCCTGCGTAACTTATCATTGACATAGCTGGAATAGGTGAAAATCCAGCAATACGATCTGGACCATATTTTTTTATAGTATAAATAGATGAAGCAGCTATCATTTGACAAATACTCTTCCAATTTCCTCTTATAAAACCGCCTTTTCCGCGTGCTTTAATATATTTCTGCTTTTTTTTCTTATCACTGACAATATTTTCCCAAGCTTGAACTGGGTTTTGTACTTCTTCAAGTTCGTTTTCCCATAATTCATATAAGTCTTTACGAATATATGGATATTTAACTCTAGTTGGACTATATGTATACCATGAATAGCTTGCTCCCCTAGGACAACCACGAGGTTCATATTGTGGAAAATCGTCTCCTGTAGAAGGGTAATCAATTTGTTGTGTTTCTTGAGTGACAATACCGTCTTTCACGTAAATTTTCCAACTACAAGATCCAGTACAATTAACACCGTGTGTCGAACGTACTACTTTATCATGTTGCCAACGATTTCGATAAATACTTTCCCAATCGCGAGGTCTAGGACTTTCTTCAGTCCAATTATTGTTTATTAAATTTCCACGTTTTAAATGTTTAAGTTTATGTAGTAATTTATTATGCTTTTTATCCATCAAGACATCTCCCCATCACTCTTAGAAATCGGATTAAATCTTTCACCTGTAATTTTAAATGCTCCGTTACCCTCTTTTAGTTCTTCAATAAAAATTTCAAATGTTGGTGCATTTGCAGCAACTAAGATGAGTCGTTCAATTGTATTATTGTCGTTAATATTATAGATTTTCTCTATCATTTCACCAGAAATTGAGCCAAATCTCATACGCAAAATACCTATTAAGTCTTCTCTATCCTCTATAAGCATTGCTTCATTTTCCATTGAAAACATATAATCCCCCCATATTCATTATGGCATTATCATTTTGAAATATTCTGAAATAAATATTCGATGACATGCTGCTGTTGTATATTTAAAAAAATTCAATATATCATTATATGGCGCTTCAAGCGCTTGTTTCTTAAAATAACAACTTGTACCATGTTGAAATGTTTCGCCATAACGGACAGAAATTTCTAAATTATCCCCATCTACAATTGCAGTAGCATCAACGTCAAAAAAATGTATATTATTCTTTTCTAACTCATTCACCATTAAGTTATATATATCTTCATTAACAAATCTTAATGGTTTTTCCTTTTTCTGAATCATTTTATCCCTTCTCCTTACTTGCAACCCAAGCTTCTTCATCTTCATTGTGTAAATCATCCACTTCTATCATAGTATAAAATTTTACCAATACTTCATGATTCATTTCCTCATTTTTTAATGCTAACTTAATTTGTTTTGCTAATTTTCTTAATAAGTCATGGTCTCTTTGAAGTCTGTGCATAATTTTTATTTGAGAGGGATTATCTCCTGCTAATTCAGGGTATAATCCTTCTTCTTCAACATCGGCATGAGCAAGAACTCTTGCTTCCCAATGCTCTAATAAAACATATGCAATTTCTAAAGCTTTGTTTCTTTGATTCATCGTTTTTTTTAGCACTGCTGTAATCTCTCTAGCTTCATTTAAAGAAGCTTCATGAATAGAATTATGACTTTCGGACTTTTTCAAACTAGGACCTGCCATTTAACGTTCCCCCTATCATATATGCTTATATTATCTCCTTATAATGTAATGCTACACCTTATTGTTATTGTAAGCAACTCTATTCAAAACAAAATTTTACATGTTTGTTTTAAAAGTATGAAAATTGCTAAAATTTTCACAATTTAAGACAATAGTTTATTGAATTGTATTTATTTTAGTGGTTCAATGGAATTAAAGAACAAAAGGAGGAATTTGATGCTTACGAAAGAAGAAAAAGATATTATTCAACAAACCGTACCTCTATTACAAGAAAAGGGTGTAGAAATTACTTCAATTTTTTATCCTAAAATGTTCAAAGCTCATCCTGAATTATTAAATATGTTTAATCAAACAAATCAAAAAAGAGGCATGCAATCATCGGCTTTAGCGCAAGCTGTTTTAGCTGGGGCTGCTAACATTGATAACTTAGATGCGATTAAACCTGTAATTATGCCTGTTGCTTATAAACACTGTGCTTTACAAGTTTATCCTGAACATTATCCCATTGTCGGTGAAAATTTAATCAAAGCAATACAAGATGTTACAGGATTAGAAGATAATGATCCTATCATCCAAACATGGGTTAAAGCTTATGGAGAGCTTGCAGATGCATTTATACAGATTGAAAAAAGCATATATGATCAAATGTTATGGATTGGCTTTAAACCTTTTAAAGTTTCTAAAATCAAACAAGAGTCTCAAGATGTTAAATCATTTACAATTGAATCTTCAGAGTATGATTTAAGCCAATTTAAACCTGGACAATATATTACTGTAGATCTTTCTAGTGAAAAACTACCTTATCGAGCTAAACGTCACTATTCAATTACTTCTGGTGATGAAAATCATTTAACTTTTGGTGTTAAACGGGATACAACTGACGAATACGAAGGAGAAGTTTCAACCATTTTACACGATGAAGTCAATGAAGGTGATATGATTAATTTGGCTGCACCTGTCGGTGGCTTTGTTTTAGAAGATACAAGTCATCCAAAACTATTCATAGGGTCTGGAATTGGAGTAACGCCTTTGGTAGCGATGTTTAATCAAGCCTCTTCAGAAGGCCTTGAATCACAAATGATACAGGTTGGAAGTGATGAGGCACACTTACCTTTTAAAGAAGATTTTGAAATGATTGCTCATAACAACGTTAGTGCAAAATTAGAGACACATCTAAAAAGTAAACATGGCTACTTCAATTCTGATAATCTAAAAAACTACTTAATAAATGACCCTGAAATTTATATCTGTGGTGGAACGAGCTTTTTACACTCCATTATAGATGCATTAAAAGCTCTAGATCATGATATGAACCACGTTCATTATGAAACATTTGTGCCGAGATTAAGTGTCGAAGTTTAAAGGGAGTTATCAAATATGAAAATCAATCAAAGATATATTAAAGTATTTGTGCTGTATTTAATAAGTAATTTAATTTCAAATATACTCGTTAAAAATAACAATTTAATTAAAGTAATGTCGCAAATATTTATAGGTTACACACTTTTTGCTTTAGGTTTAAAATATTTAAAAAAATTAAAAACAAACTAAATTTTTATAAATTTACCAATCAAGGTTAAGTATATTTATACTTAACCTTTTTATTATAGTTAATGATAGTTTAACATTTAAAAAATGGTAGCTTGCTTTGTTAATATTAAATTTGGATTATTTATATAAAATTACTCTGTTGTAGTTGGATATACAACTTCTCCGTCATATTCAATAATAGGTAAAGCTCCCCACTGCCCTAATTCATGCGGTATTAGCGCTACTTTATCATTATTATTTACAATAATATGAACGACTTTTTCATTATGCAACTCTAGCCAATTACTAATAATCAAACGATGACATCGTGAAGGATGACGTTCTGCACATAACAAAGCAATCATATGATTTTCTTTCTCTTTCATCAATATATTGATACCTTCTTTAAAATTTTTAGTCAAAGTATAATCTGCATAATTGTGAAATGATTGATTTTGCCACCCAGCATTCAAATTTTCTCCAACTATATTTGAACGTTTGCTTCTTCCACCTAGCAATGAAATGTGTTTGTATTTTACATTATGTTCTTTTAACCAAACAGAGAACTCATTTCGATTATACTGTGGATTGTTTTTACTATTTGGAAATGATCTCACATCAATAATTTTTGTTATCTTCGCTTGTTCTAACATCTTTAGAAATGTATCAAGCGTATAATTATAATGGCCTATCGTAAATATTGTCATTTTATTTTACCCTCCATGACTTATAAAATATAAGTATTTTTAAGAAGTATATATCATACAATATGATTTTTAGTTTTATTTGTGGTAGGGCTCCCCTTATCAGTGATTTTGCTAAAATTTTTATATCGCTTAAAAAATAGGCAAGTTAGTATTTAAATAACTCGCCTATATGTTTGCAGAAATATCATTTAATTCAAAAATTATGTTATTTAAATTCTAAACTAATATTAAATGATAGGTTTCTGTTTACAATAGATTTATCAGCACCTTGTTTGGTTCCTCTATTTTTATGGGATGCTTTATATTCCTGAGACTCTTGCCAATGTTTGTAAGCTGCTTCGTCTTGCCAAAACGTAATGATAACATGATGTTCATGTGTACTATGTGGCTTTAGAAATAATAGATTTTCAAACCCTTCAGTATTCTCTAGATGTTTATCTCTATTTAAGAACACACGCTCGAAGTCTGCCTCTAAACCAGGATTAGCATATAAATGGTTTAAAACTGCATAACCATATTGTGGCAAATCATTAATTTGTTCTAATATTGTATAGTGATATGTCACATTAAATCTATTAATAGTTACCTCATTATTATTTTTGTCTAAATAAATACGATGTATTTCATTTTTCAACAAATGAATCACTCCTTTTTATTGGATGATATGTCAAAATTGCTTAAATTTATCCATAACATAATCTCTACTATTTTTATGATTCACGATAGTCTGTGGATAATCTTTTCCAATTTCAATATGATAAATTTCTTGTAACTTGTCTTTATATTTAGTTGGATCATGAATGTATTTACTGCTCACATCATTAAATATTTCTAGCTGTGTTTTAATAAAATACCCTTGCGCATCAAAACGCTCACTTTGACGTATAGGATTAAACATTCTGAAATAAGGCACTGCATCTGTTCCAGTTGATGCTGACCACTGCCATCCATGTACATTAGATGCATTATCATAATCTATCAAATACTGTCTAAAGTACTCCTCCCCCCAAGTCCAATCAATAAATAAATTTTTCGTTAAAAATTGTGATACGACCATTCGTAAGCGATTATGCATATATCCTGTACGATTCAGCTTCTTCATTGCAGCATCAACGATTGGGTAGCCAGTTTGACCTTTTTTCCATACTTCAAAATGTGTTTTATTATAAGACCATTGCATGTTTCGATATTTTTCAGAAAAAGATTTAGTTGCCGTTTCTGGATACTGTGTCATTAACACATAATAAAATTCACGGAATAGAACCTCTCTTATAAAAGCTTCATAATTTTTTTCATCGCTCTCATAATCTTCAAGTAAATCATTTATAATTTCACGAATATCGAGTAGTCCATATGCTAAATATTTACCTAATCCACTTACAAAATCCTGCGACACATCGTCAGTCAATTTATCATAATGAGCTATGTCACTATTTAAAAAATCATCCCAAGCTTTACGCGCTAACTTTTCTATATCTTTATTATTTTCAAATTTTAAGTCACTTTGATTTGAACCCTTTTCTGCAATTTGAGACAACTGCTTAAATTGATAACTTTTTTTAGGGGTGTTTACTAAATCCTGACGATTTGCTTTATAAAAACTAGTAAATACTTTATAAGGCTGTTGCTGTTTATTAAAAGTCTTTGTTGGCTCAAAATAATGATTCACGCGCTGTCCAATTACTGTAACTTGGTGATTTTCAAAAGCCTTTTTTACATGAGGATAGTCATATATTTCTTTGTGATAACTCATAATATCTTTTGCTACTAATACGTGAGATAACGCCAATGTTTCGGCTAATTCACCTAGCTTTTCATATGTGACAATATGAGGTTGTATATCATGCTTATCTAAAGCATTTACAAATCCTTTTACAACTTTATAGTAATATTCACGTTTTACTTCTGATGCGTCAGTTAAATCTTCTAAAGGTAAGATAAAATACAATTTATTTATCTCATTTTGATGCTTCACTATATATTGAAAAAGTGGATTATCTTTCGTTCTAAAAACTCTGTTAAGTATGACTCCTAAATGCATTTTATTGCCTCCCAGCTTGTTTCATACAAATTCACTTTATAATTGTCCTTTAACTTAAGATTGTGTTTTCAATCATATACCCGTTTTAACTTTTGTATAATTCACTAAAAAATAAAATAAATTTTAATACCTTACATATTATAGGCAACTTCAGGGTATATTATTATCAGAGGTGATTAAATTATGAATAACGAACAATTACAAAATGAAATTGAAAATATATTAAATACATCAAAAATAGGTGTCCTATCTACTGCACATAACAATACACCTAATAGTAGATACATGGTATTTTATAATGATGGACACACACTTTATACTAAGACAAGCATTGAGTCTAAAAAAATTGCTGAATTTAAAGATAATCCCAAAGCTCATGTACTTATAGGTTACGATGAAACGAATAATCGTAGTTTTCTAGAAATTGATGCTAATGTTGAAATACTGAAAGATCAAGAGACTATTGATTGGATTTGGAACAAACAAGATAAGTCCTTTTTTGACTCTAAGGATGATCCAAACTTGTGTGTAATTAAAGTAATACCAAAATCCATAAAAATTATGAACGATAAAAAATTAGACACACCACAAACCATTACGTTCGATTAGTTAAAAAGGCGAGCCTGGGACATAAATAGATGTCTCAGGCTCGTTTTCAATTTGGCAGTAGGTGACTGAATTGAAAATGCTATTATATCAAGCTTTTTTCAATCCTAGTCACCCTTGCCGGGGTGGGACTACGAAATCTATATTAGAAAATTTGATTTCTGTCCCACTCCCGTTTTTTATATACCATTATTAATATCTTCTAACATAGCATCAACTGTAATTTTAGCACTCGTCAGTACAATTGGCACTCCTGCCCCTGGATGAACACTAGCTCCAGCAAAATACAAATTTTTGTAATCTCTGCTCACATTAGGCGGTCTGTAATAGTTACTTTGCGCTAAAGTAGGCATTAAACCAAAGGCTGCTCCAAATTTAGCATTATAATCTCCTTCAAAATCCTTAGGTGTATAAATAATTTCTGTCACAACTTGCTTTTTCAAATCTTCTAACGCTTTAATCGTAGAAAGCTTATTGTAAATAATATCTTTCACTTGTGTGATTGTTGACTCATCGGACCAATCCGTATCACCTGTTTTCAATTCTGAAACAGGCATCAGCACATAAATACCTGTTTGACCTTCTGGCGCTAACGACTGATCTTCCACACTAGGAGCGTATACATATATTGATGGATCTTGGGATATTTCCCCGGAAAATATTTCATTGATATTATTATCAAAATCCTTTGAAAATATAACATTATGTAACAAGATATCTTCAGATAAATCTTTATCAACCCCTATGTACATTAAAAAGGCTGAGCAAGAATAGTCCATATTATCAATTTTCTGTGTCGTATACTTCTTAGGATGATGTTCATTTTTAATTAAAGATGAAGTAGCATATGGGAAATCAGCAGTACAAATTATTTTGTCATACTTTTCTATATGTCCGTTTACTTTTAGTCCCTCCGCACACTTATACCTACCATCAATGATAATTTCTTCAACGTTTGCGTTGGTATAAATTTGAGTACCTAATTCTTCATTTAGCGTTTGAAGCGCTCTGACAAAGCTATACATACCACCTTTTATAAAGTGAACACCAAACATTAACTCTATCATGGGTATAATTGAATACAATGACGGGCTTCGTTTAGGGTCGATACCTATATATAATGTTTGAAACGCTAAAATCTTTTGGATTTTTTCATTATCAACATATTTTTCAATTAAATTATCTGCTTTATCAAATGTTTTGAGTTTCATACCTTGATATATAATAAAAGGATTATAAAAATCTGTAGGTTTCCTAAACGTACGTTCTAGAAAATATTTTCGTGCTATTTCGTATCTTTCGTATATATCTGTTAAAAAGGACATAAAACCATGTGTAGAGTTAGGTTCAATACTTTCAAGCA
The DNA here is from genome assembly GCF_017891615.1 of Staphylococcus sp. GDY8P198P. Lineage (NCBI taxonomy): Bacteria > Bacillati > Bacillota > Bacilli > Caryophanales > Staphylococcaceae > Staphylococcus > Staphylococcus sp. GDY8P198P. Next base: position 203,738 of record NZ_JAESJQ010000001.1, read on the forward strand.
TATCTCTTAATTGAGCAAGATCTGTAGGAACGCGAATTTGATCTGTTTCACTAAAATAAACATCATATATATGTGATAATTGTTTAATTTCCAAGTAATCATTCATATTTTTTTGAGCGTAATTAAAAACGTCTCGATAAATCTCAGGCATCATTACGATGGTTGGTCCCATATCAAATGTAAATCCATCTTGCTTGATCTGATTCATCCTGCCACCTATTTGTTGGTTCTTTTCATATAAATCTACTTGGTGACCGTTTGCTGCTAATCTTGAAGCTGCAGCTAAACCTGAAACACCGCCGCCTATAACTGCAATCTTCATAATGTTTCACTCCTATTATATTTCGCACTAAGTTCACGATAAATTTTCATTTTTTTCAATTTGCTTACATATACTTTCTTATGCAACGTATAGTTTGCCTTCCTTACTTCCACAAGTATTTCATGATAAGCTATCGCAGCTAATTCGATAATGTAACGTACCTCTTCGTCAAAATAATTAATACCGTTTAATGCAATATCATATAACCTAACTGCCTCTGTAGCGTAACTTTCCCACAGTTCTATATAATTTGGCGTAACTCCTTCATAATATATAGAATGTAGATTAACTCGATATTGAGCTAATTTTTCTACACTTAGATAAATTCTTCCATTTTGAAAATCTTCACCGACATCTCTTAAAATATTAGTTATTTGCATTGCCTTGCCTAAAGCAATCGCAGCTTCTTCAGCTTGTTCGAAATTATTTTCATTTGATGAAGTTAATATAGGAGTTAACAATTCACCGACAGTACCTGCCACACCATAGCAATACTCATATAAATCTGAATCAGTTTGCATTTCTTTTAAAACTAAATCTTCCTTCACATATTGAATTAAAGATTCGAACGGTTTTTTAGGTATTGTATATGTATTCAATGTATTACTTAAAGCATTCATAATAGCTGCGTCACTTTGATACGATTGAATATAATCACAATCGCTATAAATCACATCTAAATCTCTAGCTATGCCGTCTAATTGCTCAAGGTCTTTGTATTTATCAATACTGTCATCTATAATTCTGCAAACTGCATAAATAGACCAAATTGCTTTTTTCCTTTTTAGATCCAAAAAATCAAAGGCATATGAGAACGTTTTTGAATGTTCTTTCATTATATTGTGACAATGGTTATAATCTCTCTCTAATTGATTCATTTATTGGCCTCCTCAGTAAGCCTAGAACTTCTTGACATTTGTATAAAAAACTAAGCTATAAATTTATTCTACGGCCTTTCCAATATATACGTTTGAATACATTGATATCTAACCATGATTTAAAAAATATCACGACAAAGCATATGAAGAGCAGTGGATGACATAAACTCGCAACGATATTAAAATTTCCTGTTCTTCGAATAAATATATGAAACTGTACAGCATATATAAAATATAAAGTAATAGCTAATAATATATATATCGAGCCTAAATTAATTGAAAAAATTATCGCTAAAACTGTTGTAAGTGAACCAAATAGCCATAAAAATACAAACGTAAGCGTAGACTTTTTAGTTATTTGAGAGCCAAGTGCAAAATGTTTACTCCAACCCTCTAATAGCGCTTTATATCCTTGAGAATACATTCTAAAATTCACTACACTTTGGCCTTCATGCAAACTAATTGGCAAACCTTGCTTATTATATGCTTTACTTATTGCAAAGCCTTCAATGATTTGATTTTTAGCTTTCAAATGTCCTTGTGTCAATTTATAATCTTGCTTATTTGTCACAAGGACTGGTCCAAACGCGCCTTGCTCATTATTTGCTGATTTCGTGATTGAAAATTGATTCATACCTACGATTGTCATTAAATTAAAAATCGCCGATATATTTTCATATAGCTTTTTTATCTTGTGATAAGGTTGTATTGACAACAAACCTTTACCACCTTGTAAATCATATTGATTGGCTATACTTTGAATACTATCATCACAAGCAAACTGAACATCAGCATCAACAAACATCAATAAATCATGCATTGCATATTTGCTACCTTGCCAACAAGCATGTGACTTACCTTGCCATATAGTATCATTTTCAACAGTATATACGCTCGCACCATAATATCTAGCGACAACTTGTGTCTCATCAGTTGAACCATCATCCATAACAATTACTTCTATTTCTTGCTCTTTACTTATACTGTTAAGTAATTTAGGTAAGTTCTCCGCTTCATTTCTAGCAGGTACAATAACACTGACGGCTGTCTGACCTCTTCCTTTTCCGGAGTTATTTATAATCGCTCGACGCGCATACATACACATTCCACTTATTAGTGATAGTATCGTCGATACTATTGCTATTATATAAAGTATCATTCAGCCTCAACTACTTTCTCCATTAATAATAGCTTCTGCTACTTGCATACCACTCAAAGTAACCATAGGCATACCAGAGCCAGGATTTACAGAACCACCTACAAAGTACAAATTTTTGAAGTACTGACTTTTTTTAGGAAATTTAAAACCTTTATTTTTCTTCTTATTGGATACTACGCCATATATAGCTCCTTTATTAGAATTGTATGTATTTTCTATATCATGTGGTGTCCATACGTCTTCATATACAATGTGCTTTCTCAAATCTTTCAAGCCCATGGACTCTAATTTATCCAATATACGTTCTTGGAATTGCAGATATTCTGCTTCACTAAATGACTTACTCTGAATGTACGGTATGTGTGGCAATATTTTTATATTCTCGTGTCCCTCTGGCGCCTGTGTCTTATCTGTTTTATTTGTATTCACTACATAAATAGTCGGATCTTCAGGCAAAACATACTGGTGAAAAACTTGATCATAATTAACTTTAGAATTACTTGAAAAGAAAAAGTTATGATGTTGAAGCTCTGGATAACTTTTGTCCACACCAAGATGCATGACATAACCTGAACTAGCTGGCTCAAATTTACGTTCCAATTTGTTTATTTGGTTTGCATCAAAATTCAATAAATACTTATAAACAGGGATTACTTCCATATTAGATATAATGTAATCTGCATATATTTCCTTATTACTTTCTATTGTTATCCCTGTCACCTTATTTTGACTATTATAATTGATACGTTTTACAGGGGTGTTAAAATGTATGCCCACACCTAATTTTCTCGCTAATTGTTCCATCGCTTCCGCTAACTTATGAATGCCACCATCTACGTACCACAAACCTTCCTCATGTTGCATTTGAGGTAATAAACTCAATACAGCCGGAGCATCATAAGATGAGGAGCCGACATATTTTATGAAATAACCTAGCATTTCTCTTAAATATGGGTTATCTACCCTTTTATTAATGGCTTGTTGCATTGTATGAAAATAATCGAATTGCTTTAAAGCTGAAAACGGACCATGATAACGAATAATTGCAAACATCGTATCTAATCCCTTATCAAAGTAGCTTTTTTCAGCAACTTGATGTATCTTTTGTGCGTAACTAAAAAACGAAGAAAGTTGCTCTATATCTTTATTTGTTAACGATTCATTATTTGTTAACATATCTTCCATGGATTCATATAAATCTAAAATTTGGCCATCTGGATAAACGTTTCTAATCTGTAAACTTAACTTACGAATGCTAACATAATCTTCTAGCCTTTCATCACATCGTTGAAATAGGCGTTGAAATACTTTAGGCATGGTTAAAATTGATGGACCGAGATCAAATCCATAGTCATCTATGTCTAACCTATTTACCTTTCCACCGATATGCTTATTTTGTTCATATAAATCCACTTGATAGCCTGCTTGAGCCATACAAATTGCACTGGCAATCCCTCCCAAGCCACCTCCTATGACAACCACTTTCTTATTTCCCATTTAATCACCTTTTCTTTTTTGTAATTTATTATAAATACGTATTAACTTAGGGCGATTATAGCGCTGAACAATCATACAAGGCACATTAGCTATAATGACATATATAAAATTAATTATTTTAACACTTTTTGACGCCTTAAAAAACGCAATAACAGGAAATATGGATAGCAGATGAACCACCTCTGCACGTCTAGTTTCTAATATAAATCGCTGTATATCATTCATATTTTTAGATAAATCGAAAGTCGCTTTACTACTGATATTAGGGTTAAGATTTTGACCGTCTGGCAAATGATCTTTCCAATATTGCACTTTAACTAATTGTTGCCATAATTGACCCTCTTGTTCAAAATTCCAACTTCGAAAATACTGATTATCTTTTTCTAAGAACTTATAACTAATACGAGTACCAAGTTGAGCAATAATCATTTGAACTATAAACCAATATAGCGCAATATATATAATCTTTTTCATCAATTTAATGCTCAGATTTCGCTGTATAGCTTGGGTTATCTTTATTTAAATACCAATTACCAGCTGTTAAATAAGTAGCAAAAGCGCTCCAAAGCATATATGGAACTAGTAAAATGCCAGCAACTTTTTTTACATTGAAAAATTTTACAGTTGTTGTAACTACTGCGCCCAGTAATACAACACTCTCTATCAACGCACTAAAGCGTAATTTATATTTGAAGTATAATATCGACCATAGATAATTCAGGCTTAATTGTGAGTAATAAGCACCTTTCAAAGCCTTACTAGTAGATTTATTAGTCACTAATGCATAAGCTACGCCCATCGTTGTATAAAGTATTGGCCACACAATTGGAAAGACATAGCCGGGTGGTGAAAAAGGTGGTTTAACATTATTTTTATAATCTTTTCTCGCGTTTTTCACTGCAAATTTCCCTATAAATTTACCACCTGTAATTGGTGTTATAACTTTTATAATTGTTTTAATTATCTCGTTTGCTTTCATAGTTGATCCCCTCTTTTTTTGTAAAAGTAACTAGCCTTTATTTTAGCCGTTACAATTCGGCATTGGACATGTTATTTTTTCTAGCTAAATACTTTTTCAATCCATATACTTTCAAAACAATTGCACCTGTAATAACAATTGGCAAAATAAACTTCTTCATATTAAAGTATTCTCCTTTATTAGTTTTTTGGCTATTAATCTTGAATTTAAAAAGATTCATTACACTTTTATGAACTTTTGCTTGGGTATACTTATATACCCACCAAGGTAACGTCGGTTCATATTCTTGTAACGCTATGATACATGCGTCACTATTAGGTAATCTTCTAAACTCTAATCTCGCATTACCACCATGTGAATCTAAAGCGAAATCTCCACCAACAATTCGATATAAAATTCTCTCATTATTAGAAGCTTTAAAATCTTTACTTAATAATAGTAAGTCCTTATTTAAACACGGCACACTAATCGTAAAGTTATCTTCGTTAAAATCACTATTAACGACATTTAATGTAATTCTATTTAAAAAATTTGCATATGATTCTGCCAATTGAATCATATTTACATCTTTAGGTAAGACTACCCTTGATATTGCTCTAACATCTTTAATATCGCCCTTACGTGATGACTTCCCTTTCTTTTGTGTCTTAGTTTCTTCTTCCAAGGCATTACGCACACTTTCCTTATAATCAATCTTGCCTATAGAAATGTCTTTCACAATATTTTCATCATTTCTAATCATATCATGAATTAAGCTATCCATTAACGGATAGACCATTTCTTTTGGAACACCTGAAATAAGTTTCACCCAATATTTACTTAGCCAAATGGGAATAATAGGCAAATCTATCGTAGGTAATCGTTTATCTAGTACCTCTGCAGTTTGCTTGAATAGATCTTTATAAGTCATATGACTAGGTCCACCAATATCTATCGATTCGTTCTCATTTGGATTACGCTCTACAATTTTATATAAACCGTCAATCACGTCGTCTATTGCAACTGGCAATGTTGTATTATAAGCCCATTTTGGTAGTAACAGGCCAGGTAATCTTTCTACTAATTTTTTTAATATAGGGTAAGAACTTCCTTTAGAGCCTATAATCAAACCAGCTCTTAAAGTACTTACTGGTACACCATATGATCCTAAAATCTGTTCGCACTCTAAACGGCTTCTTAAATGTGGTGATAATTCATTTGTATTAGGTATCAAACCACTCATAAATACAATATGCTGAACTTTGTTATAACTTGCGGCTTTAGCAAAATTATCAGCTAATAATGCATCCATATCTTCAAAGCTCGCCTGCGTCAACTTAGCTGAAGGCATCATAGAATGGACAAGATATATAGCGATATCAATATCCTCCATTACCTCAGTGATTTCATTTAAATCAAACAAGTCAGCTGCCTTCCAAGTAACATTGTGTTCATTTGATTTATTTTCTATATTTCTAGAAATAGCTATAATTTCATAGTTATCTTTTAATTTATTCATTAAGTGACTACCGATATATCCCGAAGCGCCTGTTAATAATATTTTTTTCATATATTTAGCCTCCAAATAGAAAAAGATGGGCAGGTAAACTTTACCTCAGCTCATCTTTAACTTAACGAGCTCACTTGCTCATTATCTTAATTGACAAGAGCTCCAAGTCTCTTACTTAATATTGTACCCTTCTTAAATCTTTTCAATCTTTATTTATAATAATTAATCAATAAATTTATCAAACCACAAGAATTTGACTAAAAAAGGAATAATCTTACTTGCTTTAATGATGTCACTAGTATAAAAAATTCTTTATCTTTTCCTGTATAAGCTGGAATTAGTATCATATTTGCTTTGGTACTATATAATCACTTTCGATTTAATATATATCTTGATATTATTGAAAAGTATTTGAGCAATTTAAGTTTATTTTTACAATGTGTCTACTACAACTTTATATTTTAAAAGTCATCATTTTCTATTTTATACATATATTCTTTGGCTCAGGCTGATGTAGATGTATACTTTGCTTCACCGTAATGATTCAATAATTTTTTTTTGCTCACTGACTTACCGTCTAATAAGAAGAAAACACCATTCGTTTTATGATTAGAAACCCCGTAATATGTTGGATCGTGTAAATCTTTATTATTTTTAGCTAATGCATTTTTAGTAATCTTGTGATTATTAATCTTGAAGTTATCAGCTTTTTGAGATGTTTTAAAATTCTTATCTAGAATAAAATTACTTTGATTTGCTGTATAACCACTGTAACTATAATAAGGTTTCACAGATTCTTGCGCATGTGCTTGAGTGATATTAAATAATTCGGGCGTTACGAAAAAGCCCAAAACTAAACTACTAGCTAAAATAAAGTTAGAAACTTTTTTCATAAAAACCCTCCTCATATTTGTCTTACAGGTCACGTTATTACATTAATGTTACAATGTTGCGATAGCATCACATGATAAAATACATTTTTTATTTCTTCTTACACTCATACACGCAAATTAACTTATGCTTTTCTTAATTTAGAAGCTTATCACTATAGAAAAATTGAAAAGTAAATGTCTGATATGAGCTTATTTAAACAAAGAGTACATAAGCGTTGTCAAGAGAATCATTTGATATACGTCGATTTTAAGTGTAAATATTAAAAAATCGCCTGGAACAAAAGTAATGTTCCAGGCGTGGCTATGATAAGTCTTATAATAGTTTCGCAAGTGCGACCATGACAAATTGTAATGGTAAACGAATGACATGCTGCTTAACACTATCTGTTTCATCTCTTTCATCTTTGTAAGAGATGTTCTTACGTGCAGCGTAAATATTTGCAGGAAATACGAGCCAAAGGAATCCTTGTACTACTTTTCTTACGCGTGATCTATTTTTAGCACCGAGTACATAAAAAGCAATTATAAATTCTAATATGCCCGAATACTTAACTATTGCGTGTTTGAAAGGTAAATAGGACGGCACTATTTTTAAAAACATATCTTTATTTTTAAAGTGTGCAACACCACTTTTATAAAACAGTAAACTAAATATGAATCTTACGATGATATTTTTCATAGTCTTCTCCTATTCTTCAGCGACTTTGACAACTTGTTTACCAAAATTCTCTCCTGTGAATAACTTTCTAAATGCAGAAGGTAAATTGTCAAAACCTTCATCTATCGTCACTTCAAATTTAATTTTACCTTCAGACACCCATTGTGCGAGTTGTTCGCTTGCTTCTTTAAAATGATCAGCGAATTGTGCTACTACAAAACCTTGCATCAATGCTTGATTTTTAATCAACGTTCCTTGGATACGTGGTCCAATATCGTCTTTTTCATTATTATATGCTGAAATTGCACCACATACCGGAACGCGTGCAAATCGATTTAAGTGTTTAAACACTTCATCAGAAATTGCGCCGCCTACATTTTCAAAATACACATCAATACCATCTGGTACAGCCGCTTCGAGTTGCTGTGCGAAATCATCTTGTTTATAGTCAATGGCCGCATCAAATCCTAATTCATCTGTTAAATATGTTGTTTTCTGCTTACCACCAGCAATACCGACAACTTTTGCGCCTTTAATCTTAGCAATTTGTCCTACGACAGAGCCTACTGCACCTGATGCAGCTGACACGACAACCGTCTCGCCAGATTGTGGTTGACCAATTTGAAGCAATCCTGTATAGGCCGTCATTCCCGGCATGCCTAAAACACTCAAATATAAATGTAATGGTACATCTTTTGATGGCACAGGGGTCACATCGTCTCCATTCACTGTATTTATCTTTTTCCATGGTAATATGCCTGTGACATAATCGCCGACAGATATACGTTCATCGTTCGATTGTGTAACTTTTCCAACAATATGACCTTGTAATGGCTCATTCACTTGGAAAGGTTGAACATAACTTTTTGTATCATTCATTCTGCCTCTCATGTAAGGATCTACAGATACATAAATGGATTCTACTTGAACCTCACCTGCATGTGGTTCTCGAGTTTCTATTGTTTCAAATCTAAATACATCGTCTTGAGGGATACTTTGTGGTCGTTTTGCAAGTACAATTTGTTGATTATTCATTTATTATTCCTCAAGATATTTAATCGTTGCGTCTGATAATGATAAATCACCATTAATGATTTGGAATTCGTGACCTTTTAATGTTTCATCAGTTAACACAGAAACAAGCACTTCTGCTACATCTTCTCTTGTAATAGACGGATTTTGTACATTTTCAAATTGCGCACTCATATTGAATTGTTGCGTTTCATGATCGTTAGTTAATGCGCCTGGATGCACGATGGTATATTTTAAATTTGCATGTCTTAAGTAGTCATCCGCATAATGTTTAGCAATAGTGTATGGTTTCAAGTCGCCTGACGCATCAAACGCTTCTCGACGTGAGTCGTACGTTGATACCATAATAAAGTGTTGATGACCGACGTGTTCACTTGCTTTAATTGCTTTCACTGCACCGTCTAAATCTACAATGATTGTTTGATCGTCACCTGTGCTCCCACCAGAACCAACGGAAAAAAGGATTTGATCATACGATTTAAATAATTCTATTAATTCATCAATAGATTGTTTTGCGACATCAATGTATGTTGCATCGATACCATCTGCTTTTAAAGATTCAACTTGTTCTTCTTTTCTAACACCGGCAGTAAAATCAACATCTCGTGCTTTCAGTTTACGTATAAGATGTTGACCGACGCCACCATTAGCACCGATAATTATTGATTTCATGTGTATCGCTCCTTTATGAAATTATTGATTAGCTAAGATTTTTAAAGCGTGTTCAGCAACAGCATGTCCTGATTGAGGATTTTGACCAGTCACAATGCGACCATCTACGACTGCGAAATTGCTCCAGTCATCCTCTTTTTTAAAATGTGCACCGTTACTAATAAATTCGTCTTCTAATAAATATGGCATGTATTCAGTTGTACCATTTGCTTGTTCTTCACTATTTGTAAAACCAGTCACGTCTTTATGACGAACGAGGTAATCGCCATTTTCTTTAATGTCGAGTAGACCAGCCGCACCATGACATACAGAAGAGAGAACGCCTTGGTTATTGTAAATACTTAACGCAATGTCGTTAAGTTCTTTGTTATTTCTAAAATCCCAAATCGCACCATGTCCACCTGCAAAGTAAATGGCTTGATAGTCGCTAGAATTAACCTCTTTTGGAGATAACGTTTGTCCAAATTTGTTCATATAATCATGGTCCATATAGTATTCCCAGTCCTCAGCTCGCATCATTTCAGGGCTAAGACTGATAGGATCAAGAGGCACATATCCACCGTTCGGACTTACGAAATCAACATCATAACCTGCGTCATAGAAATCTTTCGCAAAGTGCGTAACCTCTGAGAACCACGCACCCGTAGGTCTGTCTATATTATCGTATTTTGCAATGTTTGTTACAACAATTAAAGCTTTTTTCATTGTATTTCCTCCTCATTCATATTTATATAGAGTACAATATCAGTTAAACCTTGGTTTAAGAGAAAGGATATGCTTACATGAAACAATATTACATTGAATATGTCTCAGATTATTGCAATATACCTAAAAGCAAACTGCGTTATTACGAGAAAAAGAATATCTTGAAATACATCGACCGAGATAGCAATAACAAGCGTTTATACACAGACGACGATATCGAAATGATTAAATTTATCCAGTGCCTAAGCAATTTGAATATGCCATTAAAAGAAATCCGAAAAAACACAGACATGCTTTATCAAAACCAAATAGATGTCCCAAGCGTGTTACGCGCACACCTAGAATTCTTGAATGAACAACGGAATTTGATCAGTACACATATTGACTTAATTGAACAAGAATTACAAACTGCCATGACCGAGTGACGAGGGAAAAGGGGTGTGAATTAGAAGAACGATGAGAAGAGTATGGAGGGATAGTGAATGAATAAGCATAAGGAAATTGTAGATTTTAAAGGTGGAGTGCGTAGATAAAGGGCGATAGGTGGATAGGCAAAGCTGGAATGAGTCAAAAAATTGCGTCGGGTGGATAAGCTAGAATAGAATGAGTGGGCGATGGATGGATAGACTAAAATGGTTATAATATACCTTATACCTAAAATTACAGAGTACTAAAACTATCTTATCTGCCATCTCTTGACGAGTTCTGCTTATCAGTTGATGATGGGGTATTCTATAATACTTATTAATTATTGGTAAAAATAAGATGCAGAGCCATTGTATAATCCAAGCACTTCACATCTATCTCTTGCTTTTCATTTATTCCTAAGAAATGATTCTAAACTTTTAGTTACTTTTTTAGTTCGCAATATATCGGCTTCTTCGAATAAGGTGCTTCTGGTACGTGAATTTCAATGTACGCTTTATTTTCAATATTAAGAATTTTAACATCTTTATCTGATAAAATACTTTGACTAACTTTATTTCTTCCATAATTTACTTATTAAAATTCCAAACGGAAACTATATAGTACCAGTACCTAAAAAATCAAAAATTGTAAGTAATATAACTAATTATTTTAGTCGTAAAGTGACACATTAACTTAATCACTTTCCTTAACCTTTTCTACAAAGAAAGAGGCTAATATAAACTAATTCTTAAAATCATTTAGTAGCCTCTTAAATATATTATTTTTATCTACAGATATATCTTTATTATTAAAGCAATTGAATATAATAATGCATTATATTTTTTCTTGCTTTTTTAAATTCAGCAGTTCTACTTCAACTAGAAATAGGTCTATAAATTATAATACAAATTGAGTTAATGCTTTCTTAAAATATCTCTTAAATACCCATCTATTTCTATGAGTCCATATCTCAATCATATTATCTTGCCTCTGGTTCGTTTTGAAAACCTACTAAATTTTTATTACTCAATCATTATACAAATCTCTAAATGCTTTAGTAAATTTACTTTGAATATCATTCCAACTATTTAACTGCAAATATAATTGATATAAACATCAACTATAATATTTAAGCTATATTGTAAAAACAGTCTAATTTTCTAATAATAACATGAAATAATAGAACTAAACTATAAACATTTATCTGCTACGCTAAAAATATATATAAATATAAAAAGAACTATATAATCTATTATAAGAGTAGTACAATAAATAAGGATACTAAAAATATTGAGTTAAATACAAAAACCCATTATTTACATAATGATAATTAGAACTAATTGAAGTATAAAAAAAATAAATCTTACAAAATGATATAGGAGTAAAAAATGAAAATTATAAAAAATGACAAAAAGAATAATAAAATTAAAGTTAGCGTACTAATAAGTACTTATAACAAAGAAAAGTTTATTAAAAAAACACTAGATAGTATATTAAATCAAACAATGGATAAAAGTGATTTTGAAATAATAGTTGTAGATGATTGTTCCACGGATAGTACATCTGATATTGTATCTAAACAAGTCGAAAGCTTTGTTAATTATCAATTTGTACAATTAGATGAAAATTCAGGAACGCCGGCAGAACCTCGTAACCTATCAATTGATTTAAGTAAAGGGAAATATATAATGTTTGTAGATGGAGATGATTGGTTACCTTCAGATGCAATTGAAAAATTATATACACTTTTAAAATCAAATAAAACAGACTATGCTACAGGTCTTACAAAGTATGTATATACTGATCATATTGCACGTAGTGGTGTTGCTTTATCTAAAATTGCACATAAAAAAGTTGATTTAAAAAATTTCAGAAAGTCATTTTATCATTTAGCACCTGCTGGTAGGATGATTAAGTCTTCGGTAATCAAAAAAAATAATATCCGTTTTCCAGAAATGATTTATGGAGAAGATTTACAATTTTTTGCCGAAGTATTTTTTAACACTAAAAATATCAGTACCACGCAAGATGTGGTCTATTGTGCTAATCGATATGATGAAAATATTTCTTTAGTAAAATCAGAAGAATCTACTGTAGTCAATCGTATGAAGTGGCAAAATGAAGCCTATATTTATTTAATAAATAAATATAAAAACAATAGAATTTTTACTAGTTTGTTATATCGAATCATAAACAAAGATATCTTAGAAGGTAAATTTTATAAGAAACAATTTATTAAAGAAATTGATATGCTACTGCCTGTTTTTCAAGATATTTTAGATATCATAGATAAAAATTTTAATTCACTAGACTACGTCGATGATGAATTAAATCAACAGGCTATAAAACTTATAAAAAATGGAAACAAACAAGAGATTATAGATTTTGTTAACTTTTATTTAAAGAAAGACGATAAACAACTACATGTTTTAAACGATAAATATTATTACTCATATAATGGAAATATCTATAAAAAGAGAATACATGTTACGTTACAAAAAATATTTCAAAAAGATGAAAATATTTTTTTAAAACTAAATTCTAAAAACTCAGAATTAAAATATCTTGAAATAAAAAGCAGAAAGGACCCAACAAACTATACAGTTTTAAAAATCAAAAAAAATCTTTTCAAACCTGGTGAATACACAGTTCAATTTCAAACAAATAAACTGCCAAAAGGAAAATTAGCTCTGACAGTTCTTGATGAAAATTTAAATGGGTCTGTTATTAAATCAGGAATGCAATTCAATTTTTATGAAACTGTTAATGGTAATCTGGGCTATGTAAAAAAAGATTAACTTTTTTGCTAATATTACTAACTATATAACAAGAAGAGAGTTTAGCAACAATTTAAGAAACTATAAATAAGAAGTATTTCGAATCAAATTTTGTATAATTCTTAAAGTTTTGAGGAGTTATTTGAATACAAACAATGTTTACACTGGCCAACCAAGCAGGGAAATTGAAATTTATTCAAATAAAAAATAAGCATACTTATTCATCAAAATACCCACCTAACATTATAGATGGGGATTTTTAAATTTTGCTATATAATTGATTTAAAGCTGTAAGTAATTCATTTTCAAATTCGCTATTTAGCTTCTCAAATTTTGTATATAGCTCTTTATTAGTCGTACTTAAGTCAATAGTAACAGATTCACTTTCATTCTTATACATGCTTTCGTAACTGTAATTTAATTCAATTGAAGAATCATAGTCTGCTGATAAAACAATACAAGTCGCAGATTGATTGGGCATATATGTCTTCTCTTTTTGAGCTTCAAAAAACTTCTTTAGATAATTTGGTATATCTTTTTCTTTTATATTTATTTCATCAATTTTTGCCGGGGAATTACCATAAATTTTAATTACAATTTTTTTGGCAAAATCCCTATATGATATCCTTCATAGTATATACCTATATATCCTTTATTTTGATTATATATGACTTTTTGTATAACTAGCAGTTACAATTGTAGCTATACAAGCAAAAATAGCAATGATTACTGAACATATTGAAACTATTAAACTAGCCACCTCAATTTCAAATCCTCCTTCTACATATAATTATTTTTCATTAAAAGTATACACAACTTATTTTTTAGTTTTATTTGTGATACGCTTCTGCTTATCGATTTATGATGCGGTTTTTGGTTAATAAATAGCCGGTTTCAATATGAAACCGGCTAAACAAATTTTATGATTTTTATATATTGGGATAGTAACTACAATAATCTTTTAGCAATATGAACAGTAATTTTAGGATGAATGAATTAACTGATAGCAATCTACATGTATAATACAAATATGTAGCGGTTGGTTTCTTATAATAAATGACTCAATGTTCTTACTAATATGATTACGATTAATAAACGTTAAATTTTTATTTTTTTAAATATCTAAGTTACAGCGGATACTTTAATTTAGTGAAATTAACTTACTCTAGTAGTACTTTTTTAAAAATGTCTTTTCAAAATTCATGAGCTGATACATAAATTTTTCAAAATCTTCTCTAACAAAACAGCTTAATAAAAGTAATTTTATTTCTTTTGTTAAGTTGTTTTTTATTTCTTTTAATAAGCGTTCTCCATTATGCGTCAAACTCACTAATTTAGTACGTTTATCATTAGAATAAACTCGTTGCACATAACCTTTGTATTCTAACTTCTTAACACGTTTTGATGCAGCTGTCTTATAAGTACGTTGCTTATTTGCTAAGTCGTTAATCGATACTTTTTCATTATGCTGAATAAAATACATTGTTTCTATTTGTTCATAAGATAAGTAACGACCTGGTTCCAATTCTTTAACCATGTTAGTAATTGCTTTATTAATATTCGCTGTAGCATCATAGAATTGGTTAATTAATATTTCTAAGTTTCCCTCTTTATCCTCCATATTAACCTTCCTTACTAAACTATCATTTTTCAACCATCATTTATTTTTTAAAAATTAAATATTACTTATTATAAGCATAATAACTTTATTCCATTACATCACTTTCTTCAGCTTTTTCAGTTGCTTTTCTCATCAGTGGATCAGTAATTGGTTTAAAGATAACACCAATTAATAAAAATCCTATACCAAATAATGAAAGTACCACTAATTTTTTAGTTAAAATTTCAGGTACAGGTCCTCCAACTGCTTCTCTTAAAGCATCTATTGAATAGGAGAAAGGTAAATAAGGGTGAATGACTTGGAAGAACTCTGGTGTAACTTGGATTGGGAAGGTTCCACCACCACCTGCTATTTGTAGTACAAGGAAGATGATTGCAATTGCTTTCCCTGGATTTCCTAACAATGACACTAAAGTATATACAATTGAAATAAATACAAGTGATGAGAATACTGATATAGCAATAAACCATACAACAGATTCAACTTGCGCTTTCAGTATCACTATATCTCCAATTGATACGATGAGTGCTTGGATAATACCCAACGTGTAGAACAACCCACTCTTTCCTAGATAAATTTCTCTTGTCGTTAGATGTGGCTCTAATGTTTTATGTTTATTATCTGTCGTTAATAAACTTACTAGTAATAAAGCTCCTACCCATATTGCTAATGCTGTGTAAAATGGTGTGCTTGCTGAACCGTAGTCTTTCACAGGAAATATATCTTTTTGATCTATATTAATTGGATTTGCGATTACATTAGCTTGTTTTTTCAAATCATTTTTCAATAGGTCTACCATTTTATCCACTGCATCGTCGTCTTCAATCTCATCAAATAGTTTGTTCGCTTTAGCCAGATCTTTTTCAACATCTGGTAATTGATTACGGGCAAAATCTGCCAAATTGTGCAAGCTTTCTTTTGCACGTGGTTGATTTGTATCTAAAATATCTACCAAATTATCATAGCGATTAAACAGTGTTGGTATTGTATTGTTCACAGTTGCTGTTGTATCAGATAACTGTTGTTCTAAACCTGGCAAGTCATTTTCAATAAATGATGCTGCGTTAGAAACACTTTGTTTAAATTGTGGATAATAATTTTGAGCAATAGACATTGCATCCATATATCTTTGCTCAATGACTGGTAGTGCACTTTGAATCGTCTCAATTCTATCCTTACCAGTAGTTAAAATACTTTCTCCTGAATTTATAACTTGATCAATTGTGTTTAATTTCGATTGAACAGTTGATAGTTTTATATCGCCGTCATCTAATAATGACATCACATCATTAGATACATCTAATAATTTTTGGTTTAGTTCTGACTTAATATAGTTTCTTAAATCATCTAAGCTACTATTCACGCGTGGAATTTCTTTAAGTAATTCTACTGCTTCTTCTTTACCAGAACTTCCATTCGAAAGTGCTTCACTAAGTTGATTTTGTGTCTTAATTAAATTATTAATTCTATTATTTGCTGATTCTAATT
The DNA here is from genome assembly GCF_017891615.1 of Staphylococcus sp. GDY8P198P. Classification (NCBI taxonomy): domain Bacteria; kingdom Bacillati; phylum Bacillota; class Bacilli; order Caryophanales; family Staphylococcaceae; genus Staphylococcus; species Staphylococcus sp. GDY8P198P. Next base: position 220,316 of record NZ_JAESJQ010000001.1, read on the forward strand.
CCTTAATCTCATCAGAAAGATCTACCTTTTCTCTATCTTCAAGCTCTGATAATATATCTATAAACTTTTGATTGGACTTACTTGTTACTTCAAGTCTAGATTTAATATTATCTAAAGTTTCTTTGAAATCTTTTGGCTTATCTGTAGATATAATACCGTAAGTGACATTTTTTAGCGCATTAATATCTTCTTGACTACTTTCCGCTTGTTTGTCGGTATAATTGGATAAAGATAATAATGATTTTGATAGTGAAGATTCCATTGCGCTTACATCTTCACTACTTATTGCTGTTCCATTTTGATTATTCCCAGCATTGTCGCTATTACCATTACTTATTTGCGAAGTTTTAATATTTGAATAACTATCTGACCCTTTAGAACTTTGCTGCTCAGTTTCAACATTTTCTTGTAATCGATTATTAGCATTTTGATTTGCTTCTTGTGCATTATCAACGACTTCTTGATAGCCTTCGACACGCTGTTGCACTGCAGGTAAATATCCTTGCGCTTCATTCAGGCCTTGTAACCCTGCGTCAACCCCTGCGCTTGCAAGGTCTACACCACGATTAATTTTTGGAAAAGCTTCTGGTACATCATTAGATGCAACATTCAAGGCATTTTCAATATTTGGCATGTAGTCATTTAATGCCAATATCAATTTAGCTCGCTCATTTAATGTCGGAATGGCCGCATTAACTTGGTTTAATTTATCTGCAGCATCTATAACTTCACCTTTATGATTTCCTAACGCTCTAAATTCATCAGCATAATTGTCAATCTCATCCTGATTTTCATCTAAATATATTATTTTATCAGCAAAATCATTAATTTTAGGTATAGAATCATTAGCTTTAGATACTGCATCTTCAATTTTATTTATGGTTGGAATTTCTTCCTCAAGTTTCACGCCAAGTCGATTTGCTTCATCTAATAATGCTTTTGTTACTGTCTCATTAAATTGTTCATTTGCTTTTTGAACAATGGCACTCGTCCCTGCATTTGTCATTTTAGGCGCAATCGCATTAAGTTTTTGATTCACTTTGTATTCTACGTCTGCTTGCTGTGGGTTTTTTCGAAGTGTGCCGGTAATTTGGTGCGTAAACTTCTCTGGTATGTAAATGGCCGCGTAATAATCGCCCATCTTCAAATCATGATCGGCTTTTTTTCGACTTACAAATTGCCAATCAAAGTTATCGTCTTTCTTTAGTTTATTGGTAATTTTATTGCCCACGTTCACACTTTTATCTTTAACTGTATCTCCCTTATCCTCATTTACAACAGCTACTTTAATATTTTTAGTATTACCATATGGATCCCATGTCGCTTCTAAGTTAAACCAAGCATAAAAAGAAGGAAGAAGTGCTAAACCTCCTAAAATCACTAAAACAGCAGGCGTCTTAGCAATCTTTTTCAAATCCATTATAAATAATTTTATTGCGTTCTTCATTTATACACCTCTAAAACTGTATCTATTGATTTTTCTTACATAAATTTAAAATTACTATTTGTTAATTTCATATAAGTTGATATAATGAATGCATTAACGAATTTTTCCATTTTTTAGTTGATACACATCAACTATATCTAAGTCTGTTTACAGTGTACCAAGACAAACCATAGTTTGTACATAGTAAAGTAATATATTTTAGAAAAGAGGTATTTTCATGAAGCAACAAAAATTATTAGTCTGTTTGCTTTCAACTTCTTTACTTATTCCATCATTTTCTATCAACGATGTTAGTGCCGAATCTTTAGAAAAAAGTGCCACAACTTCTGAATCAAATGACGTGTATAAGGAAAAAGATGAGGAGCAAGCTAAGCAATCGCATTTATCAAAAAATGGAAATGATGAAAAGAATAAGTCTAGTGATGAAAAGGAAAATAGTACAAAAGATGAAAGGACTACAGAAGATATTAATAATAAAAGACATAAAACTTCTGATAATGAATCATCCAACGAAAAAATACCGAGTTCATTTGAAAATTCATTTAATGATTCATCGTCTTATGATAGTTTGAATGTTTTCAAGCCAGAACCTTTTAAGAGTGACAATGATGGGCTATCTGAATTATTAAATCAACTGTTCTCTAATAATAAAATGAAACAAACTTCTACTATAGAGAATAACAATGTACAAAACGAGAAGAATGAGAGTAAAAATGATGATACATCTATAGATCAAATAAATCCAAATACGACAAATTCGGATGATAGTGACGAATCAAATACTAACAATTTAGAAAAAAATAGTGATAAGGGTTCACTACAAGGTGACATTGATGATGTACAGTCATCTGAGAAGTCAAAGAATGATGATATAGATAATAAGTCTGAATCAAACAAACTTCCAATTGATAAAAATCAAAAAAAAGATGATGGTGAGTCAAAACGATCTTCCCAACAAGATCGATCTTATGAAGAAGCAAATAATGATGCTGATGATCTAGACAACAAAGATAATGACACACCTGCTACTGAAAACGATAATGCCAACAGTGATAACGAAAATGCTGATAAATCAGATACAAAATCTGACGATAAAGTATTAGATGCAATTTTAGACGAGTATAGTGAAAATGCTAAAAATAATAAAAAACAATATGATGCTAAAAAAGATGATTTATCAAATGGAAATAGTAAAAGTAAGGAAAATAATTCTGAGAAACAGGCATCTAATACAAATGCTAACCCTCAATTACCTTCTGAATCACAATTAGCTAAAAAAGAAAAGCCAGCTCAATCATTTGAAAACGACATAAACCAATCAAACATCAGATCTACTGCAATTTTCCAACAATTGCCAAATTTATCAGATGATAGTAAAAATTCTAACGATATAACAATTACTGAAAATAAAAACACACGAGGTTTTATTAAATCAATTGCACAAGACGCTCACGACATAGGTCAAGATGAAGATATTTATGCATCTGTTATGATTGCACAAGCCATATTAGAATCTGACTCAGGAACTAGCAATCTTGCTAGTTCACCACATTTCAATTTATTTGGAATAAAAGGAGCTTATGAAGGTCAGTCGGCTACATTTAATACACTTGAAGATAATGGCAGCCATACGTTTCAAATTTCAGCAAACTTCCGTAGCTATCCAAGCAAAAAAGAATCATTGGAAGATTATGCCAATTTAATCAAACACGGCATCGATGGTAATCAGGACATTTATAAACCAACATGGAAAAGTGAAGCTTATAGTTACCGTTCAGCAACAATGCATTTGGCTACCACATACGCGACTGATTCACAATACGCGGACAAATTAAATAGTATTATCAACCACTATGACTTAACACAATTTGATAATAAAAATATGCCTGATTTAGATAAATACAAAGCGAACAACGATGATTATGATTCAGCTTTCAAACCATTTTCAGAAACAACAAATGACTCTCCTTATCCTCATGGGCAATGTACATGGTATGTTTATAATCGCATGGCACAGTTCGAGAAATATGTGAGTGGTGATTTAGGCGACGCACGAAACTGGAATAATCGAGCAGAAAGAAAAGATTATGCTGTTTCTTCAACACCAAAAGCACACACTGCCGTTGTATTTGAGGCAGGTCAACAAGGGGCAGACCAGATTTACGGTCATGTAGCTTTTGTAGAAAAAGTTAACGATGATGGTTCTATCGTTATATCAGAATCAAACATTAAAGGACTTGGTATCGTTTCTTACAGAACAATTGATGCAGATGCTGCAACTGAATTGAGTTACATTACAGGTAATAACTAGTATGTTTAAATATTCCCTTTATTTTATTTATTAAAGTGTTTAATTTAGCTTTTATTCATTCAAAATACAAATGCTCCATTCAAAGTCCCACTTACTAGTGTTCACTTTGAATGGAGCATTTTAAATATACTATATGAATTAACTCATACTAAAATACAGTATGAGTTAATATTTACAATTTTTCTATTTATTTCGTTTGGTGAACCATATTAATCCACCACCTATAATGAAAAGTAGAATCCCTAATGGAATCGTTGATTTTTTTACTACTGTTCCTGTATCAGGTAAAGAAAAATCACCATTATTGTCAAATAAACCACTTAAAAAGCTACCCGAGGAATCACCTAGAGATAAAGCACGACCAGGCGAAGGATTAGATATATCCTTAATTCCATCTAATATACTGTTTCTATTGAATAAATCGTCAAATAGACTTGGTGTACCAAGTAATTTTGAATTTCCACTTAATTTTCGCATCTGTTCAGCTCTGTCTAACAAACTCCCATCAAATTTATTAGATAAACTTGGCGTATATTTTAATGGTTCAAACAAACCATGCATATCATCTTTAAATTTACTTATGTCTTTATCAGCCTTTAATAGATCATTCAACTCATTATTAATTCCCGATTTCATTAGATTTAATAAGTTATGCTTAGAATCTTCTTTTTTGGCAATAACGTCAGCAAGCGCTTTAGCTTTAGCATCATTTAATTTCGTAGCTAGCATTGTTTCTAAAGCTTTACGTTTATCATGAGATTGGTCCAATATATTTTCTAAAATATCATCACTTGTAACATTGTGCCCAAAATGATGTTTGATTAAAGCTACAATTTGTTCGTTACTAGGATTTTTATGCATTATTTCATCAACGATTTTTGATGTATCTATATGATCAAATTTAGTTAATAGAATTGTTTTAATAAGTTCTTGCTTATCAGTTGTTTTATCAAACATAGATTTTAAAATATCATCACTCGTAGTAGTAGATAAGTTATCTAACTCACTAACAACTTGACTCGCGATTTGTTGATCTGTTTTACCTTTTGTATCTATACGTTCTAAAATAGATTGTGCACTCTTTTCATCAAAAGTACCACTAACAATATCTTTTACAGCTTGTTCTTTATTATTTACAGATTGTAAATGATTTAATACAACGTCATTTTGTTTTTTTAGACTTTGTTGCGTTTTTTCTATTTCCTTTTTCAATTTTTCTTTGTTTTTAGCAGATATTGAGTCTCGTTCAGAAAGCTTTGAATCCAATATCTTTAAATTATTTTCTTTATTTTCGACATAATAATCTAAATTATCTTTTACTTTTGAATGGTTTGTCGTAACTTTATCGATGTCTTTTTTAATTTTGTCTGATTGTTGCATTTGATTACTCTTAGTATTAGATGTATCTTTAAATGCTAAACCGTCTTGGTTGTTTTCTTTAACAGCGCCTTCGTCTTTTTCTGAAGCCGTATTTTTATTTTCTTCACTATCATTCATATCTGCTATATCTTTACTTTCTTCATTTAGTTTACCCATATCAACTAAATTGGAAAAATTAACACTATCATCAAACAAATGAGCTGTATCTTGCTTTGTATCTCTTTGATTTAAATTAGCATCAAACGTATTATCTTGCAGACCTTCTTGATCGAACAATTCATTACTATCTTGTTCTTCAATATGGTTAGACTTTTCTTTGACAGAAGAGGCTATATTTTTTTGACCATCTAACTCACTTTTTACACTTTCCTTATCTTCAGATACTTCCTTTTTGTCATTTTCAATTAAATGACTCTGCACTTTATTCTGTTCAATGATTTTATTATCAACCTTTTTTGCTTTCTTCAATATTGCTTCAACTTCTTCTGTACTTTTAGCTTTTATAATTTCATTAATAGAAGCATCTTTCTGACTATCTTTAATGTTTTTTAGTTTATCAATTTTCTCTTTACCTTCTTGAATGCGTTTTTCTAGCGTATTTTCACTATTCGAATGTGTCTCAATATTTAAATCAGCCTTATCTTTTGCTTCTACTGATGGTGTTGAAGTCACACTATATCCCATTAAAGAAGTGCTAATAATGAGGGCCACACTAGAAAATTTAAATTGATGATTTAATCTAGTTTTATTATTTAAATTATTATACCTTAACTTTTTCATTAAATTCACCTTTCTTCTAATTATTCATCCTCATTATATAGGTTATATAAATTTATTCAAATAGCAATATTGAAATACTATCTCATTTAAAGTAATAAATATTGTACAACTCAACTTTTAGCTTTATTTATTATAGGGTTCACCGCGCATGATTTTAAACGCACGGTAGACTTGCTCGATTAAGACGACGCGCATCATTTGGTGTGGAAATGTCATTTTACTGAATGATAGTGCGTAGTCACTTCTGTTTAAAACGTCTTGATGCAAGCCATTGGAACCACCGATAATAAATGTGAAGTCGCTTTGGCCACGTGTCATGCGGCTTTCTAATTCTTTAGCAAGTCCTTCAGAAGTCAGCATATTGCCTTTTATTTCTAAAGTAACGACTGTGGATTGTGGCTTTACTTTTGCTAGTAAGCGTTGGCCTTCTTTTTCTTTCACTTGTTCAACTTCTTTGTCACTCATATTTTCGGGTGCTTTTTCATCTGGTACTTCAATAATTTCAATTTTGGAATACGCACCTAAACGTTTTTCGTATTCAGCTATGGCTTGTTTCCAGTATTTTTCTTTTAATTTGCCAACTGCAAGTATAGTAATTTTCATAATATGCCTCCTGTAAAAGCTTAAAAATCAATAGTTATTAGACTTATCCACAAGTTATGCACTTATTCACACAATTCCCTCTTATTATAACAGGAATGTATACGATAATTTAAAATAATTTACGTTTTTTTCACAAGTAAGAGTGGATAACCTGTTTATTTGTGGATAACTCTGTGTATAATGTGGGTATTTCTCTGTTAATTGTGCACATCTCTGGATAACTTTGGATAAATACGTGGATAAGTTGCCGATTGTCTTACATACTTATTCACAAAATTTACGTTTATTTTACAAAATCTCATGTTCGTTCAAGCTATAAGGTAAGTTATCCACTGTTTATAAATTATCAGATAAATGCATATATGTAACTACTTTAATTAGCTCGTCATTTTATAAAATTGATAGTTAAACAAACCTCTAATTTAGTTAAAATGATTTCGTCGTGTCATCACGGCAAGAGACTAAGGATCATGCATAAATCGTCTCCGATAACTCAATAATATGAAAACTGGTGCTTTAACTAGATTTACGTTTAGCCATCGTGTTAAAAAGTACTCAATTTCACTTCATATGCCAACTACGCTTCGAATCATCTTCAGCAAATCCATCAAGATCCTCTAACTTTTCAAACAAGCCGTTTAAACAATAGCTTACAGTAATCTCGGGTTAGTGCACAAAAAAGCCCTAACCGCTTCAATGAAGGGCAAGGGCTGCTTTATTATAGTGTATATATTGGTGTGGCTTGAGCTTTGTCTGTGTCGCAGAGAAGTACTTCTTTTTCTGTATCGATGTCGTGTTCGTTTAGGACTTGGCCAACGCTCATGCGTGCAAGGTCTTTCATGTTGTTGTCTTGTGATAAGTGAGATAGGTAGATGCGTTTCGTGCTGCCTGTAATGACGTCTGTCATGGCGAGCCCTGCATCTTCATTAGATACGTGTCCCATATCACTGAGGATACGTTGTTTTGTCTTCCATGGATAGCCACACATACGAAGCATGTCAACGTCGTGATTACTTTCGAATACGAAAGCATCACTGCCTTGAATCATGCCTTTCATGCGATCTGAAACGTAGCCTGTGTCTGTGAGTATCGTGAATTTTTTATAATTATTATGGAAGATATAAAACTGTGGATCTATGGCATCGTGAGACACGTTAAATGATTCAATATCAAAGCCTGCAATAGACTTAGTCTCGTATGGATTAAAAATGAATTTCTGATCCATTGGAATTTTACTATCTTTCTTTTCGATTGCCGACCATGTTTTTTCGTTTGCGTATATTGGCAATCCGTATTTACGTGCTAAGACACCAAGGCCTTTGATATGGTCGGAATGTTCATGTGTTACTAAAATGCCGTTTAAATGCTTAATTTGTTTGTCGATTTGACCAAACAGTTCTTCCATCTTCTTACCTGTCAGGCCTGCATCGACGAGAATACTACCTTTATCACTTTCTACATAAGTGGCGTTACCTGTACTACCACTCGCTAATACACTCATTCGTATCAAGCGATTCACCCTTTCTAATCGATAAACACTCGTTGCTTATAATTTGTATAGGCAGTCTACGGTTTATGTGACCTCAACATGCCCTCTGTCTAATGATTAAAGTTTTTATATCTGTTGTGTTTTTTAAATTATGTACTTTTGAACTATCCTATGTGGTACATATTTATGCTTACATGCGTTCATCTTAAATCAACGCAGTTGGTTTATAACTTTGATTTAACAATAATCTATTTTAACATACTTTGAAGCTTAAATTGAATTTAATGTTTAATGTGGTGTCTTGTTTTTTAAATACTGTGTCTCAAAGTACATAATAAAAGAGCGGTATCAAAATCAATGTTAATACTTTTGATTTCGTATATCCGCTCTCTTATTTTTATGATAAATCTTTCAATACTCACTAAACGATATGCTTGCGTGAAGTCATAAATGCTATGTCCGCACTATTCTTCAACAATTTTGGGACTGTCTGAAATAGCTTCGACGTAATATGTCTTGGATTCGTCTTTATGTTTTACTTTGATTTCCCAATTGGCTTCTAGTACTTGCACGTTAGGCTCTTTAACGACGGTATAATAGCCGAGTCGGACGTTGGTCACTTCATCGTTTCGTTTAAGATAACGATTATAATAAAGTGCTTCTATCGCGCTTTTCGCAGTGTTTACTTGTTTCTTATCGTTGTTAGCACCTTCTGATGGCTCTATGGATTTCATAGCTGTTTGTCTGTAGCTTGATGCTTTACCATCGTCATTGATATTAAATTTGAGTTGTGCTTTACTATTATTCATGATTGGAAAGTCGTTATAAGTCTGTTCAAAAGTAACATTTTTATCGTCAATTTTACTCATTTCGTAATTTTGACCTTTAAAGATTTTATCTTTAACATACGATTTTAAATCTGTGTATTGATCGTTACCTACATCAATTGGATCATTGATTTCACCTTTGATTTTTTGACCGTCTTCTTCGCTTGCAATACTTGAACGTGCTTTTGCATAAGATGAAAAATCATTAGATCTTGCAGTGAGTAGTTGCATTTCTATATTTTTAACGCTTGGCAAATTTTCAGGAATTTCTATTTTTTCTTGTTTAAAATTCACTGCATTTTCGTCGGCGCTATCGTTAATATGAGATTTGTTGACTTTATCAATATAGATGATGATAAGGCTGATGTTCACTAGAATAAATACAAAAATAAATAATGTTTTCGTGTGTTTCCAGTTCATTTATTCTAGCCCCCCATCTTTGTATGCACGCCACTTGTCATCGTACTCTACATACCAACAGGGCTTAAATTCACTGTTGCGCTGGATTTCTATATCACCGTTGTCCTGTTTATCTTCCATGCGGTAACCAATGGTCATGTTTGTTACCTTTTCGAAATCTACTTCAGGATTATTGGCTAGTTCCGAACGGACAGTTTCAGCGCCTGGCAGGTTGACTTCTTTTTCGCCACTATCAATAGTTACATTTGCTTTTAATAACGTACGCGCATAGCTATAAATACCTTTATTGCCCCAAGAAACTTTCAATGTATTTAAATCGTCGTCGTTAAACGTTGGTCGTCCATTCAAGAACAGTTGATAAGTCAGATCGCCACGTTTATCGTCTGTATGGAATAATCTGAAATCATCTGTAAAACCACCGTGATTATTGATGTATGCATAGGTGCTTGGAATGCTTTCTTGCATGTTCGTTGAACGGTTTTCATCTTCTAATAGATTTGTGTAGCGATATTTTTCGGTCTCATCATTGTAGTTGGCCACACCTGTATTATTGTTGTAAGTGACTGCACCGCTTCTTGAACTACGCACTACCACTGAATCGTTAAATAGTATTGAATTCATGGTATCTACACTAATGTGATTATAGATTGTATGGTAGGATTTTTGTCCTTTTGGTGACTTCGGCGCAAAGATATGTGTCGCTTTATCTATCGTATCTTTATTGGTAATAATTTCTGTGTATGGTTGCATATGCTTATGCTGGTTTTCCAATGCTTGTGTGAATTTATCTGTCTTCACAGTTGTGGTCATGCGTACAACATTATGTCTATCTTTACTAATCGCATAAAGTTTAATTTTGCCGTCTTGATTGTTGTCTATTAACAGGCGATCAAATTTAAAGTTGTTGGGTACTTTGGCATTGATATTTAATACTTGTCCTAAATATGTAGCAAGTGGCATATCATAGGTGAAGTCCAATACTAAAAATTCATCGCTCAAGTCTGGAATAATTAAATTATGATTGCTGTGCATTTGTTCAGCGTGTAATACACGATGATTTTTTAAGGGTTTAATGATTTCTTCGACATTGCTGCGTGTTGCTTCCATACCTTCTGTACTTTCACCTTTAGAGTGAATGACTTGGTATGGTGTGATCACTTGAGGCATCCCTTGTTTCAAAGGTTTACCGATTGTATTTGATTTCGCTTCTTTTTTACTATTGTCTTGTTTATCAACATTAGCCAAATCAGGTGAAAAGTTCCATGTCATATACGTCAAAATCGCACTCATGAGTACTAAAAGAAATAGGATAATAGATTTAATTAGTTCTTTACTCTGCATCCCAATCACCATCTTCTAGTACTTCACATGGAAGTGTAATAAAGATTGACGTACCTTGTCCTTCTACACTATTTGCCCAGATGCGACCGTTATGTGCTTCGACAATTTCTTTAGAAATGGCTAGTCCTAATCCTGTACCACCCATTTTTCGCGTCCGTGCTTTATCTACACGGTAGAAACGATCAAAGATTTTATCTACTTTATTGATAGGGATACCAATGCCGTTATCTTTGACGCGGATGGTCATACGATTATACAGTGAGTTTTGTTTCACGTGAAACTCAACACGTTTATCACCACGTGAATACTTCATTGCGTTGGTAATGACATTGTCAAACACTTGTGTCATCTTATCTGGATCAATTTCTGTAAAGATTGTTTGTTTTGGAATCTCACGTACAAATGTTGTATCCTTCGCTGACATTTCATGGCGATTAATAATTTTATTGATAAACATATTAAAGTCGACAATTTCTTTGGTAATCTGATCTGATTCGTTATCCATTTTTGATAATTGTAGTAAATCGTTTACGAGTCGAATCATACGTTCTGTTTCTTCACGTGTTACTGATAAAAATTGTGGTGCTAACGCATCATCTTTCCATGCACCACTTTCTAATGCCTCGATATAACTATTCATGGATGTTAACGGCGTACGTAATTCATGTGAAACATTCGCCACGAATTCGCGACGTTCTTGTTCAACTTGTTGTTGTTCTGTTACGTCATGAAGTACGGCAATATAACCTGTAACGAAGCCAGTCTCTTGTACGATTGTACTAAAGTTTACACGAGCGATTATACCTTCACTTTCATTGATATCTAATAAGAAACTATCATTATTTTCTTGAATTTCATCTAATGAAAAATCTTCTTCTAATTTAAGCATATTTAACATGTAATGACCGATAATTTCTTCTTTCATCATGCCTAGCATCGTTAATGCCATATCGTTGACAATACGCACACGGCCACGACGATCGGTTGCGATAATACCATCACTCATATGCGTAATGACAGAGTCTAGACGTCGTTTTTCACTTTCTGTATTTGCTTGTGCTTCTTGTACACGTTTGGATAAATTATTAAAGGCTAGTGCAAGTTCACCAATTTCATCATTACCGTAAATTTTAACACGTTGCGTATAGTTACCTTTAGACATCTCAACGGTTTGGTTACGCATATCGGTAATTGGCTTTGTGATTGTGCGCGCAATAAAGAAACCTAGTATCACTGTAATTAATAGCGAGATGCCTGTCCCAACAATAAAGATCTGGTTGATGTTACTTAATTGGTTATATACATCGTTGATATCTGCTTCTATATAAACATCACCAATTGTGCCATCATCTGATGTCTTCACTGGTAAATTGTAGACCCACACACGTTGTTTTCCATTACCATAGTCTTTTAATACTGTATGGCTATTAATTTCTCCTAGAGATAGCGCTTTTTGTATGGAGCTGTCATTAGCTTTTTGATTTATTAGACTACGCGTAGACTGCTTTGAGGTAGCCATGATAATTTGATCTTTATCAATAAAACGAATTTCTTCTATTTCTTGTCTATTGGCATACTCATTCAATAAATTTTGAACTTCTTTTTGTGCATTGACTGAGTTGTCTTCGTCATAGACTTTTTCTATATTAATTTCTATTTGTTTCGCGTATTGCGAGATATTATTTTTAAATGTTTGTGTTAATTCTTTTTCTAGACTATTGGTAAAGTATAAACCGATAATCTGCATACCGATTACGATTAACAATACATAGACAATAACAAGTTTCGTGTGTAGAGATTGAAAATGTTTAAGCCACTTCATTTAATATTGTCCCCTAATCGTGTTGTTGGAGGAAGTATCCAACACCACGGCGTGTCACTATATATTCTGGGTGTGATGGATCGTCTTCAATTTTTTCACGTAAGCGACGAATCGTTACGTCTACTGTACGTACATCACCAAAATAGTCATAGCCCCAAACAGTTTGTAATAAATGTTCACGTGTCATAACTTGACCCATGTGTTTAGATAAATAATGGAACAGTTCGAATTCACGGTGTGTTAATTCAATATCTGTACCACGTTTTTTAATAGAATATGCATCTGGATAGATAACAATATCTTTAATTGTAATTTCATTAGATGCATCGTTCACTTCTTGTGCTGGTTGTGAATAATGACGACGTAAGTTTGCTTTGACACGCGCAATTAATTCACGCGTGCTAAATGGTTTCGTCACGTAGTCATCGGCGCCAAGTTCAAGACCCAATACTTTATCGATTTCTGAGTCTTTTGCGGTTAACATAATTATTGGCATTTCATATTTTTTCCGTACTTCACGGCATACTTCCATGCCATCGCGACCAGGTAACATAATGTCTAATAAGACAATGTCTGGTTCTTCATCATATATTAAATCTACTGCGTCATTACCATCATATGCACAGAATACTTCATAACCCTCTTTTTTCAAGTTGAACTCTAAAATATCAGCAATTGGTTTTTCGTCATCTACTACCACAACTTTTCTAGCCATATTTATAAACCTCATTTCTAAATTGTAGTACGTTTACATATTTTTCTACGCATTTCTCTATAATATAATTTACCATTTATAGCGTGCTAATTCTATTTTTCTAAACAAAAAAATAAATTGGTATATTGTAAAATTATAACATTTTTTACTATTAATAGGTTAATTATAGATATATTAAGCCTACACAACATGATATCACTGTGCGACTATATTGCCCATAGTCTATAAAAAAGTGATACATATCTCAGCAAGGGTCATGTTATTTTGACTAAGGTATTTGAGATAACTTAGTCATAATTTGAACATGATGTCGCTTAAACTGGATATGCATCACTGATAATATTAAATATTTTTAGATTTTTTAACGAAGAGCGATAATATAAATCCGATAACTGTCAATATTACAATAAAGAAACAGGCATATTGGATACCATAAGACAGTACAACTTCTTGTTCTGCATTTGGATGGCTTGCGCCAAAGGTACGCATTGCTGTGGTATAAATCGTAATGGCAATTGCAGTACCAGCTGAACCTGCTACTTGTATTAACGTTGTAATTGTTGCTGAACCATCAGCATAAAGGTGGTGTGGCAATTGATTTAAGGCATTTGTCTGTGCTGGCATCATGACCATCGATATGCCAAAGAAAAGTACCATGAATGCCAAAATAATAGCCCAAACAGGTGTAGAAACTGAAATCATTAATGCAAACGTTAACGCAGCAATAAACATCAGTAAAAATCCGAAAATGCCAAAGTATCTAGCACCAAAACGATCAAATAAGGAACCAACAATCGGGGATAAGATTAAATTGATTGCATTACCTGGTAATAAAATTAAACCAGCAATAATCGAATTAAATAATAAAGCACCTTTTAAATATAGCGGCAATAATATACCCATAGATAGGATGCATAATATCGTAACGAAAACCATTGCAGCCCCTATGACAAACATTGGATATTTAAATACGTTTAAATTAAGCATCGGCGAATCAATCTTGAATTGTCGTACGATAAAGATAGCCAGTGCAACAACGCCGATTAATAACGGCAACCATACAATAGTACTTGTAAATGGTGCTTCAGCTAATGTGCTTAATGCAAAGATTAATCCCGCAAATCCTATTGTAGATAATGCAATAGAAATCATATCAATTTTAGGTTTGGTAATTTCTCCAACATTTTCTACTTTTGAAATTGCCATAAATAATACGATAATGTATAAAATCGCACTAATCCAAAAAATATAATGCCAGCTAGAAGCTGAAATAATGACACCTGACAGCGTTGGTCCAAGCGCAGGTCCAGCGGTAATCACTAGACCCATAATGCCCATCACGGCACCGCGTTTTTCTATTGGGAATATAAGCATCAACACTGTCACCATGATTGGTAGTAAAATACCTGTGCCAAGTGCTTGTACAATACGTCCTAATAATAAGAAACTAAAATTAGGCGCGAGCGCACCAATAATAACGCCTATTAATGATAATACAATTCCTGTAATAATAAGTGGTTTCGTATTAAACCACTTGATTAAATAAGAAGAAGCAGGTACTAAACAAGCCATAACGAGTAAATATCCCGTCGTCAGCCATTGCACCACTGCAGCTGAAACTTGAAAATCAGCCATAATATCTGTGAGTGCCATGTTTAACGCTGTTTCACTAAATAATCCCATAAATCCACCAATCATAAGTACAAGTGCGTACATGCTTGGGTTCTTTACTTTTACTTGCGTTGTCATTTTAAATACTCCTTTTTAATGGTTCCATGAAGTATAAGTATTATTAAGAGACCTAACATTGATATGTAATGCTGTCGTACGTGATAAACTTCGTACGCATTTACCTTTAAAATTAATCTCTTCGATCCATAACTTATCTCGATATACCATTCAAATTTGTTTTATATCATTGAGCATTTACAATATGAATTTTAAATGATAAACACATCTTTTCATTGATATGTATACGTTATTTGTTACTTCAAAGTAATGTCCTCGAACGATTAACTTCATTACTGTATCAAAATTTTCCTTTTATTGTCAACTAGGTTGACAATTTTTAGTACAAAATTAAAAGTATTGTAACCATTGCTTTTAAAATGGCACAATACTTCATGCTTGGATATTTTATTGTAAGTCTTCTAGTTGCCAGTCTTGATGTAAAATCGTTTTAAATAGCTGTAATTGCTCAGTTCCAATGACTTGTGCAATGTGTTTTTCAATGGATTGTTTATAAGTCATATACTGTTCAATGCATTCGATGCCGCTATCTGTTAATGACACACATTTCTCTTTTTTATTATGAACTAAATTTTCAACTTTAACTAATTCTTTTTCTTCTAATTGTTTAATCGCTTTATGAATGGCTTGCCTTGTTAAATTAACCGATTGTGTTACTTCAACAAACGTAAGTTTACTTACGTATAATTTTGCCATGATATACCATTCTGAACTGGAGTTGTGTATCCCGTTCTTGTCATTTGCTTTGTTTTCAACAATATTCCTCAATGCACCGTGTCGTTCGCTCAGGGCATCTAGCATATCTAAATTTTTCAATTCTGGATCTACAGTCATTATTGTTTCACCTCTTGTCTCACTCAATACATTTAGTTTAACCTTTTTTATTTTAATTGTATAAAAAAGTGTTATTGCAAAGCAGCATCGCATTTACAATGATACTTTTATGAACTGTGCTAATCTGCACTAACATGAAACATTTAAAAATTCTACGTATTTAAATTGAGCATCCGCTTGTTTCACAAACGAAGGCACACGCTTTAATGTTTATACATAAATAACTACTATCTTCAATAGAATGAAGTTTAAAATATATATCGTAGAAAATTGTACAAAAAAATGCCCATCCTATTGGATGGGCAATACGGTCTCGACGGGAATCGAACCCGCGATCTCCTGCGTGACAGGCAGGCGTGTTAACCGCTACACTACGAGACCTAAAAAATGGTGACTCCTACGGGACTCGAACCCGTGTTACCGCCGTGAAAGGGCGGTGTCTTAACCGCTTGACCAAGGAGCCTCTCTTAAGCACAAGATAAATTATATCAACTCTCATTATGGTTGACAAGCTATTTTTTAAATTAATTTAGTATAATTTTCTATCATTAATGTATAAAGTAAGAAAATAATACTCGAAGCTGTCAAAACAGTATTTTATTTGCTTATTAACTCACTTTTGAGAGACATTGATGTACACTTACTTCTATAATTATGTTCTTTTTCATTTTTATTTAAAAATGTAAATAATAAATACAAAATCTTTTTTGTTTTAAATTCATTTTGCTAAAATTATAATTAGTTTAAATAAGGAGGCGCAATATTGGCAAAAATATTATTTGTTAATCCAGGTTCTGCTGGACATGTAAACCCAACAATTGCAGTTGTTAAGGCATTAGTTGATCGTGGCGAAGAAGTTGTTTATTACGCTAGCGATATATATAAAGATAAATTGAAAGATACTGGCGCTGAAATTAGAACGCTACCTACAGAAGCGATTATGACAGCATTCACTGATCATGAAAATCATCATTTGTTCAATGTTATCAATGGCTTATTAAAAACTGTAGATATCATTGTGCCACAAGTTTTAAGAGAAACTGAAAATGAGCATTTTGATTATATGATTCATGATTCTATGTTTAGTTGTGGCTATATATTAGCGCAAAAATTGAATTTACCATCGATTTCATCTGTATCTTCATTTGCTCATACAAAGACATCTTTTGAAACATTTATTAATCATTTAACTTCTACTGTGAGCAAGCAAGAAATTCAACATGCTGATGAAACCTTTCATCATTTAAAAGCCCATGTTGAATCAACATATGATGTAACCATTCCTTCTCGTTTTGAAGTTATGAATAACCCGGGAAATATTAATATCACTTATGTAATGAAAGGTTTCCAAGTTTGTTATGACGCCTTTGATCCTGAATATTACAAGTTTGTTGGTCCTTCCATACTGAAACCTAAAGATTCTGGCTTTATGGACAACATTGATACCACACGACCAGTCGTCTATATTTCTCTTGGAACGGTATTTAATCAAAATATTGAATTTTTCAATCTCTGCTTTGAAGCATTTGCAAATATCGACGCTTCATTTGTTGTATCCATTGGTCATGATAATCAACTTGAAGATTTTAATGCGATACCATCTAATTTTACGGTTGCACATGTTGTGCCACAAACAGAATTATTGCAACATACGTCACTATTTTTAACACATGCGGGTATGAATAGTACGAATGAAGCGATGTTGATGGAAGTACCTATGTTAGCTTTTCCGCAAAGTGCAGATCAACCCGTTGTGGCTCGCCAAATCGAAAAACTACTTGTTGGTCGTCAGTTACAACTAGAAAATATAACGTCCCGAGAGTTAAAACAAATTGTCTTAGACATGCTAGATGATATACCGAACTATCAACGTAATATCAGAAAAGTTAAATCTATACAATCTAGTAATAAAACAGGTTATCAGTTAGCAGTCGATCACATTCTAAATTTTCGTGATCAATATGTAACACATTCAAATATATAAATAAAAAACACCTTGTAAAGATGGCCATATTAGGCTACATCAACAAGGTGTTTTTTCATTTCAACATTTTACTTTTTAAATTTATAAATCAGTTTTTATAGGTAAACGGCTTACCATAATGATTTTAATAAGTTTGTTTGATTACGATCTGGTCCTACAGAGAAGATTGAAATTTGAACGTCACACAATTCAGAGATACGTTCTAAATATCTACGTGCATTGTCTGGTAATTCATCTAATGAGCGACAACCTGTAACATCTTCTGTCCAACCAGGTAATGTTTCAAAGATTGGCTTACAACGTTGTAAGTCTTTTAAATTCGCTGGATATTCAGTAATTTCTTTACCGTCCAATTCATACGCCGTACAAATCTTCACTTCTTTAAGGCCTGTTAAGACATCTATAGAGTTGATTGATAAATCAGTAATACCACTCGCACGACGAGAGTGACGTAATACAACTGAATCGAACCAACCTACACGACGTGGACGTCCAGTAGTTGTACCGTACTCACGGCCAACTTCACGGATGTGGTGTCCATCATCATCAAATAGTTCTGTTGGGAATGGGCCATCACCGACACGTGATGTATAAGCTTTACATACGCCAATGACTTTAGATACGTATGTTGGACCAACACCACCACCGACAGTGACATTACCTGCAACTGGGTTACTTGACGTAACGAATGGGTATGTACCGTGGTCGATATCTAACATAACGCCTTGAGCACCTTCAAATAATACTTTTTCTTCTGCTACAAATGCATCGTCCAATACTTTTGCAGTATCCGTAACGAACTCTGCTAAACGTTGGCCTGCTGCGTAATAAGTTTCAAAGATTTCTTCAAATGAAGGACATGCTTTATCAAACATACCTTTGAAATATGCTGATTTGTATTCAATATTTTCTTTTAATAATTTTTCAAACGTTTCTTTATCTAATAAATCTGCAACACGAATACCAATACGTTGTGCTTTATCTACATAAGCTGGGCCGATACCTTTTTTCGTAGTACCGATTTTATTATCTCCACGACGTTCTTCTTCATATTCATCTTGTTTAATATGATAAGGTAAAATAACTTGCGCACGGTTTGAAATACGTAAATTATCTGTTGAAATACCTCTTTCATTTAAAGCGTCTAATTCTTTTAATAGTGCTACTGGATCGACAACGACACCGTTACCAATGACTGCTAATTTTTCTTTATAGAAAATACCAGATGGTACTAAGTGCAATTTATATGTTTCGCCACCAAATTTAATTGTGTGGCCTGCATTGTTACCGCCTGAAAAACGTGCAATAACATCTGCTTGTTCTGCTAAAAAGTCTGTGATTTTACCTTTACCTTCGTCTCCCCATTGTGTCCCAACAACTACGATTGATGACATATGAGCACCTCCAAGTTTTTCTCAATTAACCATTAAGTATTCTACCAATACCACACTAATAATGCAAACAAAAATCGAACATTGGTTTTTTACATTTTCTCGAATTTCATTAAATGTTTAAAAATGCAATTACACACCTTAAACATAGTGTCATCAAGGTTTTCAAAGCGATATCCATTTAATTACAACACATACTTCATTAAAAAAGAAAGAACCAAATGCAAACAAAAACCGTACAATAAATAAATACATTTATAAATCGTACGGAAAAAATAAATTTTATTCTTTTTTCTTAACCCATGTCTGCATGTGCATAATCGATATCAGTAAATTTATTATACTGCTTCATAAAGTGTAATTTAACAGTCCCTGTTGGACCATTACGTTGCTTCGCTATTATAATTTCAATCTCACCATTATCATCATTTGTTTGTGGTTCAAAGTTCGTATCTCCATCATCATCGTCTTCATCTTCGCCACGATTATAGTAATCATCACGATATAAGAATGCGACGATATCAGCATCTTGCTCGATTGATCCTGATTCACGAATATCACTCATCATTGGTCGTTTGTCTTGACGTTGCTCTACACCACGTGACAACTGACTTAGTGCAATGACTGGACATTCCATTTCTCTGGCAATCGCTTTTAATGTACGAGAAATCTCTGATACTTCTTGTTGTCGGTTATCTGAGAATCTTGAACCACTACCTGAGATTAATTGCAGATAATCAATCACTACCATGTCTAAACCGTGTTCTTGTTTTAAACGACGGCATTTTGAGCGAATATCTGTAATTCGAATACCTGGTGTATCATCAATAAATATCTTTGTTCTAGATAATTTACCTACTGCAATTGTAAAGCGATTCCAGTCTTCTTCTGTCATCATACCCGTTCTTAAACGGTTCGAATCTACGTTACCAGAACTACAAATCATACGTGTTGCTAATTGGTCTGCACCCATTTCTAGCGAGAATATACCGACTGAGAAATGGTCTTCATGTGTAGCAACTTTTTGTGCAATATTAAGTGCGAAGGCAGTCTTACCTACTGATGGTCTGGCAGCCAGAATGATTAGATCATTACGGTTAAAGCCCGCGGTCATCTGGTCTAAATCTCGATAACCAGTTGGGATACCAGGCGTTTGACCACTATTTTGATCAAGTAATTCTGCATTCTCATACACTTCTCCAAGCACATCTCTAATATCTTTAAATCCATCACTTTCACGTGTAGATGACAATTCTAATATTCGACGTTCTGCATCGTTCAATATTGTATCTAATTCTAATTCATCATTATAACCATCGTTAGCAATGCTATCGGCAGTTTGTATCAACTTACGTTTTGTCGCATGCTTAAATACGATATCTGTATAATATTGAATATTTCGAGTTGTCGGTACATTACTAGATAATTCTGCTAGATATTGTGGGCCACCCGCTTCATTCAGTCGTCCTTCATACGACAGTTGATCCATAATTGTAACCACGTCAATATCTTTATTATCTTCGTTGAGGTTCATCATGGCTCTAAAGATGTGTTGATGTGCGCCTCTATAAAAGGACTCAGGAAGTAAGACTTCCTGAGTTCTGTTTATCAATTCCGGATCTATGATAATGGCACCTAAGACAGATTGTTCAGCCTCATTACTGTGGGGCATTTGATTTTGTTCATACATTCCATCCATTATGATTACACCTCATATCTCAATCCGTTTTTATTGTTCAACTGTGTGTACACGAATTGTACCTTCTACTTCTTTATCTAATTTAACTGGTACATTTGTGTAACCCAATGCATGTATACCGTTTGGTAAATCCATTTTACGCTTGTCTATTTTAATATCATGTTGTTGTTGTAATGCTTGCGCGATTTGTTTTGTACTAACTGAACCGAATAATTTTCCAGCATCACCTGTTTTAGCAGATACTTCAACTTCAATATGACTTAATGTTTCTTTTAATTTTTTAGCATCTTCAATTTCTTGTTGGCGTTCCGCTTCTGCAGCTTCATTTTTCTTTTCAAGCTGTTTTAAATTACCTGGTGTAGCTTCTACTGCATAATTTTTCTTCAATAAGAAATTGTTTGCATAGCCTACAGGTACATCTTTAACTTCGCCTTTTTTACCTTTACCTTTAACATCTTGTGTGAATATTACTTTCATGAATTTTCACTCCTACTCATTTGTTCTGTTATAGCTTGTTGTAATTGTTCTATTGCTTCATCAACAGTGACATCTTTTAATTGTGTAGCTGCATTAGTTAAATGACCACCGCCACCAAGTGCTTCCATTGTCAATTGAACGTTAACTGCACCGAGTGATCGGGCAGACATACCGACTAGATTATCTTCTCTTCTAGCAACTACATACGAAGCTTCTACACCATCTAAACTTAACAGTTCATCAGCTGCTTGTGCAACTGTTACAGGATGATAGATTTTTTCGTTCGAACCATGTGCAATTGCGACACCGTTCTCTTGAAGTTTCACTGTTTGGATTAATTCAGTACGATTAATGTACGTATCTAAATCATCTTTCAAGAAATGCTGCGTTAATATTGTATCTGCACCATGTGCACGTAAATAACTTGCCGCATCAAATGTTCTTGAACCTGTACGTAATGTGAAATTACGTGTATCTACAATAATACCTGCAAACATAATTGTCGACTCTAAACGTGTTAATCGTTGTTCTGTTGGTTGGTATTCTAGCAATTCAGTCACTAGCTCTGCAGTTGAACTTGCATATGGTTCCATATAAACAAGTAATGGGCTAGAGATAAAGCTTTCACCACGTCTATGATGATCGATCACAACTTTACGATTTGCCTTGTTTAATATGTTTTCGTCGATAACCATTTCAGGTTTATGCGTATCTACAACTACTAAAGTTGTCTTAGACGTCATGACATCCCATGCTTCATCAGATGTGATAAAACGCTCTTTTAGTTCAGGCTTTTCATCGACTGCATTCATCACACGACGCAGCGTCGGATCAATATCTGAATCATTTAACACAATATAAGCATCTAAATTGTTCATCATAGCAAACCTTGAGACACCAATGGCTGCACCTATAGCATCTAAGTCTGGACGCGTATGTCCCATAATGATGACTTTGTCGCCTTCCATTAAAATATCTTTTAATGCATGAGAGATAACACGTGCTCTTACACGTGTACGTTTTTCCATGGGGTCAGTCTTACCGCCATAGAAACGCACATTTCCGTTCATATGCTTAATTGCAACTTGGTCACCACCACGGCCTAGTGCTAAATCAAGTCCAGATTGAGATAATTCACCTAAATCGATTAAGTTCTCTGAACCTTCACCTACACCAATACTTAATGTCAATTGCGCACGGTAACCCACACTTTTTTCGCGTAATTGACTCAGTATACTAAAATTAGATGCTTCAACTTCATTTAGAATGCGTTGGTTTAAATAAGCAACAAATTGATCTGAACTATAACGTTTGAAATAAATGTCATATTCTGTTGCCCATCTACTTATGACGCGCGTAACCATAGAGTTAATTTCTGAACGTTGTGTATCATTCATATTTTGCGTAATTTCATCATAGTTGTCTAAAAATAGTGTTGCAATAATTGGTTTAGATGCTTCATATAACTCTTGTGTATGTATTTCTTCAGTAATGTCGAAGAAATACAATACATGTTCTTTTTCTGAATATCTTACACGATAGTGATATTCATTTTCTTGAATTTCCACTTCTTGTGTTTTTTCTAACTGTTTTAATATATTAGGATATACTTCATTGACTGGATCAGAAATGACATTTCGATCTAGACGATCCGACATAAATTGGTTCATCCACTCTATGTTTTCATTTTCATCTAAGATAATCATCCCAATAGGTAACCTTTTAATAGCAGTATTACTGCTTGCTGAGATTTTTCCACTCAGATTATCTACATAGTTATCCAATTTTTGTAAAGCTTGTCTTACCATCAGTACTGTCCCTACGATTATGATGAGTAATACAACAGTAGCTATACCTGCAATCAATTGGTTAAAAATAAACCAAACGACGACAAGCGCTATCGCTGTAAGCACCATAATAATAAATGGTAAAATCAACGCTTTTTTAGTGGATTGACGATTCATTTTTCCACCTCAAATCATTTTTTAATGATACGTTTTAAATTGATACATAAATCTACAAATCCCAGGAGACTCACAATATGTGTTAATGGCATTAAAATTGTCCCTATTACCATTAATATCACAGTAAGTGCTGGCGGCATTGATTTCGCTTTTCCGAAAAAGTGAATCACACTTAACCCCTGAATGTACATACATAATGATAACACAATTTCAAAGTTTAAGACGATGGTTTGAAACGCACTTGGTTGCGTTGAAAACATAACACAAATTAATACAATAACATACATCCATAAGACAGAACGCTTCATTTGCCAAGTATATAATGGTTTAAATATGGGTGTAGCGATTTTGAATTTACGCAAGATTGGAAAAGTGATAATTAAATTGATTAATATAAGTAGAAATACACCAACAATCATATAACTTGGTAGTTGCACTGCTGATTGGCGGAAAGTCTCTTCAAACATTTGTTTATAATCCGCGTTGACTGAAGCGCTAGAAATTATGTTATACATCTGTTCTTTAATCGGTTTGATTAATGATGTAGCACTTGGTATTTTTTTAAATGCTTGTAACACCATAAATGCAATTAATGCAATGATACTAATAAACGTTGTTGTTATATAAAGTATACGTTCTTTTGATGTACGTTCTTTTAATAATTGACCCACTACAACACTCACTACGAACAAGAGGATCATGATACTTAACACGAATATATTACCTAATAACGTAGTTAGCACAACTGTAATGACTGCCGTTAAGCCAAAAGATTCTACAGATTTATGCCATAAAATAATACCTGGAATTGTTGCAAATAAACTCAACACGAGTCCAAGTAGCGGTAATATATGTAAAGCTAAAGCTACTATAATTAACGTGATTACACTAAGTATAGTGGCTTTAGTATGTATTTTAGAAAACAAATTCGCCACTCCTATACAATTTTTGTCTATGTTTATTATTTTAACCTCTTTAAAACTTTTATACAATTATTGACAATTCTTTTTGTCAGAAGTTCAATATCAGCGACAAAATCTGAAAATGAGCGCCTTTTTAAATTACATCTCCTCGTTAATACCAACTTCAAATTTCACATTTTACTCACCATAAAAATAAGACGTCATAGGAACACAGTTATTTCCACTTTCATTTAAGTATAAAATAACTATCCCAGACGTCTTATAATACAAAACGAACTAAAATGTAGCATATCGTCATTTTCTTTTGAACTTGGAAACTTTTAAAAAGTGATACAAATTGGGTGCCCAATCGTTAAAGTTCAGTAAGAAACCATCATGTCCTACATTATCTGGCACAAAGCAATGCTTATGATATTTAAATCGCGCACCTGTAGCATATACTAAATCGTCTGGATATAATAAATCATCCGTAAAGCCCATAGTCATAACTTTAGTATCTAGACGTCCAAACACTTCATCTACATCAGTACGATCTCTATCTATATCGTGGCTATCTAAGACGTCTAGCAGGGTTAAATAACTCAATGGATCAAAGTGCTTTTTGAACTTATTTCCCTGATGCTTCTGGTAGTTTACAACTTGGTCTGGTGTAAATCGTCTATCGTAACTTTTAGAAGAACGATACGTTAAGAAACCAAGTTGTCTTGCGATACTCATACCTTCACCATGATCTAATCGAATCGCCTGTCTCGCAATTTCATTAAATGCACGACTATATGAGGATGTCTTATCTGTTGCAGCTAAAATGACTGCTTTATCTACTTCAAATTTATGATTATACAATAATTCCAGCGCTTGCATACCTCCTAAAGACCCACCGATTAAAATACTAATTCGATCAAACCCTAATGTTTGAATACCTAATTCTATTGCATTGACAATATCACGCAATGTTAAATGCGTGGGGAAGTCAGCATCTGTAAGTGGCGAACTCGAGCCATATGGACTACCTATCACGTTGAATGTTAAAAATTGATAATCATGTATTGGCATGTACCCTCCATCTATAATCTCTCGCCACCAACCAGGATTGTCATCCGTCCCGTATGTCAAATGATTACCTGTCAGCGCATGGCATACAAGTACAAGTGGCTGCCCTTCATATCCAACATGTTCATAACGTAATTTTAAATTTAAGATCGTTTCACCTGATTCAGTTGTAAATGGTCCCAATTCTAATGTATCAGCCGTATAATTTGTCATCATTTACCTCCTACTTAGTAAAAAAACTTCCTACCTATTTATAATAAGTAAGAAGTTACAATACTTATTATTCGAGCGAATCGTTGGTATTAGCACCGTGCTTCTAAAGTCGGTTGCTGAAGCTTCATTGGGCCAAGTCCCTCTGCTTCTCGAAATAAGATTTAATTTTAATTGTAAAAAGCTGTGTATAAATCAAACATCTATTTTAACAAGTATTCCTTTAAAATTATCAAAATTTTCTAATTATTGCTATTCTAACGGATAATGTGAACCACTTCAATAATATATTTAAAATATCCATCTTAAAACTGCCATTATTAAAATACCACTGACAATCGTAATCGTTAAACTCCGTGTAATAATGGCAATGATTATTGTTGGAAGCATCGTCACTAAAAACGGTAAATTAATACTATACACCATTGAACCTTCATGTTGTTCTAGGACGCCGTCTACAATCAATGCCGTAAATAATGTAATAGGAATGAAGGAAAGCCACTTTACAACTGTCTCAGATAGTTTAATTTTTGTAATTAATATAAACGGTATAATTCGTGTTAACCAAGTGACCACACCACATAAAACAATGATTAATAGCATATGTAAGGTCGTTGTCATTTATCGATCACCACCCCTAACCCCGCAGTAATTGTCGAAGCTAAGATAATTGCTACATATGAAGGCATAAAGAAACTTAAAATGAGCATTAATATGATCACACAAACAATTAATACTAAATATGTTTTAAATTGTGATTGCTTAATAGCATCAAATTGGGAAACAGCTAAGAATATAAACATTGCAGTAATAGCAAAATCTAACCCAAATGCATCTGGGTTTGTTATGTATTTACCAAAAACAGCACCAACAACACTTGCAAATGTCCAAAATAAATAAGCTGTGATATTTAATCCATGCAGCCATCGATCATTGATTTTTTCACCTTTTAGATGTGGTGTAATAGCGACACCAAATGTTTCATCTGTAATCAAAGAAGACATACCTATACGATTCCAAAACCCATATCCTTTATAACTTGGCGCTAAGGTCATACTTAATAAAAACATCCTAGAATTTACAATAAATGTCGTTAATACAATTGCAGAAATTGGAGTTCCAGCAATGACTAACGCACAAATAATGAATTGTGCCGCGCCAGCATAGACAAGTAAGCATAATAAAATGATTTCAATCAAATTGAAACCTGAAGCAACTGCAACAATACCAAATGAAAGACCAACACCAGCATAACCTAACAAAGTCGGTACACATTCTTTTACACCTTGCTTAAAAGTTAAATGTGTTGCCATCATGCCACCTCCCACACATTTTATAAAAATAATAGAACTAGTTTAATACAAACTGAAATATACATTCAATGTTTTTAGACTGACGTATGTGTAACCTAAGACTTACGTTTGTCTAAAAATACTGTTATTATAGTAATTTAAATTCCAGAATATTGTGTTATTATTTTAGACTTACCTCTCATTTTTTGAATAAAATAAGGCCTTCAATAAATGAGATAACCTACAAAACGAGATATTTAACACCTCCCCTACCCTTTCTTTACTTTAAAAGTATTTAAGGTATTTAGAAGATCAGAAGGATCATTGTTCATATAAAATGAGAGGTTGAGACATCCATTTGTCTCAACCTCTATTTGCATTTCATCATTTTGTAGCATCTATTTTGAAAGTTCAACACTTGAGCTAACTCAAATACCGCTGATGATATTCATTACAACTAATCTTATTTTTCTTTAACTGGGTGAATCACTGTTTTACCACCCATATATGGTACTAATGCATCTGGAATAGTAACTGAACCATCTTCATTTTGATAGTTTTCTACGATTGCAGCAAACGTACGTCCTACTGCTAAACCACTACCATTCAATGTGTGCACTAATTCTGGTTTTGCTGTTTTATCACGTTTAAAACGAATGTTAGAACGGCGTGCTTGGAAATCAGTAATATTTGAGCAAGAGCTAATTTCTTTGTACTCATTATAGCTTGGTAACCAAACTTCTAAGTCATAAGTCTTGCTTGAGCCAAAGCCTATGTCACCTGTACATAAAATAACTCTACGATATGGTAAGCCTAACTCTTCTAAAATTGCTTCTGCATGTTCTGTCATTTCTTCTAATGCTTGCCAAGAGTCTTCCGGTTTTTCAAAACGCACCATCTCTACTTTATCGAATTGATGTAAACGGATTAACCCTCTTGTATCTCTACCAGCTGAACCCGCTTCACTACGATAACACGCTGATTGCGCTGTGAATTTAGCAGGTAAGACATCCGGACCAATAATTTCATTACGATAATAATTCGTTAATGGTACTTCTGCCGTTGGTATTGTATATAATCCTTCTTTTTCAATTTTGAATAAATCTTCTTCAAATTTTGGTAATTGGCCAGTACCGTACATTGAATCAGCATTTACTAATTGTGGTACCATCATTTCTGTGTAACCATGTTGCGTCGTGTGTTTCGTGACCATATAGTTCATTAATGCTCTTTCTAACTGTGCGCCTTCGCCAGTTAAGAACACAAATCTTGCACCAGAAACTTTTGCACCGCGTTCAAAATTAGCCATTTGTAGTGACTCTACTAAATCCCAATGTGCTTTTTCATCAAAATCAAATTTTCTTGGTGTACCCCAACGTTTTAATTCTACATTCTCTTCATCAGAATCACCCTCAGGCACATCATCATGAATTGTATTTGGAATACGAGATAATAAGTCTTCTAGCTCTTTATCCACATTATTTAAATCATTATCTAACAGTTTGATGTCGTCACCTAATTTTCTCATTTCTGCGATAACATCATCTGCATTTTCTTTATTGCGTTTTTTTTCCGCAATTTCACCGCTCACTTTGTTACGTTCAGCTTTCATTTCCTCAGCTTTACGAATTAATTCACGGCGTTTGTCATCAAGCGATAATACATCATCTACTACTTTTGTATCCATACCACGTTTTGCAACTTTGTCTTTTAAAAACTCTGGGTCATTACGAAATAGTTTAATGTCTAACATGTCATTTTCCATCCTTTCAATTTATTTTTTTTTAAGAATAGAACACAAAAAAGACCACATCCCTGTACAAGGGACGTGGTCTTTACGCGTTGCCACCCTATTTAACAGTCAAAAGAGACTGCGCTTTCACCAAAATAACGGTTAAACCCGATTGTTCTCATATAGTAGGTAGATTCACATTGACACTGATTACTTGTTCTCACTAACCACAAGCTCTCTGAAACCAGAAGTACAATACTACTTATCCTACGAACAATAGCTTTATTAACTTGATTTTAATATAGCAAATAACCTATCACTTTTCAAGGCCAAGGATATGCAATCGCTGAATGTTCATTAAAAATTCACCCAACCTTAATTAGCATAAGCGTGATCTAATAAATACTGTGAAACAGCTTCTATGTCTTTATGAAATTGGCGGTCTTCAGTGATAGATGGTACCACTTTTCGTAAAGCTTGATATTTTTCATAGGTTTTAGGTGATAATTTTTCAATATCTTTATATTCTACTGCTTGAAGTGCGATGATTGTTTCTATTGCTAAAACACGTCGTGCATTTTCAATCATTTGGTAACCATGGCGTGAAGCAATCGTCCCCATAGAAACGTGGTCTTCTTGATTAGCTGATGATGGAATAGAATCTACACTAGCTGGGTGTGCGAGTGTCTTATTTTCCGAAACAAGACTTGCAGCTGCATATTGCATGATCATTGCACCACTCTGTAAACCCGGTTGAGGGCTTAAAAACGCCGGTAAACCATTGTTCAATTGTGGGTTTACTAATCTCTCTAAACGTCTTTCTGAAACATTGGCTAATTCACTTACGCCTAACTTTAAGAAGTCTAACGCGAATGCAATCGGTTGACCATGGAAATTACCTCCAGAAATAACTAATGTCTCATCATCTTCATCAAATATTAATGGATTATCGTTCGCCGCATTCATTTCAAATTCAAGCTTTTCTTTTACATAATTAAAAACTTGGAAGCTTGCGCCATGTATTTGTGGAATACAGCGTAATGTATAAGCATCTTGTACGCGAATTTCTCCCTGTGTCGTTGTTAATTTAGAACCTTCAAGCCAGTCTAACATGCGCGAAGCAACATCTATCTGTTCTGGAAAATTTCGGACGCGATGCACTTTTTCATGATATGCATCAGTAATACCATTTAATGCTTGATGTGTAAGTGCAGCAATCCACTCCGCTTGGTAACCAATATCTTCCGCTTCTATATAATTAATTACACCTTGTGCAGTCATAGCTTGCGTGCCATTAATTAAAGCAAGACCTTCTTTAGCCTGTAAGCTCAAAGGTTCACGATTTAATAAATTTAAGACATACCGACTGTCTACTTCTTCACCTTTATAATAGACGCTACCTTCTCCAATCAATGCCAAAGCTAAATGTGAAAGTGGTGCTAAATCACCTGAAGCACCAAGAGACCCCTGTTGTGGAATGACTGGAATAATTCTATTGTTAATAAAATATATGATTTGATTCACTAAATCGATTGTCACACCAGAATGACCTTTTAGCAATGTGTTTAGACGTAAAATCATCATCACTAACGCGACATCCTGTGAAAAAGGTTTTCCGATACCACATGCATGTGAACGAATTAAATTTACTTGTAATTGGTTATATTCTCCCTCATCAATACGCACATCACTGAATAAACCAAATCCAGTCGTTATACCATAAATTGTTTCTTTATCATCTATAATCTTTTCTACTGTTACCCTGCTCTGTTTTACATGTTCATATGCATCCTCTGTTACTTTTACATCATCACTTTGATATAAAAAATCTTTAATTGCATTAATTGTTAATTTTTCACCATTAAGCTGTAATGTCATTTCCCCATCTCCTTACTTCTGATGATTTTCAATTAATTAGAGTATACGCTTCCATATTTTTAAGAACAATAGGTTCGTCCATATCCGTAACATGGTATTAAATTAGTATTTTAATAAGATAAAGAAGCCAAATTTATTATTTCTAAAAATAAACAAATTCTTAATGCTTTTACCTATTGACTAAAATGCAAAGCAGGTATAATATTTTCTATTGTATTTAAAAAGCAGATTAATAAAAAAGCTACAGAGAAAACCTTTCGTAAAGCTTATAAATACACAATTCTTATCAAAAAGTACAAACTTACGAATCAACAAAATAATAATCAAATATACAAATTAAAAGTTGAAATAACTAATATGATTAAAGGGGGTTTCAATGTTGGAAACAATTTCATCAGTAAGCATTCCAAAACGTAAAGATGAAACGCATAAAGGTGATTATGGCAAAATTCTTTTAATTGGGGGTAATGCGAATCTAGGTGGGGCAATCATGCTTGCTGCACGCGCTTGTGTCTATAGTGGCAGTGGTTTAATTACGGTAGCTACACATCCAACAAACCATGCTGCGCTACATTCACGCTGTCCTGAAGCAATGGTGATTGATATCAATGATACTAAAATGCTCACTAAAATGATTGAAAATACAGATTGTATCTTAATTGGTCCTGGGTTAGGCTGTGATTTCAAAGGAAATAATGCTATCACGTTCTTATTACAAAACATTCAACCGCACCAAACACTTATAGTGGATGGAGATGCTATTACTATATTTAGTAAATTAAAGCCAGATATTCCAACTTGCAATGTTATTTTCACACCACATCAAAAAGAGTGGGAACGTTTAAGTGGTATCGCAATAGAAGAACAAACCTATGAACGTAATCGCGAAGCTGCTGATAGAATTGGAGCAACGATTGTATTAAAAATGCACGGCACTGAAATCTATTTCAAAGATGGAGATTACAAACTACCAATTGGTACACCTGCGATGGCTACAGGCGGTATGGGTGATACACTTGCCGGTATGATTACAAGTTTTGTAGGTCAATTCAACGACACGAAAGAAGCGGTTACGAGTGCTACTTATACACACAGTTATATCGGGGAAGAGTTATCAAAGAAAATGTATGTCGTACCACCTTCTCATTTAATTAGCGAAATTCCATATGCTATGAAAGCATTGGAGAGCTAAATAAGCACCTGCGATATAAATATATTAAACCAAAATAAAATGAGTCTGGAACATAAAGTTCTTGGACAAGTAAAAAGGCAATTTCTATTGAAATAATATAGAAATTGCCTTTTTTATTATTGTTTTGGTTATATTTAGTTCTTTGAGCTACTACTTTTCTTATATTAAGTGCCATTAA
Organism: Staphylococcus sp. GDY8P198P; assembly: GCF_017891615.1. Taxonomy (NCBI): domain Bacteria; kingdom Bacillati; phylum Bacillota; class Bacilli; order Caryophanales; family Staphylococcaceae; genus Staphylococcus; species Staphylococcus sp. GDY8P198P. Next base: position 252,004 of record NZ_JAESJQ010000001.1, read on the forward strand.
TACAAAAAGTTAAAGATGTTAATAGGGCATCTACTTTAGGATTTACTCTAAAACGATTAATTGTTTTAGAAGAAGGCTTTTGATTTTGTGATAGCCACATCATTCGGATATCATCATTAAGTAGTTTTTCTATTTTATGACTAGAGTGCTGACGCTCGGGGAAATGATATGAGCGAGAGACTACAGGCTCGAGCCATATACCCAGGCAAGCATGCACGATCAAAATCGTAAGATTTTAAATATAAAGAGGACCAATCCATATTAAGGATTGGCCCTCTTAATTTGAGAATAGGGATTTATGTCCCAGATTCATTTGTATATTTAAATTTTTCAATTTTGAATGTAGCTGTTGGTTTACTTATAGAAATTGAGATTATTCGTCATCTTCGCTTTCAGTGTCTTCATTATCACTATTATCGATGTCTTCATTGATACGATCCATAAAGTCTTTTCTCACTTCTTGACGACCATCTTCATCTGTATCTTCTTCAACTTCGGTATGAACGATACCTTCTGATAAATCATCAGTTACTACAGATTCTGATTGTTGACCGTCACTTGAAGAGCCTTCAATTTGTTCATTTTCTGTTTCTTGAAGTTCAATTTCTTCAGCTTCTTTTTCTTCTTCATCTACTTTAGCAACTGTAGAAACAAATTGATCGTCGTTTAATTTAATCAATCTTACACCTTGGGCTGCACGTCCATTTTGTGAAATATCTTCAACGCCGATACGGATAATTACACCAGCATTTGTAACAATCATCAAGTCTTCTTTACCTTCGACGGATGTGATACATACAACTTGACCGTTACGTTCTGTAATCGTAGCAGTCTTAATACCTTTACCGCCACGGTTAGATAAACGATATTCACTAACTGGTGTACGTTTACCGTAGCCATTTTCAGTCACGACTAGAATTTCATCATCTGTTTCTGCTTTAGTAACATCTAATCCAATGACGCTGTCGCCTTCTCTTAATGTAATACCTTTAACACCAGCAGCTGTACGACCTAAAGGACGTAATGCAGTTTCGTTAAAGCGGATTAAAGAACCATGAGCAGTACCGATTAATACATCATCTTCACCATCTGTTAATCTCACTGCAATCAATTCATCATCTTCTTTGAAACCAATCGCAATCTTACCGTTTTTATTAATGTGTGAGAAATTACGTAATGCTGAACGTTTAACGATACCATTTAACGTTGCAAATACTAAGTAGTCTTCTTCACTTTCTAAATCTTTGACGGCAATCATTGTACTAATCGTTTCATCATTATCCAGTTCAATCGCATTGACTACTGGGATACCTTTAGACTGACGGGAGAGTTCTGGCACTTCATAACCTTTAAGTTTATACACTCTACCTTTATTCGTGAAGAATAAGACATGATCGTGTGTACTCAATGTAACAAGTTGACTTACAAAATCTTCTTCTAATGTTTGCATACCTTGTACACCACGACCACCGCGATGTTGAGCTCTATATGTTGAAACGGGTAGACGTTTAATATAGTTATTGTGACTTAATGTGATGACGATTTGTTCTTCTGGGATTAGGTCTTCGTCTTCAATATTGTCGAGACCACCCATTTGAATTTCTGTTTTACGTTCGTCACCATAGCGTTCACGAACATCAATTAATTCATCACGAACAAGTTGTAATAGTTTTTCTTCGTCTGCAAGAATCGCTTTTAATTCTTCTATATATGCAATTAATTCATTATATTCAGATTCAATTTTATCTCTTTCTAAACCTGTTAAACGTCTTAATCGCATATCAAGGATGGCTTGCGCTTGTCGTTCAGTAAGTTTAAATTGTTCTTGCAAGCTTACCATTGCAACTTTATCTGTATCAGATTCACGGATCACACGAATAATTTCATCAATGTGATCTAAAGCAATTCTTAAGCCTTCTAAAATATGTGCACGGTCTTGTGCCTTCTTCAAGTTGTATTCTGTTCTTCTTCTTACAACTATCTTTTGATGTTCAAGATATTCAACCAATGCTTCTTTAAGGTTAATCAATCTCGGTCTGCCATCAACTAAAGCAATCATGTTAACACCAAATGACGTTTGTAATGGTGTCTGTTTATACAAGTTATTTAATACAACGCTGGCATTGGCATCTTTACGTATGTCAACTACAACACGCACACCAGTACGTAAACTTGTTTCGTCACGTAAATCTGTAATGCCATCGATTTTTTTATCACGTGCTAATTCAGCAATTTTTTCAATCATGCGGGCCTTATTTACTTGATATGGAACCTCTGTTACAACGATACGTTGACGACCGCCACCACGTTCTTCAATTTCAGCTCTTGCTCTCATTTGAACTGAACCACGTCCAGTTTCAAATGCACGGCGTATACCACTTTTACCAAGAATAATACCTGCTGTAGGGAAGTCTGGCCCTTGAACATCTTCCATTAATTCTGCAATCGTAATATCTGGATTATAGCTTAAACTTAATACGCCATTGATTACTTCAGTCAAGTTATGTGGAGGTATATTAGTAGCCATACCTACTGCGATACCTGATGCACCATTTACAAGTAAATTTGGAAATCTTGAAGGTAAGACTGCCGGCTCTCTTTCGTTACCGTCATAGTTATCAACAAAATCAATCGTATCTTTGTTAATATCTCTCAACATTTCGAGTGTGATTTTAGACATACGCGCTTCTGTATAACGCATCGCCGCTGCGCCATCACCATCCATAGAACCAAAGTTACCTTGGCCATCAATTAAAGGATATCGATAGCTGAAGTCCTGGGCCATTCTAACCATAGCTTCGTAAATTGAGGAGTCTCCGTGAGGGTGATATTTACCCATAACGTCCCCAACAATACGCGCAGATTTCTTATATGATTTATCAGGTGTCATACCTTGTTCGTGTAAGCCGTAAAGTATACGTCGATGTACTGGTTTTAAACCATCTCTAACATCTGGTAGCGCACGTGAAACGATAACGCTCATCGCATAATCTAGGAACGATTCACGCATCTCATTCGTTATATTTCGTTCATTTATTCTTGATTCAGGTAATTCAGCCATCAAGATATCCTCCTTCAAAAATTCAGTTCATTGTCTTAGAAATCTAAGTTTGCATAAACTGCATTATCTTCAATAAACTGTCTACGGTTCTCAACAACATCGCCCATTAACATTTCAAAAACTTGGTCAGCTTCAATCGCATCATCTAATGATACTTGTAACATAGCTCTGTTCTCTGGATTCATAGTTGTTTCCCATAATTGATCAGCATTCATTTCACCAAGACCTTTGTAACGTGCAATAGACCATTTTGGACTTGGATCCAATTGAGCTTTAAGTTTTTCTAATTCACGTTCGTTAAACACATAGTATTTCTGTTTACCTTGTGTCAATTTGAATAATGGTGGTTGTGCAATATAAACATATCCAGCTTCAATTAACGGTCTCATAAAGCGATAAAAGAATGTTAATAGTAAAGTTCTAATATGTGCACCATCAACATCGGCATCTGTCATAAGGATAATCTTGTGATAGCGTGCCTTACTTAAATCAAACTCTCCACCAATACCAGTACCAAAAGCAGTAATCATAGAACGTATTTCATTATTATTTAAAATTCTATCTAAACGTGCTTTTTCAACGTTCAATATCTTACCACGTAATGGTAAAATGGCTTGCGTTTCTGAGTCACGACCAGATTTTGTAGACCCTCCGGCAGAGTCACCTTCGACGATGAAAATTTCACTTCGAGAAGGGTCTTTACTAGAACAATCTGCAAGTTTCCCTGGTAAACTTGAAATTTCTAGCGCAGACTTACGACGTGTCACTTCACGCGCTTTTTTAGCTGCAAGACGTGCTTGTGATGCCATAATCCCTTTTTCTACGATTGTTCGACCTACTTGTGGATTTTCGTATAAAAAGCGTTCAAACAACTCGGAGAATATACGATCAACAACTTGACGTACTTCGGAGTTACCTAATTTAGTTTTAGTTTGTCCTTCGAATTGTGGATCACCATGTTTGATTGAAACAACAGCCGTTAAGCCTTCACGTGTATCTTCACCTGAAAGTCTTTCTTTATCTTCTTTCATGATTTTACTGTTAAGACCGTAGCTATTTAACACACGAGAGAGCGCTCGTTTAAAGCCTTCTTCATGAGTACCACCTTCATAAGTGTGAATATTATTCGCGTATGTTAAAAGATTTGTAGCATAGCCTTTATTGTATTGAAGCGCTATTTCAACTTCAATATCATCTTTTGATTGATGTACATAAATCGGTTCTTCATGAATAGGTTCTTTATTTTCATTTAACATTTCAACGTAAGATTTTATACCACCTTCATAGTGATAAGTATCTTCACGAACCTCTTCTTCTCTTTCATCTCTTAATGTAATTGAGATACCTTTATTTAAAAACGCCAGTTCTCTGATACGTTGTTGCAAGACTTCATAATTATATGTTGTTGTTTCAGTGAATATCTCAGGATCAGCTTTAAAACGAATCGCAGTACCTGTAGAACCAGTACTTTCATCAGTTTCACCAATGATTTTTAAATCAAACTGAGGTATGCCTTTTTTATATGCTTGATGATATATATTTTCATCCTTGTATACATACACTTCCAAATCTTCTGATAAAGCATTTACAACAGAAGAACCTACACCATGTAGACCGCCGGAAACTTTATAACCGCCACCGCCGAATTTACCACCAGCGTGTAGTACAGTTAGAATAACCTCAACGGCAGGTCGTCCCATTTTTTCTTGTATACCAACAGGAATACCACGACCATTGTCTGTTACTTTTATCCAATTATCTTCTTCAATAATAACGTCGATTTGGTCAGCATAACCTGCAAGTGCTTCGTCAATACTGTTATCAACAATTTCCCAAACTAAGTGATGTAGTCCTCTTTCTGAAGTTGAGCCTATATACATACCTGGTCTCTTACGAACCGCTTCTAGACCTTCTAATACCTGAATCTGACCAGCACCATAATCTTCCGTGTTGTTCACATCTGACAATGCTTCCACCTTCACTTTCCGTTACTTTATAATTTCGCCATTATTAATGCGATAAAGTTTAGCGTTTTTCATAATTTCATGATCAATGCCATCAACTGATGTTGTCGTCACAAATGTCTGCACTTTATGTTGAATTGTGCTCAATAAATGAGACTGACGTGAATCATCTAATTCACTTAACACATCATCTAGTAATAGGATGGGATACTCACCTACCTCAATATTCATCAGTTCGATTTCTGCAAGTTTGATTGATAAAGCCGTCGTTCTTTGCTGTCCTTGCGAACCGTAAGTTTGAGCATCCATACCATTTACGTTGAAACCTAAATCATCTCTGTGAGGGCCAAACAAACAGACACCTCTATCTTTTTCACGATCTTTATTATCATCTAGTAAAGTTAAGACTTCCTCTAAGCGTTCCGTCTCACTTTTTTCTTCCGCATCTAATTTGATACTAGGAAGGTACCTTAATGATAGTGTTTCATTCTCGTCTGTAATACCAGAATGAATAGGTTTGGCTAATGATTCAAGTTCTTTAATAAAATGTTCACGTCTTAATGTAACTTTGAGTGCATATGTTGCAAATTGTTGGTTTAAGACATCAAGCATAGTGCTGTCAGTCTTTTGACCATATTGCAATTGCTTCAAATAATTATTCTTTTGTTTTAAAATTCTTTGATATTGAGACAAATCATTTAAATATACAGCTGAAATTTGTCCAAGTTCCATATCTATAAATCTACGTCTTATTTGAGGTGCGCCTTTGACAATATTCAAATCTTCAGGTGCAAACAAGACAACGTTTAAGTGACCGATATATTGTGTCAGTCTACTTTGTTCTAAGTGATTGATTTTAACCTGCTTACCCTTTTTAGTTATAAACATCGTTAAAGGCATTTCTCCATATCTATAACTGAGTTCACCCTCTATTTTAGCATAGTCTCGATCAAAACGTATGAGTTCTTTATCATTTGATGTTCTGTGACTTTTGGCTAATGCTAGTGTATAAATAGATTCCAATAAATTAGTCTTCCCTTGCGCATTCTCGCCAATCAATATATTGACTTCAGGGTGACAATTTAGAGTAATTGACTCATAGTTACGATAATTGTCTAGCTGGAGTGTCTTTAGTTTCATTCTTCACCTTGATGTATAATCAAAAATGAACCGACTTCTGGTATAACGATGTTATCTTGATGGTTTAATTTTTTACCACGACGCATTTCGCGCTCACCATTGATCATTACTTCAAAATCTTGCAGGAACCATTTCGCTTGACCACCAGATTCAATAATACCTTCTGTCTTTAGAAATTGCCCTAAAGTAATGTCTCCATCAACAATTACTTCTTCAACCAAATCAATCACTCCATTCCTTTTAAACTCATCTATATATTATACCTTTTTTCGAGAAAAATTTCATGCAAAATGCAGATAGAAAGCGTTTTCTTATGTATAATTTTTACTATTATTGAAATTTATTTACAAAAGTACTTTTAACAAGGTAACACTCATATATTATAACAAACTTTTCTTCCTAATATTCTATCTTCTTAAAAAAAGATTCTACTTAAAAATTAATTATTAATGTTCTTAATTACGCAATATTTCATAAAAAATTTTAATATGCGTTCAACGACAATGTTATGATTTTGAATTTTAATGACTTTCTCAGCTTAATTATTAGTTTTAGGTATCATAAGTCTAAAAAAGTTTAAATTGCTTATATTTAAGCTCTAAATAGCATGTAAGTAGCGTTAAATGTTTATGATTAATATATCTCTATCAATATACACGTTTTATTTTATGAAATTACTTCGAAATAAAAAAGAGTGAAGCAATGGTTTATATGTGACAGAGGTTGAGACATAATAGATTCGCCTCAAACGCATTTCATATTGGCAGTAGATGACTGAATTGAAAATGGGTTTTAAATCAAGATTCTGTCCACACCTCTAAGTTATGCTTACTATGTTTTAAATATCTACAATATAAAAAACCCGAGACATAAATCTGTCTCAGGCTCTATCTCTTGAACAAAAGCTTAATATGTTCTAATTGGTAAAATTAATTGTGTAACTGAATCATCATCTTTTGGTTTTAAAATAAATGGTTTCATCGTACCAAAGAATTCAACTTCAACTTCATCGTTATCGATTGCTTTAAGTGCATCCATCATATATTTAGAGTTAAATGAAATTTTTAAATTGCCACCATCAACGTTATCCGCTTTTACTTCTTCTTTCACAGTACCAATTTCTGGTGATGTAGAAGATAGTTCGACTAATTCATTACCTGTACTTAATTTAATAACATTGTTTCCACCTTCACGTGCTAATAGAGACGCACGATCAATAGCATGATAGAATTCTCCGTTATCTATGCCTATTTTAATTTCATAGTTTTCTGGGAATAAACGTGAAGTATCTGGATAGTGACCTTCTAAGAGACGTGAAATAAAGTTTACATTTCCGACTTTAAATAATACTTGGTTTGATGCAAAGAAAATATCGATATCTTCTTCACTATCAGACATAATTTTATTTAATTCTGCTAAAGCTTTACCTGGAATAATGACATTTTTATTTTCAGATTCATCTTCTAAAGCTACTTTTCGCACAGCCAAGCGGTGTGAGTCAGTCGCTGTGCATATTAATTCATTATCTTGTATAAGCCAGTTAACACCAGTGAGTACTGGGCGTGTTTCTGAGGTGGACACTGCGAAATTCGTTTGTGCTATCACGTTTTTAAGCACTTTTACAGATAATTGAATGGCATCATCACGAGAAACTTGTGGTAATAAAGGATATTGATCTGGATCTAAACCACTTAAATTAAATTCTGAATGTCCAGAAGTTATTAAAGTTTGGAATTGTTCATTTGTTGATAATTTAACTTCTTTTCCTGGTAGTTTTTTAATAATATCTACAAAGAAACGACCAGGGAGTACAACTGAACCAGTTTCTGTAATTTCAATAATGTCTTCTCCATCTACTTGTTTAGGAATTGTAATTTCTATTGAGATTTCTGAATCTGAACCAGTAAGTATGACTTCATTGTTTTTAACTTCAATTTTTATACCCGTTAGTATAGGTAATGTAGTTCTTGGTGAGATTGCTTTTAATGTGTCATTTAATTGATTTATAAAATAATCTCTTCTAATTGTAAATTCCATTTTTAAACTCCTTCCAGTCGTTTATATAATAATTATATAGGTTTTAAACCCGTAGTAATAGTAGTAGGGCTTGTGGATTAGGGGATAACTCAAATTAATACAATCATGTCATTGTTTGACGACTGTGGATAACTTGTGCACAGTGTGTATTACTTTTGCACATTGTCCACAAAGTTAAAAAATAAGTTATTTTGTTATACCTCTAAATTGATTTATTAATCTGTTATAGTACAGATTGTTTTATTGGTTTCTAATTTCTTTTTCAAGATTTTCAACTTCTTGCTTAAATGTCGGATCATTATTGATATCTTTTACTATTTTTTCATGTGCGTGAATAACAGTAGTATGATCACGTCCACCAAACTCTTCTCCGATTTTAGGCAGCGAAAAGTCAGTTAATTCACGTGATAAATACATAGCAATTTGACGTGGATAAGCAATCGATTTTGTACGTTTCTTGGCACTAAAGTCTTCTATTCTTACACTATAGTATTCTCCAACAACTTTTTGGATATCTTGTATAGTAATTTTTTTAGATTTAGGTGCTTGGATGATATCTTTCAGTGCAGCTGCTGTTAATTCAGTTGTGATAGATTGTCCTTGTAACTTTGAAAAGGCCAATACACGATTAAGTGCGCCTTCAAGTTCACGTATATTTGATTGTATTTGATTAGCGATATACGTTAAGGCTTCAGTAGGAATATTTATATTTTCTTCACCAATTTTTTTCTGCAAAATCGCCATTCTGGTTTCGTAGTCTGGCGGTGTAATATCTACTATCAATCCCCACTCAAAGCGAGAACGTAGTCGATCTTCTAATTTAGCAATTTCTTTAGGAGGTCTATCACTAGAAATAACAATTTGCTTATTCGCTTGATGTAAATCATTAAATGTGTGGAAGAATTCTTCTTGAGTTTGTTCTTTGTTTTGAATGAATTGTATATCATCTATTAAGAGCACATCGATATTACGATATTTTTCTCTAAAACGTTCTGTTTTATTGTCTCGGATAGATTTAATGAATTCATTAGTAAATTTTTCACTAGATGTATAGATGACTTTGGCATCTGGATTATTATCTAAGACATAATGGCCAATAGCATGCATTAGATGGGTTTTACCTAATCCTACACCACCATATATAAATAATGGATTATATGCTTGGGCCGGTGCTTCGGCTACAGCTAAACTCGCAGCGTGTGGGAATCTGTTTCCGGGACCGATGACGAATGTTTCAAATGTATTGTTGATATTGAATTGTTCATCACCAACTTTTGCTACATCAACAGTATCAAGGTCTACTTCTTTTTCATTAGCACTTTGTTTAACATCTTGTTTTTTTTCAGATTTTAAACTTTCTAATTCATCTTCAGAGTAAAATACTGGCATGATTTCGTGACCAATAGCTTCATATAATGCAGATTGTACGATTTCAACATAATGTGTTTTTAACCAATTAGCTACAAAAGGATCATCAATGACTACAATAGCTTCATCATTTTGTAACGAATAAAGTTTTGTATCTTTCAAAAAAGTTTGATAGCTAGGATAGCTGACTTTTTCTTGAGCTAAGGTTAAAACTTTTTCCCAAATTTCTTGTTCTGACATAATAGCAAACTCCAACTTTCTATATTTTAAAAGTTATACACAGAAATAACATGTGTGAATAAACATAATCACAAGCTGTTAATAATTATCCACAAGTTACACACAATCAGTAGATAACTCATTGTGGATTATAAGTTATACACAACCATTTAGGATATATCTCCATAATATAATCCCTTATCTATCAATATTTACATAACTTATCCACACAATTATACTTTTTAACAAACACCTCTGTCAAATGGCTGTGAATATGTTGTTAAATCGTAAATAACCCTGTGCATAGATGAAATATTATCCACAAAATAAGCATGCGTATCTGTGAATAAGTGGATAACTTACAAGAATGAATAGTATATCAAAAATTAAACGATTTGTGGGCTTGGGAAATAATTTATAAAAAGTGTATGGAATTTGTATAATTAAAAATTCTCTAGATTTGAAATGAAAAATATTTATATGATAAGGTGAATCTTCTATATTAATAGACGTATTTATCAATACAGTTTAAAAATATCTAGTACTCATTCATATTATAATGAGATGAAAACATGCTTGAAATTGATACTTGCTTTATAAAAAAGATTTTGTTATATTGTAGTAGTTGCTTGAATTATGACTAGAAATTAATAATATTAAATCAAGACTTGAAGCAAAAAGCTTATATTAATTTATCTATTATAATATTTAGATAACCGAATACAGATGGAGGTGTTTTTGCATGGTAAAACGTACTTATCAACCAAATAAACGTAAACATAGTAAAGTTCATGGTTTCAGAAAACGCATGAGCACAAAAAACGGTCGTAAAGTTTTAGCGCGTCGTCGTCGTAAAGGCCGTAAGGTATTATCAGCATAAGATCACTGACTCATCAGTGGTCTTTTTTTTGGTTTAAAATAACGAAAATAAGTAGCAAAATTATTGTTATTATTAAAAAATACAACACATGTTAGGTATATAATAATAAATGTAATGAAAAGATAAGCGAGTGATGTTTCGTGGAGAAGGCATACCGAATTAAAAAGAACAGTGATTTCCAATTTATATATAAAAAAGGAAAATCAGTAGCAAATCGTCAATTTGTAGTCTATACGAAATCTAATAAAGAATTAGAACACTTCAGACTAGGTATTAGTGTTTCTAAAAAATTAGGTAATGCTGTTGTTAGAAATAAAATTAAGCGTGCTATTCGTGAAAGTTTCAAGGTACATAAACAAAATATATTACCAATGGAAATTATTGTGATAGCCAGGCAGCCAGCTAAAGATATGGATACACTACAAATCCAAGCAAGTTTAGAACATGTTTTAAAAATAGCTAAGGTTTTTAATAAACGAATTAAGTAGGGTAGGGGATAATTTAGACTGACGTCAGTCTAACGCCACACAACCCTAAGACTAACTTATTAGAAATTTTGAACAAGATGTTAGCTTTTTGATCCAAAACTATTTACAATATTATAATGATAAATTTTAGAATAAAGGAGGCGAGATGGATGATGGATTTAGATACGATAACGAGTATATCCACACCTATGGGTGAAGGTGCTATTGGTATTGTACGTTTGTCAGGTGTTGACGCGGTAAATATTGCAGATAAATTATATAAAGGGAAAGAACCATTAGAACATGTACCTTCTCATACAATAAATTATGGGCATATTGTTGATCCTGAGACAAATGAAGTGGTCGAAGAAGTGATGGTGTCTGTCTTACGTGCACCGAAAACATTTACTAGAGAAGATATCGTTGAAATTAATTGTCACGGTGGTATTTTAACCATCAATAGAGTGTTAGAGTTAACGATGACACACGGTGCAAGAATGGCTGATCCAGGTGAATACACAAAACGTGCGTTTTTAAATGGGCGTATTGATTTATCTCAAGCCGAAGCGGTGATGGATTTTATTCGTTCTAAAACCGATCGTGCATCTAAAGTTGCAATGAATCAAATTGAAGGTCGTTTAAGTGATATGATTAAGCGACAGCGACAATCCATTCTCGAAATCCTTGCACAAGTAGAAGTTAATATAGATTATCCAGAATATGATGATGTGGAAGATGCCACAACAGAAGTTTTATTAGAAAAATCAAATCAAATTAAGACAGAGATTAATAAGTTATTAGATACAGGCACACAAGGGAAAATAATGAGAGAAGGTTTAGCAACGGTCATAGTTGGTAAGCCGAATGTTGGTAAGTCATCCATGTTAAATAACCTGATCCAAGACAATAAGGCGATTGTTACAGAGGTGCCTGGTACGACTAGAGATACTTTAGAAGAGTACGTAAACGTTCGCGGTGTACCTTTAAGGTTAGTAGATACTGCTGGGATACGTGAAACGGAAGATATCGTTGAACGTATTGGTGTAGAACGTTCACGCAAAGCTTTAGGTGAAGCGGATTTAATCTTGTTTGTGCTAAATTATAACGAATCATTAACAGAAGAAGATCGCAAATTATATGAAGTTATTAAAAATGAAGATGCCATTGTCATAATTAACAAGATGGATTTAGACAAACAATTAGATATTTCAGAAGTAAAAGAAATGGTTGGAGATATGCCAATCATTCAAACATCAATGTTAAAACAAGAAGGTATTGATCAGTTAGAGATACAAATTAGAGATTTATTCTTTGCAGGAGATGTCCAAAATCAGGATATGACATATGTATCGAATTCAAGACATATTTCATTGTTAAAACAAGCGAGAAACTCAATTCAAGATGCTATAGATGCTGCAGAAGCTGGTGTGCCAATGGATATGGTTCAGATAGATTTAACGAGAACTTGGGAAATTTTAGGTGAAATTATCGGAGAATCCGCAAGTGAAGAATTGATAAATCAATTATTTAGTCAATTCTGTCTAGGAAAATAAAAGGGAGGAAAAAAGTATGGCTCAAGAATATGATGTAATAGTAATTGGAGCCGGACATGCTGGTATTGAAGCTGGACTTGCTTCAGCAAGACGTGGTGCCAAAACGTTAATGTTAACAATAAATTTAGATAATATTGCATTCATGCCATGTAACCCATCAGTTGGTGGCCCGGCTAAAGGAATAGTAGTTCGTGAAATAGACGCATTAGGTGGCCAAATGGCGAAAACAATCGATAAAACGCATATCCAAATGCGTATGTTAAACACTGGCAAAGGCCCGGCAGTAAGAGCACTTCGCGCACAAGCTGACAAAGTACTTTATCAACAAGAAATGAAAAAGGTAATTGAAGATGAAGCAAACCTTGATATTATGCAAGGTATGGTGGATGACTTAATTATTGAAGATGAAGTCATCAAAGGCGTACGTACGAATATCGGCACAGAATACTGGGCAGATGCGGTCATTATTACAACTGGTACATTTCTACGTGGTGAAATCATTTTAGGTAACATGAAATATTCAAGTGGTCCAAACCATCAATTACCATCTATTTCACTAGCTGACAATCTTAGAAATCTCGGATTTGAAGTAGTGAGATTCAAAACTGGTACGCCACCGCGTGTTAATGCCAAAACGATTGATTATTCTAAAACAGAAATACAACCAGGTGACGACGTTGGTAGAGCATTTAGTTTTGAAACAACGGAATATATTTTAGATCAATTACCTTGTTGGTTAACATATACCAATGGAGAAACACATCAAGTTATAGATGATAATTTACATTTATCTGCGATGTATTCAGGCATGATTAAAGGTACAGGACCTAGATATTGTCCATCAATTGAAGATAAATTTGTAAGATTCAATGATAAGCCTAGACATCAACTTTTCTTAGAACCAGAAGGTAGAAATACCAATGAAGTTTATGTCCAAGGTTTATCAACAAGCTTACCTGAACATGTTCAACGTCAGATGTTGGAAACAATTCCAGGCTTAGAAAAAGCGGATATGATGCGTGCAGGATATGCAATTGAATATGATGCACTTGTACCGACACAACTGTGGCCAACACTAGAAACTAAAAAAATTAAAAACTTATATACTGCAGGACAAATCAACGGAACTTCTGGTTATGAAGAAGCGGCAGGACAAGGTATCATGGCTGGAATTAACGCAGCGTCAAGAGTACTAGATGAGGAAGAAGTCATCTTAAGCCGTTCAGACGCCTATATTGGTGTTTTAATAGATGATCTTATAACAAAAGGTACCAATGAACCATATCGTTTATTAACATCTCGTGCAGAATATCGTTTATTATTAAGACATGACAATGCAGATTTACGATTAACAGATTTAGGTTATAAATTAGGTATGATTTCTGAAGAACGTTATGCGCGTTTCAATGAAAAACGTCAAATGATAAAAGATGAGCAAGCACGCTTAAATGAAATTAGAATAAAACCGCACGAACGTGTACAAGAAATTATTGAAGCGCAAGGCGGTTCACGCTTGAAAGACGGTATATTAGCCTTGGAGTTATTGCGTAGACCTGAAATGACGTATAACTTGATTCTAGAAATTTTAGAAGAAGAAAATCAATTACCTAGTGATGTTGAAGAGCAAGTTGAAATTCAGACAAAATATGAAGGCTATATCAATAAGTCGTTACAGCAAGTTGAAAAAGTAAAACGTATGGAAGAAAAGAAAATTCCAGAAGACTTAGATTATAGTAAAGTTGATAGTTTAGCGACTGAAGCACGCGAAAAATTAGCGGAAGTTAAACCGTTAAATATTGCGCAAGCATCTCGGATTTCAGGTGTAAATCCTGCAGATATTTCGATCTTATTAGTGTTCCTAGAACAAGGTAAAATACAAAGGGTGGAAAATTAAGATGAGTGTAAAATGGTTAACTGAGCAACTCAGCACACAAGATATCGAACTTACAGAAAAACAACAACATCAATTTCAAACGTATTTTCAAATGCTCGTTGAATGGAATGAAAAAATGAATTTAACAAGTATTACTGAAGAACATGAAGTGTATTTGAAACATTTTTATGATTCAATTGCACTAAGTTTTTATACGGATTTGACACAAGAGCTAACAATTTGTGATATTGGTGCTGGTGCTGGTTTTCCAAGTATTCCATTAAAAATTATTTATCCTAATTTAAAAATTACAATTGTAGATTCATTAAATAAACGCATCCATTTTTTAAATCAATTAGCAGAAGCATTAGATTTAGAAAATGTGAATTTTGTACATGATCGCGCAGAAATTTACGGAAAGGGAGACTACAGGGCGTCTTATGATATTGTAACTGCACGTGCAGTTGCTAGACTTTCCGTATTAAGCGAATTGTGTTTACCGTTAGTTAAAAAGGGTGGACAATTCATTGCTTTAAAATCAGCTAAAGGCGAAGAAGAATTGGAAGAAGCGCGTTTTGGTATAGGAATCCTCGGTGGTAAACTTCAGGATGTCATTTCATATGAATTACCAGAAGATGCTGGTGAAAGGCAAATGATAAAGATTGATAAGAGAAGTGAGACACCAAAGAAATATCCAAGAAAACCAGGAATGCCCAATAAGTCTCCATTACTTGAAAAAGAAAAGTGATTTAATACAACTAATTTAGAGGGAGCGCATAAAATATGAAGAAACCTTTTTCTAAATTATTTGGTTTGAAAAATAAAGATGACATTGTTGGTTATATAGAAGAGGATCATAATAGTGTTGAATCTATTCATACTGAACGTATTGTGCCAAATCGTTATCAACCAAGACAAGTATTTGAGCCAAATAAGATTAAAGAACTCGCAGAATCAATAGATGAGCATGGATTGTTACAACCGATTGTAGTACGTCCTATAGAAGAGGATATGTTTGAAATTATTGCTGGAGAGCGTAGATTTAGAGCCTTACAATCGTTGAATAAGACATACGCAGATGTCATTATCAGAGATTTAGGTGATGAAGAAACTGCAGTGGTTGCTTTAATAGAAAATATCCAACGTGAAAATTTATCTGTTGTAGAAGAGGCAGAAGCCTATAAAAAACTTTTAGAACTAGGTGATACTACACAAAGTGAATTAGCTAAAAGTGTAGGTAAAAGTCAAAGTTTTATAGCAAATAAATTGAGATTATTAAAATTAGCGCCAAAAGTGATAGAACGTTTACGTGAAGGCAAAGTTACAGAACGTCATGCACGTGCGATGCTAAGTTTATCAGATGAAGATCAAGAAACATTAGTGGAAACGATTATAAGCCAAAAGTTAAACGTGAAACAAACTGAAGCTAGAGTAAAACAAAAAGTCGGCCCTGAAAAAGTGAAAGCGCAAAGTTTTGCATTTGAAAAAGACTTAACAGATGCACGTGAAGCGGTAGGCAAAAGTTTAGAAGAAATTGAAAAAAGTGGCATCAAGTTTGAACATCAAGCTAAAGACCATGATGATTATTATGAAATAAAAATTAAGCTTTATAAAAAATAACAGTTGAGTTTAATTGAACATATCGCTTATTCAAAAAGTACAACTTCGTTTTAATTTAAATGAGGTTGTACTTTTTTTATTTATTATAAGTGTTAATGAGTCAGATATCATTTAAATGTAAAGATTATTTTAAAAGTATATTTTATTTTATATTCCCCAAAAATTAAAAATAAATAAATAAAAAACATTTACAGGATTGTCGAATAATAAAATATGTGATTAAATTAAGAAAACGCTTACATATTATTAAAGGGGGATGTTAAAATGGTAACGTTTATTGTATCTATTATTTTATTAGTTATAGGTTATTTCACTTATGGGAAGTATATCGACAAAATGTTTGGCACGAAACAAGATAGACCAACACCAGCATATAATCAACGTGATAATGTCGATTATTTACCTATGAAGACATCATCAAATTCACTCATTCAACTATTGAACATTGCAGGTGTAGGACCGATTTTCGGACCGATTATGGGGGCATTATATGGACCTGTAGCATTTATATGGATTGTTGTGGGATGTATTTTTGCAGGTGCAGTACATGATTATCTGACTGGAATGATTTCAATTAGAAATAAAGGGGCACATTTACCGGAGCTTGCTGGTAAATTTTTAGGTCAGGTCATGAAACACTTTGTAAATATCTTTTCAATCTTATTATTATTGCTAACTGGAACAGTTTTTGTAACAAGCCCGGCATTGTTACTACATAATTTATTAGATGGTCGAATCACATTAGGCATCATTATCTTTGTCATTTTTGTTTATTATATTTTGTCTACAATTTTACCTATAGACAAAATCATTGGACGCATTTATCCAATTTTCGGTGCATTGCTATTAATTAGTGCAGTAGGTATAGGTTTCCGTCTTATTCAAACAGGTGCACCGATACCTGAAATTAATTTGAAAAATATGCATCCAGATGGCGCTCCTATATTTCCACTACTATTTTTTACAATTACTTGTGGTGCTTTATCTGGTTTTCATGCTACACAAACGCCTATTATTTCGAGAACGACAAACAAAGAGAAAAATGGTCGTTTCATATTCTATGGAATGATGATTGCAGAGGGTATTATAGCAATGATTTGGGCAGCTGCAGGCATGAGTTTATTTAATGGATATAGTGGATTAAGTGATGTTTTAGCACGTGGGGAAGCGGCTCTTGTTGTAAGTGAAGCATCACATCTATTATTGGGTTCTGTGTTTGGTACGATTGCAGTACTGGGTGTTATTGTCTTACCAATTACAAGTGGTGATACATCTTTCCGTAGTGCACGTATGATTATAGCTGATTATTTAAATTATGGTCAGCGCAGTATGTTAAAACGAGTGATTGTAGCTGCACCATTATTTGTCGTAAGCTTTGGTTTGACTCAGGTAGACTTTACCATTTTATGGCGCTATTTTTCTTGGGCAAACCAAACTACAGCTGTTGTCGCTTTATGGGTAGGTGCAATGTACTTACTTATCGCGAAAAAGAATTTTTGGGTGGCAGCAATTCCAGCAGTCTTTATGACTTGGAATATTTTCACTTATATTTTAAGTCAGAAGATAGGTTTAGGTCTGGATCTTAATTTAAGTTATGGCCTCGCATTTGTATTTACAATTTTATGGATTGGCTACTTTACTTATCAATATAAAAAAATTACTGCAGGTGCTTCATTTGAATTAGATCATCCTATACCATATCAACAACAACAAACTGCGACATAAATATAAAATTATGATGGGATACTGATTTCTTAGCGCTATGATACAGGTTAATTAAATAATAATAATGATAGGAGTAAGATACGTGATTAAAAACATGATTTAGTTGCGGTCTTACTCTTATTTCTTGTAAGTCTAAGGGAGGTCTAAAAAAGACGCTATAGCTATATGACAAAAACTTTTTGCATAATTAAATGTGCGCATGTCAATACAATTTGGTAGTCTAAAATAGAATCACACTATAGTCTCAAGTTAAAGGAGCTTGGCAAATGAACATAGGTAATCAAATTAAATTTTTTAGACAGCGTGACCATTTATCACAAGAAGAATTAGCTGCAAAATTGTATGTTTCACGACAAACAATTTCAAATTGGGAAAATGATAAAAGTTATCCAGATATACATAATTTGTTAATGCTTAGTTCTTTGTTTCAAGTTTCTTTAGATAATTTAGTTAAAGGAGACATAGAGATTATGGAACAAAAGTTAAAACAGAGCAAATTTAATTTATGGAGTCATTTAATGATTTGGCCTATGTTATTATCCGCAATTTTAGCAGGTCCAACACTCTACTATTGGACGACATTATGGATTTCAGCTGAACTTATACTCTTAATAACTATGATTATTGCATCATTTAAAGTAGAAGCCTTAAAAAAATCGTATAGAATACAAACGTATGACAGGATAGTTGCTTTTATGCATGGGAAAGACCCTAATGATGTTTATAGTAGTAAATTGCGTAATACTGTAACTTTTATGTACAGTTTTATAGTTTGTGTCGGATTATTTATTATAATTGTGCTATTAAGCATGCATTTTTTTGATGTATTGTAATAGTTACTTTTCATAACACCTTGTAGTTAAAGATTTATCATAACTATGAGGTGTTTGATTTATGAAATCTTTGATTATTGCGATCGTATACCCCACGCATTAGTAAATATTATTTCTTACAATAATAATATTCAAATCTTAATAATAGTATTGCTTTACTAACTGGGAAATATTAATATTAAGTAAATAATTTGTAAATAAAATGTTAAGAAAAAATAATTGCTAATTTAGGGGTGATTGTATGTTTCGTTTTTTAAAGCCAGCAAAACATGTGGATCCTTTACCATCTGAAAAGGTAGATGATACATATAAAAAGTTACGGTTACAGGTTTTTTTAGGTATTTTTATCGGTTATGCGGGTTACTATTTGCTGAGAAAAAACTTTTCATTAGCGATGCCTTCATTAATTGAAGATGGTTTCAGTAAAGGAGAGCTTGGTATTGCGCTATCAGCCATTTCAATCGCTTATGGATTTAGTAAATTTGTAATGGGAACCGTAAGTGATCGCAGTAATGCGCGTGTATTTTTAACTTTAGGTTTGATGCTTACGGCAATTGTTAATTTACTATTAGGATTTGTACCATTTTTTACTTCTAGTATAACAATCATGTTTATTATGTTATTTCTAAATGGATGGTTTCAAGGTATGGGATGGCCGCCATCAGGACGTGTACTTGTGCACTGGTTTAGTGTTAGTGAACGTGGTAGTAAAACGTCTATTTGGAACGTGGCT
This sequence comes from Staphylococcus sp. GDY8P198P, assembly GCF_017891615.1. Lineage (NCBI taxonomy): Bacteria > Bacillati > Bacillota > Bacilli > Caryophanales > Staphylococcaceae > Staphylococcus > Staphylococcus sp. GDY8P198P. Next base: position 271,477 of record NZ_JAESJQ010000001.1, read on the forward strand.
CATAATGTTGGTGGAGGACTAATGGCACCGATCGCAACTTGGGGAATATCTATGACTGCTCTTTATAATTTTGGTTATTTAAGAGGATTTGAAGGCGTATTTATATATCCAGGATTACTGGCAATTGTTATCGCAATTATTGCATATTGTTTAATTAGAGATACACCTCAGTCACAAGGTTTACCTCCTATTGAACGCTTTAACAAAGATTACTCAACGACGTCACATGAAACACTTGAAACAGAGTTAACAACAAAAGAGATATTGTTTAAATATGTATTAAATAACAAATGGGTATGGGCCATTGCTTTTGCTAATATTTTTGTCTATTTTGTACGTTATGGTGTGTTAGATTGGGCACCTACTTATTTAAGTGAAGAAAAGCAATTTAATTTAAGTGAATCAGGTTGGGCTTATTTCCTTTACGAATGGGCAGGCATTCCAGGTACACTACTTTGTGGTTATATTTCCGATAAAGTATTTAAAGGGCGCCGTGGTCCTGCAGGTTTCTTCTTTATGCTTGGCGTTACAATCTTTGTATTAATTTATTGGTTAAACCCACCAGGTCATGCATGGTTGGACAATTTATCATTAATTGCAATTGGATTTTTAATCTATGGGCCAGTGATGTTGATTGGTTTACAAGCATTAGATTATGTACCTAAAAAAGCAGCCGGAACAGCTGCAGGTCTAACGGGTTTATTTGGTTACTTATTTGGTGCTGTGATGGCAAATATTGTTTTAGGTTTTGTCGTACAACATTTTGGATGGGATTTTGGTTTTGTCTTATTAACAGTTATTAGTATTTTAGCGATGTTAAGCTTTATTTTAACTTGGAATAAACGAGGCCAAGAACAATTACATTAATAAAACAAGCATTATAAGGCGTGACTATGAGATCAATGAAATGATTTTGATTTCATAGTCATGTCTATTTTTTATAAACGACATCTATTTTTGAAATCATTATTGTGAGTGTTATTTGTGTATGTAATCAACAAGCTATAAGTATTTTGAAACGCTGAATATGAAATATTTCATTAATAATGGTTATTTAATGAATAATTTATATAAAATTGTGGTAATTAAATAATAAGTAAGTACACTAAAAAATTTTTATGGTATGGGTACATCATTGATTTAATGCAAAAAGTTGCTCAATACTTCAGTTGTTTCACTAGTAAAATACGCATTAAGGCACCAAAAATATATTTAAACGAGCAAAACTACATGAGACTGTTTTGCAATAGTTTAATTAAGAAAGGTGATTTATTATGTATAAAAATATTTTACTACCATACTCTTTTGAAAATGATTTCGATAACATTCCTGAGAACTTAGCGAAATTAGTTGGAGAAGATTCCACTGTAGTTGTTCATAATGTCATGACTGAAAATGATTTATTAGCGAGTGTACGTTATGAAAATAAACATAAAGAAGATATCATTAAAGAAAAGGAAGAAGAACTTACTCCATTTCTTGAAAAATTAAAAGAGCAAGGTATTAATTATAAAGTAGCCATCGAATTTGGGCCTGTAAAAGATACCATACTTGAGAGAATTAGTTTTGGAGATATGGATGTAGGCGATTTTGATTTAGTTGTAATGAGTAACCATCGAGTAAGTATAGATATCAAACATGTACTTGGAGATGTAACACATAAAGTTGCTAAAAGAAGTCCTATACCAGTACTTATAGTGAAATAATATTGAAGTCAAAGTATTGAAATGCTTTTATTGTAGCGATGAGCGTTATGTTTCCGCGTAAAAACATCATATTTTAGACTAGAATGTAATGGTTAAAATTACTTTCTAGTCTTTTATTTTTTAGATTAAAACATGGACAAGTTTATTTTAAAGTTAATGAATTCAACTTTAATAAATATATTTATAGAAATATTGAATTTTTATGTTTAGTTTTGTAATCCTTTTATGACGGCTTTAGCCAAACGATATATATATGAAAACAAATGTTAGTGCTGTTGTTTTCATATATAAAGTCTGTTATTCTGCCTAATGTTCAATTATAAGGGAGGTTACTAATTTTGGAAAATAAACAACATAATGCTAGTGGGAAGAAACTGTCTTCTGTTTTTACTTATAGTATTATTATTACCGCAATAGTTGTATTGTTAGGTGCAATATTTCCAAATCAGTTTAATTCAATAGGGACAAATATTACTGGTTAGATTACTGAATACTTTGGTTGGTATTATATGGTTATTGTAGCTCTAATGATATTCTTCTGTGTCTTCTTGATATTTAGCCCAATCGGAAAATTGAAATTGGGTAAACCTGAAGATAAACCAGAATTTAACACAATTTCATGGTTTGCGATGCTATTTAGTGCTGGTATGGGAATTGGTTTAGTATTTTGGGGAGCAGCTGAACCAATCAGTCACTTTGTATCACCACCATCTGGAGAACCACAATCAGCACATGCTTATAAAGAAGCTTTAAGAGGTGCATTTATGCAATGGGGCTTCCACGCATGGGCAGTGTATGGTGTTGTTGCGTTAGCGTTAGCTTACTTCCAATTTAGAAAAAATGAACCTGCATTAATTTCAAAAACATTACGTCCAATTTTCGGAAATAAAGTAGACGGTCCGCTTGGTACAGTTATTGACGTAGTGTCTATTTTCGCTACTATCGGTGGTGTAGCGGTATCTTTAGGTCTAGGCGCTATGCAAATTGCAGGTGGTCTAAACTACCTATTTGATATCCCGAATAATATTGTGACTCAAGGTATTATTATTGTAATTGTTACAATCTTATTCTTAGCTAGTGCATGGTCAGGATTAAGCCGTGGTATCCAATATTTAAGTAATGCTAATATTGGTTTAGCAGGCATAATCTTATTATTTATTTTTATTGTAGGACCAACCGTTTTAATCTTAAACATGTTAACAAGTTCAACAGGTGAATATTTGAATACGTTATTATTTAACATGTTTGATACTGCACCATTAGATCCACAAAAAAATGAATGGATGAAATCATGGACTTTCTTCCAATTAGCTTGGTGGATTAGTTGGAGTCCATTTGTTGGTATATTTATTGCACGTGTATCTAAAGGACGTTCAATTAGAGAGTTCGTATCTGGAGTTATGTTAGCACCGGTACTTGTAAGTTTAGTTTGGTTTGCAGCATTCGGTGTTCTAGGTATCGAAACTGCAAAAGACAATCCAAAAATATTTGATATGCCACCAGAAACTGCATTATTTGGTGTGTTTAATGAAGTACCATTAGGCTTTGCACTGTCCATTGTGACATTGCTCTTAATAGCAACGTTCTTTATTACGTCAGCCGATTCAGCGACATTCGTATTAGGAATGCAAACAACATTTGGTTCATTAAACCCATCAGCAATGATTAAAGTGGTTTGGGGTGTTGCACAAGCATTGATCGCATTTATCTTATTATTCTCAGGTGGAGATAATGGATTAAATGCCCTTCAAAACATGGCAATCATGACCGCCTTACCATTCTCTATCATCATTCTTTGTATGATGGTCAGTTTCTATAAAGATGCCAATAAAGAGCGTAAGTTCTTAGGTTTAACACTATCACCAAACAAACATAGATTAGAAGAATATACGAGAATTGCAGAAAATAGAGGCGCCAACAAATCAGAATAATTATTAAATATAAGAAATATCTGAGACACAAACCTCAATCTCAAAATAAAGGACTAATTCGTTTTCAAACGGATTAGTCCTTTTTATATGAAAATATTACGATTTTGATCGTGCATGCTTGCCTGGGGATATGGCTCGAGCCTGTAGTCTCTCGCTCATATCATTTCCCCGGGCGTCTGCACGATGCAAAATCTCTATAAAAGATGTGTTTTAATACAATAGAAAAAAGCTTCGTATTATTACACATGATGGATGAGTTCATTTTATATAAAAACTTACGGTTTTGATCATGCATGCTTGCCTGGGGATATGGCTCGAGCCTGTAGTCTCTCACTCATGTCATTTCCACAAGTAACAGTACAATGCAAAATTGCTACAATGAAATATAGTCACGCAATGAGTACCGATGTTCTATAGCAACAAAACAAACGTCAATGCCTATCATTGTAATAGAAATTGACGTTTATGTTTGAATCAGGGATAGTAATCTCCCTATTTCTTTTTTATAGTTAAAATTATAATAAATAAAGAACTGCGTATTTAGTTGTAAAGTAGCATAAGTTTTTACAAATACTTCAAAACTTAGCGCTTTCTTATTTTATCTTTTTGATGTGAATCAAACATTATGAAAAGATTTGAGTATGCTGTCACTTTTACAAAAATTGATGAACTTATCTAACGTGACAGGTAGTTATAATGTTTTCTTTCCTGTATGACACCCATTTTTAGAGCCACAAGAGTTACATTTACCAGTTTTAGCTTTCTTGAAAAAGTTGAATAATGTAAAAACAACATAACTAATAATAGCTAAAAAGATAACTACATTGATAATAATCGTCATTAAATCACATCCTTAATAAAATAATAATCCGATTTGATAAAAGACAAACGAAAGTAAATATGCAGTGATTAATGGATATGCTACAGCCAGTACAGTCCATTTAAGAGAATATGTTTCTTTGCGAATGGTTGCGACTGTAGATAAACATGGTATATATAACAAGATGAAAATCATAAACGAATATGCCGATAATGGTGTGAAATGACTTTGTATAATGTTTACAAGACCAGCTTCGTCTGATGCATAGATAATTGCCATCGAGCTAACGATAACTTCTTTTGCTAAGAATCCAGGTATTAATGTAGCACCCGCTTGCCATGAACCAAAACCTAATGGTGCAACTAATACAGCAAAGAAACTTCCAATTGAGTGTAAAAAGCTATCATTAACGTCTACATTGAAACCGCCAGGACCTGTATAATTCAATAACCAAATAATTACCGAACCAGCAAAGATAAATGTTCCTGCTTTTTTAACAAAACCTTTAGCCTTTTCCCATGTACTTCTCCATAGTGTTTTGACTGATGGTAATCGATAAGTAGGCAATTCGACGATAAATACAGAGTCATCATTTTTTAATACCGTTTTCGTTAATAGTACACTTGTTAATAAAGCCACAACAATACCAAGTACATATAAGCTTAGGACGATGAGTGCCTGATGAGATTCAAAAAACACACCTACAAACAATGCGTAAACGGGTAATCTCGCAGAGCAAGACATAAATGGTGCAATCAAAATCGTTGTAAGTCTTTCCTTCTCACTTTCAATACTACGTGCTGCCATAATACTTGGCACGTTACATCCAAATCCTATAATCATTGGTATAAAAGATTTACCACTAAGACCAAAGTATTCCATAATTCGATCCATTAATATGGCAATACGAGACATATAACCAGAGTCTTCTAAAAGAGAAATAAAGAAGAAAAGCACCAGTATTTGTGGCACAAATACAAGTACTGCACCTACACCAGCAATAATACCGTCATTGATTAAATCTTGTAAAAATGGAACGAGACCTAATTTATCCATCAAGTTTGATACCGTATCCGTAAAGGTGCCACCTAAAAATTCATCTAATGCGTCGGATATAGGTGTACCGATCCAAGTGAAAGTAACGTGGAAAATCAACCACATAATGATTAAAAAGATTGGGATGCCTAAATATTTATTTGTTAAAATGCGATCTATCTGATGCGTGAAATATTGTCGTTCCTCATCAGGATATTCAACTGTATCTTTTAAAATATTGTCTATATATGTATTGCGTGTTGCTTGTATCTCATCACGTATAGAATTATCTAATTCTTCTGATAAATTTTGACGTAATAATGTTATTTCTTTCAAAACAGTATCATCTAGGAATTCATAAATTTTTGGGTTCTCTAATAAAAATTGTATTGATATAAAGCGTCTTAAATGTTTATCAATAGAGGTGCTTGATGTTAAATGTGCTTCAATTTGTGATATCGTATCTTCAATGTTCTTACCATAATTTAATTTCAATGGTCTGTTTTTTGATAAGCCATTGTCTTTCAAAGATTCTAATAATTGATGCGTCCCCTTGCCATTTCTTGCTATGATAGGTAGTAATGGCAATTTTAATTTTTTCATAAGTGCTTGTTGGTTGATACGAATACCACGTTTTGTAGCAACATCAACCATATTTAATCCAATAATTAAAGGTGCACCTAATTCCATGAGTTGAACGGTTAGTTGTAAGTTACGTTTTAATTGGCTTGCATCTACAATATTAATCATTCCAGAAAATGAATTATTCAATAAATAATCCGTCACAACCATTTCGTCTTTAGAAATAGGTGACAATTCATAAATGCCTGGTAAATCAACTAGGTCTCCAACATGTTGTTTGAGGCGCCCTACTTTTTTCTCTACAGTTACGCCACTCCAGTTTCCTACATATTCGTATGTGCCAGTCAATGCATTAAATAAAGATGTTTTACCGACGTTAGGGTTTCCTAAAATACAATAACTATTAGTCATTGGCTTCCTCTAATTCAATCTGACATGCATCACAACCACGAATACTTAAACATTGACCATTCACTTCTAATATACAAGGACCCTTGAACAGGCACTTTTGCTTAATTTTTAATTTAGTACCATTCACTAAACCAAGTGCATTTAATCGATGGCGCATGTGTTGATTTTTAATGTTCATTTCTTTGATTTTGTAATTCTTTTTTAAGTCTCCACTTTTTATGCTTAACATAAAACTCACTCTTTCTTATAATGAGATAATAATAATCATTATCAATTATACAATTTTATCAAAAATAATAGAAGTAAATTTAATATAATTTTGTGAATGTTTTGTTAAGCATTATTGTACGTAACATATATTGGGTTAATTTTTTGCTTTTGAAAAATAAATGACCAATAAATGAGCAAAGAAATTGATATAAATACAATGTAATATTACACTTAGGTTAAACAATAATTTCCTGAATATGAGATGACATGACCTTAGTCCAAAAGATGGTTTGATGATTGACTGTTGTTCAAAATTTTTGAGCTTCGGATATGAATCATGAATCGTTATATAAAATATGTGTTTTAAAATTGATTTACATATTGAGATAGGAGGGATTCAAATGGTTATCCGTGATAATAAACGCATAAAAGTAAAACGTTTAAATGAAACGCGCTCAAGTGGGATTTCTGTCATGATTGAAGAAGGTGGTTTGGGAGCTGACCAATATTATCAAATTGAAAAGCAAAATGCGAAAACATCTGAAGAACATTTACATCAATTTGAACATGAAGTGAGTGAAAAAAATAATGCTGAATTGATTGATCTCTTAATTATAAATGCACAGGAGAGTACGAATAAAGCCTATAATGAAGCATTAAAGACAATTCAGCAAGAAGTGTTAAACCGAATGAAATCATAAATAATGTATTTGTAACCAAAGACAATAAAGATTGAAGGTTAACCAATTAGACTATTGATAAAGCTATTTAACTGCTGTATCGATAGTCTTTTTTGTATTTAAATATAGGTAAGACTTAGGGTGCGCTATATTAAGGTATAAAACATTAGAAGTAACAAACATTAAACGAATATAGTTATAAGCTAAATAATCATAAATTTATTAAAGATCTTTTTTAAAAGGATATGTACATTATAGTTAAAAATCACTATACTGTAATACGTGTTTGTACATAATTAGCAAGGAGAAAATTAATGAATCTTTTAAAACAAATCTTCAAAAAAGAAGATATTTCTAAATTTCAAAACAAAGATGCTCATTTAGAGCGCACGTTAAGAATAAGAGACTTTTTAGCTTTAGGTGTAGGTACAATTGTTTCTACTGCTATTTTTACATTGCCTGGTGTTGTAGCTGCTGATCACACAGGTCCATCAGTCAGTTTGTCCTTTTTAGTAGCAGCTATTGTAGCAGCTTTGGTGGCATTTGTTTACGCAGAAATGGCATCTGTTATGCCTTTTGCTGGATCAGCATATACATGGATTAGCATATTGTTTGGAGAATTTTTCGGATGGATTGTAGGTTGGGCTTTAATTGCTGAATATTTAATTGCTGTAGCTTTTGTAGCATCAGGATTTTCAGCTAATTTGAGAGGTTTACTAGAACCTTTTCATATATCGTTACCTAATTCATTATCTAACTCTCTTGGTACAGACGGAGGTATCATTGATTTATTAGCAGCTGTCGTGGTGATTATAACGGCGATATTGCTATACAGAGGAACGTCAGAAGCGGCACGTGTTCAAAATGCACTCGTGATACTTAAAGTATTGGCTATTCTCTTATTTATAATCGTAGGTTTATCAGTCATTGATATTGGTCATTACATACCTTTTATTCCAGAGTACCGTGAAACTGCAGCAGGCGCGTTTGGTGGCTGGCAGGGTATATATGCAGGTAGCTCTGTCATTTTTGTTGCTTATATTGGGTTTGATTCTATTGCTTCAAACTCTGGTGAAGCGATTAATCCGCAAAAAACAATGCCACGAGGAATCTTGGGCTCTTTACTGATTGCAGTTACATTGTTTATCGTCGTTTCACTTGTATTAGTGGGGATGTTTGATTATGCGCAATATAAAAATAATGCTGAGCCAGTAGGTTGGGCTTTACGTATGAGTGGACATAGTACTGTTGCGGTCATAGTGCAGGCAGTCTCAGTAATTGGTATGTTTACTGCTTTAATTGGTATGATGATGGCAGGTTCTCGCTTGCTTTATTCGTTTGGTAGAGATGGTATCTTACCGTCTTGGTTAGGAAAATTAGATAATAAAAATTTACCAAATCGTGCATTAATCATACTATCGATTGTTGCAATTATTATTGGCTCTGTTTTTCCATTTGGCTTTTTAGCACAATTAATTTCAGCAGGTGCGCTTGTAGCGTTTATGTTTGTTACAGTAGGTATTTTTTCATTGCGTAAAAGAGAAGGCCATGACCTACCAGAACCAGCATTTAAATTGCCATTTTACCCAGTGATGCCAGTGATTATATTTATTTGTGTGTTTATTGTGTTCTGGGGATTAAGTGGTCAGGCTAAGATCTATACATTGATTTGGTTTTGTATCGGCATCATTTATTATGTACTGTATATTTTAAAAAATCTTAAAAACATCAAAAATTAATATGTTAAAGATAATAAAACGCTCTTTAAAATTTTCACTTTTTAGTGTCTATTTTAGAGAACGTTTTTTTAATGTGTGTAAAGTATTATAGATATTATTAATTGGTAGTAGGATAAAAAGTATAATGCTGGCCATCACAGCATCTTATAAGTTTATATATCATGTTTTGAGTTTAAGTTGAATTGTTTATTCTATGTTATGTTGTTTTTTTAAGGATAAAGCTAAAATGAGTACGATAATCAGTAGAATACCAATAAGTTGAAAACTACGAAATGTAACATTAAGCCAAAGCGCGCTTGCTAATATGGCCATAACAGGTTCGATTGTGCCGAAAAGTGTGGTTTCTTTTGCTGATAAGTAATTTAAACTTTCAATAAAGAAAAAGAATGCTATAGCAGTTCCGGCAATAATACCAAAAGTTAAATAAAGTGCAGTCGATCCTGTTAAATTGGACCAATCAAACTGCCATATAGGTGCTTTGAAATTCATGACAATGCCTGAAATTAACATTGCCCAACCGACAACTAAAATAGACGGAAACCGAGTTAATAATTGTGTTGCGTAAAGTGTATAGAACGCAAGTGCTAAACCAGATATAATCCCCCAAATTACACTCGGTGTAGATACCACAAGTTTACTAAAAGATCCGTTGGTTAGTAGCAAAAAGGTACCTGATAATGTAAGGACAATCGCGATCAAATCAAAAAGTTTAAAGCGCTCTTTACGTCTGATAACATACCAAATAATGATATATACTGGCGCTATATATTGGAGTAAAGTAGCGATTGCTGCATTACCGAAATTGATAGACACCATATAAGCGTATTGAACGAGCAACATACCAAAAATTGAAAAAATAAAAAGTTGGAATAGGCTATGTTTATTTTTAAATATATCGAATAATGAAGATTTTCTATTAATTATTTTGTAAATCATTAATAAGAAGAAGCCACTGATTAATAACCTCGCAGTTACATACCAATTGATATCAATGTCCCTTTGTTGAAAAAGAAAATCTGATACTGTGCCACCGAGTCCCCAAAAGGATGCTCCTACAATTGCTAATAAAATACCTACGATTCGAAATTTTGTTTCATTTACCATATCATCACCTGTTAAATATTAATATATTCATACTATAGCGTGAAAATACACGATATAATATATAAAAATGAGCTTAAAATAACAAAATATTGAGGGGTCTAATTTATGTATCAAGAAATTATCGTAGAAAATACAAGAGAAGAGTTAATACAATTTCCTGATAAACAATGGAAACATATTATTTTACATACATATTTAAATCGCACGATATTTGGCTACATTCCTATACATTGGCACCACGCATTGCAATTCATGTATGTGATTAATGGAGCACTCAATGTTTCAATTGGTGACGACACATTTAATGTTAAAAAAGGTGACGGGCTTTTTATCAATTCAAATGTTGTGCATGAGTTAACAAGTGAAGTGTCGCATACAGAGTATTTTTGTTGGAATATTGAGATACCAGAAACTACCAATTATGTAGAATTTAATTATGTGTCAGAAATTATGAATAAAGCACATCATGTGCCGTATATATACTTATCTCAAGATGAAAAACAGCAACAAGAACTTATAGAGATTATTAACTCAGCTGGGCAAATATATGAAAATCAAAATTTATATTTTGAACTAGAGATTACTGCTAAATATTATAAAGCAATAAAATGGTTATTGTTACATTCAGCAGTAGTAAATGAACAAAAACGATACTATTTTGACTACCGTATTAAAAGACTGATGACGTTTTTACAAAGTCATTTTCACATGAAAATTTCATTACAAATGTTAAGTGAAGAGATTCATATGAGTAAATCTGAAACGGTTAGATGCTTCAAATACTATGTAAACCAAACCCCTATGCAATACTTAGTGAATTTACGATTAGAGCACAGCGTAAGAATGTTGCGTAGTAAATATCCCTACACAATTACAGATATTGCAATGGCATGTGGTTTTTCAACAACGAGTTATTTTATAAAAGTTTTTAAAGAAAAATACAAGTTAACACCAAAACAGTTTCAGAAAAAGCAAACTGCCACTAAGTAATGATTCAATGTTTATTAGAAAAATTGTTAATTATAATGATAAGTAGATAAAATGAGTTTAATGCTAAATAAAGGGGGATTTTTTATGAATATTAAACTGATTGTCGTAGATATGGATGGCACATTTTTAAATGATGACAGCCAATTTAATAGTGAGACTTTTCAACTGTTAAAGGAAAATTGTGCAGATCAAGATATCCGCTTTGTTTTTTGTACTGGTAAACAATGTGAACGTGTGGAAAATATCGTAGGAGACCTCGCAACAAATACATTTATTGTAGGTGATAGTGCAACACGAATTAAATATAATGGAGATTTTATTTACAATGCAGAGATAGAAAATGAAAAAGCAAAAGAAATTATTGATACGATAAGGGAAATTGATGATACACAAACTATTCTGGCTTGTTCAAAAACTGGCGCTTATGTGTTAGACAATATTTCGGAGTCAGAGAAAAGGCACGTGCATGGTTCTTATCAACATGTGAACTATATTAAAGATTATAACGATATTGAAGAAGATTTATTAAAAATTACAGTTCATGATGCAAGTGGTCATTGTAAAGAGACTGCCGACCGTCTAAAACATTTTGAAAAAGACGTTTATATCGTAGCTTCAGATGAGGCATGGATTGATATTGCAGACTTGGGCGTGAATAAAGGAACCACAATTAATCGAATTCAGAATTTACTTCAAATTACGCCTGCAGAAACTATTGCATTTGGTGACGGATATAATGATTTAGACTTATTTAAAGCTGCCAAATATAAAGTCGCAATGGATAATGCCTATCCCGAATTAAAAAAAGAGGCTAATTTAATTGCAATTAATAATAATGAAGATGGTGTTGTACAAACTTTAAATTTACTTTTAGGATTCAAATAAAAGTAAATTTTTAATTGAATTAGAAAAATAGTAAAAAATCATAAAATAAATTGTACTTTGTATGATAATATCTATCTAGTGCGTATTTTTATATGCAATATTTAGATGAGGAGGCTCATGCATCGTGAGTACAAAGCAACAATCAAACAACAAATTGATTTTAGCTATTGTGTTAAGTGTGTTAACGTATTGGCTTTTTGCCCAATCGTTTATTAATATATCTACACAGGTTCAAAATACCTACCAAACAACACCAGGTGTTGTTAACTTATCTGTCAGTTTAGCATCATTTGCTACTGGTATTTTTATGGTAGGTGCAGGTGATGTTTCTGATAAAATAGGAAAACTAAAAATGACTTATATTGGTATCATTTTTAGTATTTTAGGCTCATTACTCATTATTGTATCTAGTGTGACAGCGTTCTTATTGGTAGGACGTATGCTGCAAGGACTTTCTGCGGCTATTTTACTTCCTTCTACTGTAGGCGTGATAAATGAGCAATTTAAAGGTAAAGAAATGCGTAGAGCATTTAGCTACTTGATGATTGGTAGTGTTGGTGGTATCGGTTTAGCATCGATGGTTGGTGGATTGATAGCTACATATGTCAATTGGCAATCTAACTTTATCATCTCTATTATTATTTCAATTATCGCATTTTGGTTATTGTGGGGAACAGAAGAAGTAGAAAAAGAAAAAATTGACACAAGACCATTTGATTATATTGGGATGTTTTTATTTGCAGTTTTAATAGGAAGTATTACTTTATTTGCTACACAAGGATTTGAACAAGGATGGTTCAGCACCTTTTCAATTACGTGTCTTGTAATTTTTGTACTTTCTACAGTTGTCTTTATATTCTTTGAAAGACAAAAACATGCACCATTCATTGATTTTTCACTATTTCGAAACCGTGGATTTGTGGGTTCTTCAATGATCAATGTTGTACTCAATTCTGGCGTAGGTACAACAACAGTATTTAATATGTATGCGCAGACAGAGTTAGGGTTAAATGCCTTTCAAGCAGGTCTTGTGACTGTACCTTATGTCATTATGGCAGTTGTGATGATCCGTTTAGGAGAAAAATTATCCTTACGCTTTGGTGGTAAGCCACTGTTATTAGTAGGACCATTATTTCCAGCAATAGGAATTATGTTTATTAGTTTAACTGTATTACCAACAGATTGGTACGTAGGCATTGTCGTGTTTGGCTTTGTCATTTGTGCTATAGGAAATGGTTTATGTGCTACACCAGGAATTACAGTTGCAATTTTAACCATACCTGATGAAAAAGTTGGTTTAGCTTCAGGTATCTACAAAATGTGTGCAACACTAGGTGGCGCGCTAGGAATTGCGCTTAACACAACTATTTTTGCAGCAGTACAAGTCAACCATAGTGCTAGTGTAGCTGCAACTACTTCATTTTTAACAGGTTTATCAATTATGATTATTGGTGTGATTCTGACTCAAATCATTATACCTAAAAATATAAAAGCTTAAGCATTTATTTATAAATGATACTGTGCTATAAATTTCATATTTAAAAGGCACCTTGTCAAATAGACAGTAAAAAATAAAATGTTTATGAGTCTGGTACATAAATCCCAGAAAAAGCACTCAGATGATTTAATTCATCTGAGTGCTTCTTTTTAATTCAATACTTCGTATTGTTGGCTCGCTTTCTTAGGGGACAGCTTCAGCCTGTAGTCTTCAGCTTGTCCTGTTCCCTCAAGAGTCTCGCCAAAATACGTCCCATTTGCCCAAGAACTTTATGTCTCTGGCTAATTTTTAATGTGCTTCGTTTTTTATTAAAAATGAAACTATGAACGATGTTAGAAAAGCGTTTGAATTTTATAGTTATGTTTCCGACCGGTTACGTTATATTGGTGACCTCTTACGATAAAAGTACTGACAAAATAGAAGGGAATTATATAGTATAAGTAAAAAGAGGGGGCGGTACTATGGAAAGTGACGTACGAGTTCATCTGAAAATAGACGAAGTTCGCACTATAACAGAAGTAAACATCAATACTTTTGATAGAAAAACAGGTGAAAGTTTATTAGAACACATTAATAATTTCACATTTTCAAATTTAGATAAACTAGGGATTAAAACATCAGAAGGTATATTCATGATCAGTAAATCAGATATTATGTTCGCTGAAATATTTGATAAAGAAATCACAATTACGACAACAGAAAAAGAACTTACAACACGCATGTCTTTAAGTACATTACAACATAAATTGGCCGGAGCTTTCTTTATACAAATATCTAAATCATCAATTATTAATGTTCATTTTATAAAGAAAGTTAACCCATCATTCTCAGGTAATCTAATAGCTACACTTACGAATGGTAAAAAAGTGTCTATATCTCGAAGATACGTCAAAAATTTAAATAAAGCATTAGGCATATAACATATAAGGAGAGGATTATAATGAAAAGAATCTTAAAAGAAATGTTACAAGGTGTTGGATTTAGCAGTAGCATTACGATTATATTTCTCGCAGCTAATCATATGAGCATTGGTTTTGGTGATGTAATAGGAATATATTTCTTTGGAGCCGTTTGTGGTTTATTATCTAGTATTTATGTAGTAGATAATATACCTTTATTACTGCAATTATTCATTCATTTAAGTGGTAGTGTTATTTCATTTATTGCTGTAGCTTATCTTAATCATTGGTTACCAATGGAGGTTTCCACAGTAGTTTCATCAATTACTATATTTGTGATTATTTTTCTAATATTATGGTTTATATTTTTTATTAATAATATAAAACACAGTAAAAAAGTTAACGCTAAACTAAAAAACTAAAATAGAATTTGGCACAAAAGCATGGGTGTAAAATTCAAAAGAAAATAGCAATATAATCATTTTCGCTTACAGTACAGCACATCCGAATGATACAAAGATACCATAAAAATAATTAGTATTTTTCAATAATCTCTTGCTTGATATCGCACTCTAAGGTTTATGGTTGGAATATATTTAAAGGAGGTTATATAATATGGGTAAATTTAATAGTCTACAGGACAAAGTTGTAGTTATTGCTGGTGGTGCTAAGAACCTTGGTGGTTTATTAAGTACTACTTACGCTAAAGAAGGAGCCAAATTAGTAATCCATCACCATGATGAAAAATCTTTAGATGATGCAAAAGCGACACTTACAAAAGTTGAAAACTTAGGCGGAGAAGGTACATTATTTTCTGGTGATTTGACAAACGTTAATAATGTCCAAGCTTTATTTCAACATGCTGAAGAGACATTTGGAAAAGTTGATATTGCAATAAATACTGTTGGTAAAGTGCTTAAAAAACCTATTTCAGAAACGACTGAAGAAGAATTTGATAGTATGGCAGACATCAACGCGAAATCAGCTTATTTCTTTATTAAATATGCTGAAAAATCTATGAATGATAATGGTAAAATCATCACTTTAGCCACTGCATTGCTTGCTGCATACACAGGCTTTTATTCAACTTATGCTGGAGGCAAATCGCCTGTTGAGCATTATACACGTGCAGCATCATCAGAGTTTATGGATAGAGGCATTTCAGTAAACGCGGTCGCTCCTGGACCAATGGATACGCCATTCTTCTACCCACAAGAAAGCGAAGATGCTGTAGCATTCCATAAATCTCAAGCGCTTCATAACCAACTTACAAAAATAGAAGACATCGCGCCAATTATTATTTTCTTAACTTTAGATGGATGGTGGATCAACGGACAAACATTATTTGCTAACGGCGGTTATACGACACGCTAGTTTACTTATTAATCATGAGGAGGTCATTTTGATATGAATTACTTTTTAGCAATATTTAAAGGGAAAGAAACAGATATCAAAATTATTACAGAAACAAAGGTAATAGATGAAAAAAGTGTATCTGTGCCAAGTCATAATTACGTTAAATCATTAGCTGAAGAGATTATTGAGCTATCGCATCAAAATAATTTATTCCATAATGATATTAAAGGCATTGGTTTAAATATAGATGATCCTGAACACATTGGTTATAATAGTGTGGAGTCATTAAAGAACGATATGACATCGACATTTGGATTTGAAGCTATCATTGATAATGACTATGAAGATTTACTGGTTCAACTTATGAAATAGACAAAAAGGTGACTTTATAAAGTCACCTTTTTTTAGGAGGTAAATTATGCAAGTAAAACAAGTTGCCGATAACTTAGGCATCAGTGAACATACCATTCGATATTATGATAAAGCAGGACTTTTTCCATTTGTTCAGAGAAATAAGAATGGTTATAGAGATTTTTCAGAAGAAGATTTATATTGGATTGAATTTATAAAATGTATGCGTCAGACACATATGCCCATATCAACGTTAAAAGAAATTGCGGAGTTATATCATCAAGGAAGTGACACAAAAACGAAGCGAAAAAATATATTTTTGGAACATCAAAAAAATTTAATTGAACAAAAAAAGATTATAGATCAAGGACTTCAAACTCTAGAAAAAAAATTTAAATTGTTGGAGAATGAATAGATAAAAGTACAGTACAAGAGAGAAAATCTATACGATAAAAAAGAATCTGGGACGAATCAATGTTGTCCCAGATTCTTTTTTATCATCTTAAGACATATTTACTTTTTTGATAAACTATTTGATTTATATACCCCTCGTTCAACTATTTTCATATTTTTCTTAACCCACTTCTAAAACTGTCACAGCGGATGTTGTGCGTATTTTCACAATTCACTATAAACGTAAAATTTAAAATTTTTGCATAAATTTCAAAAATAATGGTATATTACATGTAAGGGCTTACATACATAAAGAAAGGAGATATTTATAACTCAAAACTTTAATAGTTGGATTAAACATAGATAGGAGAAACTGTATGAAAATTATTCCATTTTCAGATTTGAAAGACATCGTAAATGAAGGTGATGTTATAGCTCTGGCAGCCTTATCTACAGCAAATTTACCAGCTGAGATACTTAAAACGTTAGTCGAACAATATGATGAAGATCAATCACTTAATAATTTAACGTTCATGCTTGCAAATGATATTAGTGATTATAGAGGAGACAGTTATGATTTAGATTCATTTGTTTCAAGGGGTATGGTCAAACGATTAATCACGAGTATTATTACTGGTTCACCATTAACGATTCAAGCAATGCAAAACAATGAAATAGAGGCTTACTTCCTGCCTCAAGGTGTAATAACCACACATTATCGTGGAAGTACGGAAGCTTTTCCAGGTCCGATTACTAAAATTGGATTAAATACAAACGTGGATCCACGTTATTCAGGTGGCAAAGTCAATTCATGTACGACTGATGATTTAGTTTCTTTAATAAATATAAATGATGACACTTATTTGAACTACCGTTTTCCAGATATTGATATAGCTTTACTAAGAGGTACATATGCTGATGAAGAGGGCAATATTTACATGCAGCATGAGACACATTTAGGAGAAGGTTTTAGTTTAGCAGCAGCTACGCATAAAAATAAGGGTAAAGTCATTGTTCAAGTTAAAGAAGTGATTCAAAGTGGTCGTTTCAATCCAAATGAAGTGTTTATACCTGGTAAATTAGTAGATTATATTGTGGTGAACCGTGATCCAAAATATCATAGACAAGTGATTCAAACGTATTATGATCCGGCACTTTCAGGACATTATCAAATTACAGAGATGCGAGAACCATATATAGCATTGAACACTCGAAAAGTAATTTTGAGACGTGCTGCTCAATTTTTACTTCAAGGTGATGTCATCAGTATTGGTTTTGGCATAAATAATGAGTTATCCAATCTTTTAACTGAAGAAGGCGTTAATAATTTAGTACAGCCCAATATAGATACAGGCGTGTTTGGTGGTTTGATTAGCAGCGGAAAATATTTTGGTATGAACTATAACTTAAGTGCACGTATGAGACACGATATGACTTGGGATTTCATTTATAACGGAGGTGTTGATATAGCATTTCTAAGTTTTGCTCAAGTAGATTCCAAAGGTAATGTAAATGTCTCAAAATTTGGCAATAAAATGAATGGCTGTGGTGGATTTATCGACATAAGTCAAACGGTAAAAACAATTGTCTTTTCCGGTTCGTTAGTTGTCGGGGGTCAACTAAGTTATGAACAGCGCAAGGTAAATGTAGAACAAGAAGGTCATATACCAAAATTTATCAATGAAATTGATAATATCGATTTCAATGTTGAAAATGCGTTTTTGCTTGATCAAGAGGTGTACTTTGTCACCGAAAGGGCTGTATTTGAACTTACACAACAAGGATTAAAACTCATTGAAATAGCTCCAGGTCTTGATTTAGAGCGGGATGTTCTAGCAAATATGGAATTCAAGCCGCTCATTGCAACACATTTGAATGAAATGAATAGCGATATCTATCAAGATAAGTGGGGAGGATTGTCTGATGCAATAAAGTCGGATTATCGTATTTAAACTAAGGGGGAGAAAAATATGAACTACGACTGGATTAAAACGAGAGCGACATTTGACGATGAAAAAGCCGCAGTGATTGACCCATTCAAAGGCACAGAATGGACCTATCAAGATTTGAATATTCGTGCAGAAAATTTAGCTAATTATTTACAAGATCAAGGTGTAAAACGTGGTGATGTCGTCGGTATATTCACTCCTAATGATGTAGCATTATTAGATTTGATGTTCGCTTCATTTAAATTGGGTGCTGTATACTTGCCAATTAACTGGCGTTTGAAAACACAGGAAATAAAAAGTGTGATTGAAGATTCCAAGGTCAAACTCATTTTTTATGCTGAGAAGCATGTTTCAAGTTTAGAAGGTATTGCAGATGATTTGCTACACATGGATATTGACTCAAAAGCATACGATGAAATAGTAGATCCTTCGCAACACCGTCCATTCAATACTGTTAGTGTGGAAGGAAGCGATTTAGCGTCATTAATGTATACAAGTGGTACGACAGGGCTACCTAAAGGCGTTATGTTTTCATACGATTCTTTTGTAAATAATCCAATTAATATAGCACTGACTTATAAAATTAATTCGACATATACAACAATTGTTTCCACACCAATGTTTCATGTCTTAGGATTTAACGATTTGACACTGCCTCTATTAATGGCTGGCGGCACACTGATATTACAGCGTTACTTTAATGGCGAAGCGTTAAATGATTTAATGGCTCAGTACCAACCTAATTATTTAATTCAGATTCCAACGATGTATTACGCCATGTTAGTAGCTGAAAATTTCGATCTAAAAAACTTTGAAAGTATCGATTTCTTAATTCAAGGTGGTTCATCACCTTTACCAATGGTACAAAAGAAATTTAATAGCTTAGGCTATTCAATTATTAACGGTTATGGTTTAACTGAAGCACCGCTAGTCATGGTTAATACACCTGAGAATGGTGCACAGAAACCAGGCAGTATTGGTAAGCCGGTCATGTTTATGGATATATGTATATTTGATGATAATTTTGAAGAAGTAGAAGTTGGTGAAATTGGTGAACTTGGCGTTCGTGGTAATAATATAACACCTGGTTATTGGAACAAACCGGAAGAAACTGCAAAAACATTTCATGGCGAATATTTCTTAACAGGTGATTTAGCAAAAGTAGACGAAGATGGTGATGTCTATATTGTTGATCGTCGTAAAGAAATGATTATTACTGGTGGTGAAAATGTCTTACCTTCCGAAGTAGAAACGGTATTAGCAGAACACCCACTCGTAGCTCAAGGTGTTGTCGTTGGATATGACAGTCCTAAATATGGTGAATCAGTTGCTGCAGCAGTTGTACTTACCGAAGATGACCCGGATTTTGAAGCAAAATTAGATGCGCATATGCGTGAAAATATAGCTGGTTATAAAATACCGAGATTATATCTGAAATTGACACACATGCCATTGAATTCAACGTCAAAAGCAGACAAATTAGAACTTCAGAAATACATGAATGAGAAAGCCCAACAAGAAGCAAAAGATGTTGACGATTTGAATTAAAGTAAAATGCTGAAAAGCACAAAATTTTTTTACTATAAATGTAAGCGCTATCAAAAAATGGAGGTTTTTATTATGCCAACAAAAGAAGAAACATTAAAAGCATTGTACCCAGAAGATATTTTAAGTATTGGAAAAGATTTAACAGAAGGTGAAGTTAAATTATTAAAACAATTGAATGACATGTTAGAAGAAAAGTATCGTGATTCTGTCAATGAACATTGGTTAAATGCCACTGAGCCAGAAGATTATTTTGACGAGTTAGGTAAACTTAACTATTTTAATAATCCATTGCTTTTTGAAGGACGTGAAGGCGCTCGTACACCGAGTCAAATGTTCCAATTTTTCATGTCATATACGATTGCAAGATTTGATGTATCTTTAGCAACGTTGCTAGGTGTGCATCAAGGATTAGGACATAATTCATTCTGGTTTGGCGGTAGTAAAGAGCAACAGGCATATTACCTACCAAAGTTACAATCGCATGAATTACGTACTTGCTTTGCACTAACGGAACCAGAACATGGCTCTGATGTCGCAGGTGGATTAGAAACAACTGCAAAACGTCAAGGCGATGAATGGATTATTAATGGTGAAAAGAAATGGATTGGTGGAGCAAATGTATCAGATGTTATGCCAGTTTATGCCGTAGATGTTGAAACAGGAAAACCTAAAGGCTTCATTATTGAACCAAGCCAAGAAGGTGTAGAAATTGAACTGTTAGAACATAAAATTGCACTAAGAATCGTACCTAATGCAAAAATTCGTTTGAAGAATGTCGTTGTCAAAGAGGAACAACGCTTACAAAATATCAATAGTTTTAAAGATATAGCGAAAGTTTTATATTCAACACGTGCAGGTGTTGCATATATGGCAACAGGTGCAATGGCCGGTGCATTGAAAGCAACGACAGATTACGTAACAAAACGTAAACAATTTGGTAAAGAAATTAGTAAATTCCAACTCATTCAAGAAAAATTGGCAATGATGCAAGGAAACTTAGCACAAGCCATGGCTACATGCGCACAGCTCGCACGTATGCAGGCTAACGGTGAATACGATGAAGTAGCGACTTCAACAGCTAAAATGATGAATTCATTAAGATTAAGAGAGACTGTAGCTATGGGTCGTGGTGTTCATGGTGGTAACGGTATCTTAGCTGGAGAGTATGATATTGCTCGTTTCTTTGCGGATGCAGAAGCGATATACACATATGAAGGTACGCACGAAGTCAACGCACTGGTTATCGGCAGAGCAATTACAGGAGATTCCGCATTTATATAAAAATTTATGCTTAAATGGTTAATGAAAAAATTGGAGGGTTTAGTATGACGATAAGAAAAGCAACAGTGCTAGGTGCAGGAACAATGGGTAGTCAAATTGCTGCACTACTTGTAAATGCAGGCTTAAAAGTTAAATTATTGGATATTGTCATTGATGAAAATGATCCAAACAAAATCTCGAAAAAGGCTTATGAAGTAATAACAAATCCTAAACGTCCACAACTGTTTGATTTATCATTTGCCTCAAACTTATCATATGGTAATTTCAATGAAGATTTACAAGATGATGATGCAGATATATATATTGAGGCAGTGAAAGAAGAAGTGGACATAAAGCATCAAATTTGGGATCAAGTTAAAAAAGTAGCAAATGACGATGCAGTGTTTGCAACAAATACTTCAGGTATTCCAATTGAAGCAATTGCAGAGGTATTTGACGATAGTGATAAAGAAAGATTTTTCGGTATGCACTTCTTCAATCCACCAAGAATAATGAAATTAGTGGAAGTTATCCCAAATAAACAAACGCATTCAGAGGTTGTCGAACGGGTACAAGCTTTTGCAGAAGATGTATTAGGTAAAGGTGTAATTGTAGCAAACGATGTACCTGGATTTGTTGCCAATAGAGTCGGCACACAAACAATGAATGATATTATGTATCGAGCAGAACAACAAGGTTTCTCTATTACTGAAGTTGACGCATTAACAGGTCGCAGTATTGGTCGACCTAAAATGGGCACATATGGGTTATCTGATTTAGTAGGATTAGATATTGCTATGGCTGTGATCAAAGGATTACAAAAAATTCCAGAAGAGCAACCATTCTTCAAGGATGTAGCACTTTCTGAAAAATTAGCAAAAAATGGTGCATTAGGTAATAAAACAAAACAAGGTTTTTATAAAAAAGTAAATAAACAGCGTTATGTATATGATGATAAGCAAAATGACTATGTTGAACCTAAACACCCACAATTAGAAATTTTAGGTCGCTTTAGTAAAGATCTTGCCTCAAATTTAGATGTTATCTTTAATGCGCAAGATGATGCGGGCGTATTCTTATGGGAAACATTGCGAAATAATTTCTACTATTCAGCAGTGAATGTACCAAAAGCTGCGGAAGATTTTAAAGATATTGATCGCGCATTAGTTTGGGGCTTTAACTGGAAATTAGGACCATTCCAATTATGGGATTTAATGGGATATGAACGTGTTAAATCTCGTATGAAAGAAGAATTAGGTCAATTACCAGATTGGATTGAGCAACGCAACGAAGCATTTTATGCTGAAGGTGAATCTATTGAACGCGTAACACCAGTAACAGCTTATATCGATTCAGAGTTGTGGGATAGATCGGATTCTAATTTATCTATAGCAAATAAAGATCAACTATTATTAAAATTACAAAGTAAAAATAATGTCATTTCAAATAGCTTTTTATCTGACTTATTAGAAGCTATTGATAAGCTTGAAAATGAAGACTTTACGAGCATGGTGATTTACGCAGGCGGTAACAACTTTAGTGTAGGTGCTAATTTATATCAAATGAAGAAAGCACATGAAGACGGAAAAGTAGTTTCTGAAGTAGGTGAAGCGGTCGAACAATTACATCATGTATTTGCGAGACTGAAACATGCATTGAAACCTGTTGTAACAGCTGTTCAAGGACGTGCATTAGGCGGTGGTTGCGAACTCGTACTACATTCACCAATTGTTGTAGCGGCAAGTGAGTCTTACATTGGTCTTGTAGAAACAGGTGTAGGTTTATTGCCAGCAGGTGGCGGACTCGCAGAACTCACGGATCGCATTATGCGTACAAATCATAAAAATGATGATAAACAAGCGTCTATTACTAAAATTTTAATGCAGATTGGTTTTGCTAAAGTGTCTACAAATGCTTATGAAGCTAAGAGATATGGCTATTTAAAAGAAACAGATACGGTTATTTTAAATACCGAAAGACGTATTGAAATTGCATTGAAACGTGCGCGCTATGAATCCGAAGCAAATTATGTACCACTTCCAAAATCTCAATACATCGCTTTAGGCCGAGACTTTAAAGCCTTAGCAGAAGGTCAATTAGATGCACAGCGTGTAGGTCACTTTATTAGTGATTACGATTATGAAATAACATTGAAGGTTGCAGAAGTACTGAGTGGTGGAGATGTTCCACGTAACACCTATGTAAATCAAAGATATTTACAAAAACTTGAAAAAGAAAGATTCTTAGAATTACTTCAAAATAAAAAAACATACGATAGAATTTCTCATATGTTAGAAAAAGGAAAACCACTACGCAACTAATAATCGAACATTATAGAAGAAAGGGTGAAACTAAATGCGAGATGCATATATAGTAGCTTATGGACGTTCAGCAGCTGGTAAGGCAAAAAATGGTGCAATGACTCATGAAAGACCTGATGAAGTTGCTGCAAAAGTATTGAAAGGTGTTTTAGAAAGAGTTGGAGGTTCGTTTGAACCTAATATGGTTGAAGATGTCATTGTTGGGAATTCATTTCCAGAAGGCTTGCAAGGGCAAAATATTGCTAGAACGATTGCTTTATTAGCAGGAATGCCTAATGAAGTACCAGGTCAAACAGTCAATCGTTATTGTTCTTCAGGGTTACAAACGATTGCACATGCAGCAAATCAAATTAAAGCGGACCAAGCGGACATTCTTGTTGCCGGAGGTATTGAACTAATGAGTGCAGTACCGATGGGAGGCAATGAACCGACCAATAACCCAATTCTGCAAGACGAAGATTCTGGTGTTTCTTATCCGATGGGTTTAACTGCTGAAATGGTTGCTGAAACTTATAAGGTTTCTAGAGAAGATCAAGATGCCTATGCAGTACAAAGTCATGCTCGTGCTGCTAAAGCACAAGCAGAAGGTAAATTTGAAGATGAAATTATTCCGATTGAAGTGAATAAAGTAGATTATAATGAAAATGGCCCAGTCGTATCGCAGGAAGTATTTAAAGATGATGAATTGATTAGACCAGATACGAATCAAGAAGCATTATCTAAATTACCCACTGTTTTTAAGGCAGATGGCACAGTGACTGCAGGCTCCTCGGCACCCTTGACTGACGGCTCAGGCTTTGTAGTCGTTATGTCAGGAGAAAAGGTGAAGGAATTAGGCGTAGAACCGATTGCAAGATTCGTAGGCTTTAAAGCAGTTGGGGTAGATCCTAAATTGATGGGTATTGGGCCTGCCTATGCAATTCCTGAAGTGTTAAAACAAGCAAACTTGAATGTAGATGATATTGATTTAGTAGAGTTGAATGAAGCTTTTGCATCTCAAACAATCGCTTCAATGAGAGAGACAGGTTTAGATACTCAAAAGACAAATGTTAATGGCGGTGCAATTGCCTTAGGTCATCCATTGGGTGCTACGGGTGCGATGTTAGTCGGCAGATTACTTTCAGAAATGAAAAAACGCCCAGATACACAATATGGTATGGTTACAATGTGTATCGGTGTTGGTATGGGTGCTGCAGGTATCTTTGAATATGTAAGGTAATAATTTAAAGATTAAGTAGTAATAAAACTCTGAAATATTAATATTTTGTTAGGAATGCGTCTAGGACAATTAATATGCTCCCTTCAAAGTGACATTTAAAAAATGAAACTTGGAGGGAGCATTTCTATGCCAAAAAATTATTTTAGCATATTCTTATCATATCTATAGCGATAAGACATGATAAGTATTGGTAGGTTAGGTTTGTGTACGTAAGCGTTGTTTAGCAGTGTGTGTAGCTTTGGTTACTTTTTCATTTTTACGCGCTTTTCCTAAACCAAAATCTGGCATATTTATATAAATATTTTCATATTGGTTCGCATCGACATTATAAGTCTCATGATAAAAACCTACAGCATCATTATGCTTAAGTTCTTTCATAAATCGCCGCCACGCTTTTAAATGTACAGGCATTTTTGAATAAGAAAGTAATTTTTCATTAGATTCCCAATATTGAACAATCATCACACCACGATATTTAAATAGCATTTCAAAAGATAAACAACCCAGCGTTTGGTCTTTTGATAATTCTCTGAGCATAGGTGGCATAGATAAGAGTACAGGTAACCATTTATGAATTTTATGCCATTTGTTTATACGAAGCCCTATTAGAAAAACTGTGACCGATGAATTGGGTATTACAGTGTATCTACCTTTATTCATGTTTTTCATCCTTCCTTTTTGAAAGCATAGCGTTAATCTCATTGATATCTTGTTGGTTACGCTTCGTTTCTATTGACCAAATGATAAAATAGACAATGGTATAGATGACGACAAAAGATAATAAAGCTGAAACTTTAAGTGGAAACCAGCCCGCTAGTATTGCTAAAGGTAGCATGATGACGAACATTAAGGTGAAATGAAGTGAAGTTTTAAATAATAAAGATTTTCTAGAATTTGAAAATATGAGCTCCCCAAAACTGAATGTAATACCAATTAATGCCCAGATGGTAACTGCGATAAACATCGTTTGTAATTCACTTAAATATTGAAAGTATAAATGACCCATTGTTGAGACAGGAGAAACTGGATGAAATGAGCTATGTGAAAAAATAGTTGAAAACAATAACGAAATTATAACTCCAATAGCAATACCTGTGATTGCGCCGTGTAATAAACGTTTCATAATTTTAATGCCTCCTTGATTAATGGTAAGTACCTTCTTGATGAATAAGTGAAATCACTATTAGTAAAACGAACTTCAATTGTGCCATTTTTATTGAGTTTCAAATAATCAATATAATTAATATTGATTATTTCAGATTTAGAAATTTGTAAAAAATAGGTGTTGAGTTGAGATTTGATTTCGTATAGTCGTTGATTCATGGTGAATTGTTTATCTGTAGTAATCATAGTTAAGATTTTATTTTCTATGCGAAATGAAATAATGTCTTCTTGTTTTATAAAGTGTGTTTCTCCTTTATATTTTCCGGGAAATAATTTAGTTTTAGATAATTTATTAATATAGTTAACGATGTCATTTACGTGTTCAGTGTGCTCATTTACTTCAATGATGATTTGATTGTTGTCTAAATTTTGATTATATATTACTTTCACATCCATGCTCAGTTCGCCTCCTTCTTATGATAAGTAAAACAAATATATGTCTGGGTTACCATACTAAATGGATAAGTGGTCGTAATCATATGCTAAATGGCATACTTAACGGTATATTTAGCATTAAAAAAACCACCTCAATACGATTAACTGTAAAGTAATTGCTAAGACTGTCGACAAAGTCTCCGACTTTGTTGGCAGTTTTTTATACACGCTTTCCGCGGGCACTGCCTTAGCCTGTAGTCTTCGGCTAGTGCTATCCCGCAGGAGTCGGCATAAATGACTGCCAATATGATAATATATGTAAATTAAGCAGTGATGGTGTTTATTATGTTGAATAAATCAATTGATAAAAGAGATCAATATGAAATGATTTCTATCTTTAACTTAGTCGCTAATAGTCATTTATTACGTAAAGTCGATGAGATATTAGATTTAAATTTTGTATATGAACTTGTCGAAGACAAATATTTGAGAAAATATAAGAAATAGCTATCAAAACAATTTAATAGATCACTCATCTTTATTTATTGATTCTATGCATATTAAAGCAAATGCAAATAAGAATAAGTATACTACTGAATTAGCTGAGAAGGACACACTCCATTTTCAAGAAGCATTAAATAATGAAATTAACGAATAAAGATTAGTTCAAGGGGGAAAGTTCTATTTGAAAAAACGATATAAATAGAAAATAAACAAACCCTTCGCAAATTAATGCGAAGGGTTTGTCTACTTTCTGTACGATTGACTTTAAAGTAATCGCTGAGGTGGTTGTAGGATTAAAAGCGATGGGATGATAGCGTAGTGTCTGGCGCAACTATCAATAAACATCACGTTGATATCTTTGATTTTTAATTAGTTCTGTTAAATAGTCTTCTGCTTGTGCTTGATTAAAGTTACCGTGCTGAATGAGTACATTGACAAAGGATTGGTGTACACCTTTTGCCATCTCTTCTTTGTCACCACAAAGATAAATGGTTGCACCATTTGTTAGCCATTGATAAAAATCTGCCCCATTTTCTTCAATTCGGTGTTGAACATAGATTTTATTTTCTGTATCTCTTGAAAATGCTAAATCTAGTTTGCTAAGCACGCCTTGATCTAGCCATAATTCTAAATCATTACGATATAGGAAATCTGCATCGACATTTTGATTTCCAAATATGAGCCATTGGTTTCCTTTAAGTCCTAAATGTTCTCTTTGTTGGAGATATGCTCTGTAAGGCGCAATGCCAGTACCTGCTCCAATCATAATGACTGGTGTTTGCTCATCATAAGGGAATTTAAAATTTGGATTCTTTTTAAGATAAACAGGTAATTTATCGCCTAATTGTGTACGATCTGCAAGTTGTACAGAGCATACGCCATGGCGTTCACGATGATGTGCTTCATATTTAACCACGCGTACAGTTATATGGACGGTATGTGGGTTTACTTGATTGCTGCTGGCAATAGAGTATTCTCTAGGTGGCAGTTTTCTTAATAAGTCTTTTAGCATATCAGGTGACAGCGCGACAGGTGTAAAATCTTTAATTAAATCTATGAAATCTCTGCCATAAATATAATCTTGCACCCATTCCTTGTTTTGTACATTTGCATTTAGCATAGGATTTCCAAATAATGCAGCTGCATTATTTAATATAGATGGTGTTAATTTAGCAATTTCAAACTCATTCGTAAGTGCATCTTGTATAGTAGCACTATTGCCACTATTGTCTATATCTATGGTTGTTGTGCTATCCCAACTCAATGTATTGATCACTTCTGCTACAAGTTCTGGATTGTTTTTAGGGATAATTACTAAACTGTCTCCAGGTTCATAGGCTTCGCCATATCCCTCTAAAGATAATTCAAGATGTCTGACTTCACGGGTAGCAGTTGGTTCAGTTAACACACTATTTTTGATGATTTCAGCATAAAATGGATGTGTTTTTGAATAAGCTGCTTGTGGTTCTTCGACAACAACATCTTCATCTTTGGGTTCATTGTTTTGAGTACCGGGAGACATTTGAGACAAAAGTTCAAGCATGTCAATAATCCATTGCTCAGATACTTCTTCAAAATCAAAGTCACATTCAACACGATCAGCTAAACGATGACCGCCTAAATCACCTAAGATTTTGTCGAAATCTTTACCTGCTTGGCAGAAATCAGGGTAATCTTGATCACCTAACGCGAGTACTGAGAAGTTTAAATGACTTAAATCTGGTGCCTCATCGCTATGCAGGTAGTCATAAAAATCTAACGCATTAATCGGAGGTTCACCCACGCCATGCGTTGAGGTAATGATAAACACATGGTTAACTTTCGATAAGTCCTCTTGAGGAAAGTCATCCATTTCCCACGTGTGAACTGTAAAATCGTGTTCTTTTAATTTCGTTTCAAATTCATCAGCAATTTCTTCAGCATTGCCTGTTTCTGTACCAAATAAAATGTTAACTTCGATGGGTTCATCTGTAGATATTGTCGAATGTGACGTATCTTCTGTTGGTGCTTCAGCAGTAGTTGTGTGAATGGATGATGTTGATTCAGCTGTTGCGTTTGAGTGCTCAGATGGTTCAGGATGATCAGTATATTGTAATGGGTCACCTTCATCTGTAGAAGCATTAAGCAAATAGCCGCTTAACCAAGACTGTTGATTTGATGACAGTGTTGGCATGAGTTGTTGTATAAGTTCCAATTGATTTTCATCAAAAGGGGAATTTGTTCTATTTAATTCCAAAAAGGTCACCTCGTATTGTATTAAAAATTTATAGTAAAGCATGAACAATAACACGCTATTTATATAATAGAATTTAATTGAAGTATAACATTGATTTTAATTTTTTAAATGATAGAGATTATCATCTGTCAAAAATCCAACTTATGACCTATGTATTTATTCAATAAAAGTGGGACGGGATAGAAATCAAATATGGTATTTGATATCAAATTCCCGCCCCAATTAAGTTGGTAATATGATTTAATATGTTGGCTTCTATAAACAGCAAATGATAATGATCTGTGTAGTATCATTTCAAATAGTTACGTATCAACATGATCATACTTTAGAATTTATTTATTATTTATAAAAGAGAAATATCAATATAAGAAGTGCTCAATTTCTTATATATTATAATGGCTAGGTTTTATAAGTTTTATATTATAGAGGCGAAATGGACGGTTTCGCATCATGTTTATGGTTTGATAGCAAAGGCACGTACTGGAAATCCAGGTGCTTTGTTTGGTTTTGGACTAATAGCATAAATAATGGCACCTCGTGTAGGCAGTTGATCCAAATTCGTTAGTAACTCAAGTTGGAAAGTATCTTGACCTAATACGTAACGCTCACCGACAATATCACCATTTTTGGCAACATCTATGGAAGCATCTGTATCGAATGTTTCATGGCCGATAGATTTGACTTGTCTATCTTCTAGTAAATATTGTAAGGCATCCAAGCCCCAACCAGGTAAGTGAAGTTGTCCTTCTGCATCTTTATTTTCAAAGCGTTCAATATCTGGCCATCGTTTGGACCAATCGCTACGAAAGGCAACAAAAGTGCCAGGTTCGATTGAACCATGTTCAGCTTCCCATTGCTTAATATGCTCACGCGTTAAAATAAAGTCAGCATCAGCTGCTACTTCTTGTGAAAAATCTAAAACAACTAGTGGTAATACGAGTTCTTTTAAATCAATCTCATGAAGATAGCGTGTTTTTTCGACAAAATGTATCGGCGCATCTATGTGTGTCCCATACTGAGTCACAATATTCCAATTTTGGACATAGAAGCCATCGTCAGCAACATTAAATAGTGTAGAGACTTTTGCGCGTTCAAATTCACTAAAACATGGAATGGTTTCATCAAATGTATGGGTTAAATCTACCCATGTTGAAGTTTTTAATTGTTCTAACTGCTCCCATAGTGGATAATTCATTGATATCACCTTCGTCATTAATGATTAAACTGTTGCTGGATTTGTTGATTTACGTAATTTGTCTACTGAATTCACAAGCACAGTCAATGCTTCTCTTACTTCGTCCTCTTTACGTGTTTTCAAACCACAGTCTGGATTAACCCAGAATAAAGAACGGTCAATTTCTTGTAAAGCGCGGTTAATCGCTTCTGTAATTTCAGATTCAGTAGGGATACGTGGACTATGGATATCATATACCCCTAATCCGATACCTAAGTCATAAGTAATATCTTCAAAATCTTTAATTAAGTCTCCATGGCTACGAGATGTCTCTATTGAAATAACATCTGCATCTAAATCATAGATAGCATGAATGATTTGTCCAAATTGAGAATAGCACATATGTGTATGAATTTGCGTTTCATCGGCAACAGATGATGTAGCTAATTTAAATGAATGCACAGCTTTATTAAGATAATCTTCATGATATTCTGAACGTAATGGTAAACCTTCTCTCAATGCAGGTTCATCAACTTGAATAATTTGGATACCAGCTTTTTCTAAAGCTAAAACTTCTTCATTAATCGCTAATGCAATTTGATCCTGTACAGTTTCACGCGGTAAGTCTACACGTTCAAATGACCAATTCAAGATAGTCACTGGTCCTGTAAGCATACCTTTTACTGGTCTATCCGTTAAACTTTGTGCATAAAGTGTCTCTTTTACTGTTAAAGGCTCTGTCCATTTTACATCACCATAAATGATTGGTGGTTTTACCGCACGCGAACCGTATGATTGCACCCATCCATACTTCGTCACTAAGAAGCCTTGTAATTTTTCGCCGAAGAATTCTACCATGTCATTTCGCTCAAATTCACCGTGTACTAAGACATCTAAGCCGATATCTTCTTGGATTTTAATCCAGCGCGCAATTTCATTTTTTAAGAATGTTTTATAATCTTCATCTGTAATTCGATTATTTTTCCAATCTGCACGGAATTTTCTTACTTCTTGCGATTGCGGGAATGATCCAATCGTTGTCGTTGGTAAATCAGGTAAGTTAAGACGTGCATCTTGTGCTTTTTTACGCACTTTAAATGGTGACTGACGTGTAGTGCGTACACTGTCGAAATCATACTCTAGATTTTTGAATGATTGATTTTGGAAGCGTTCATAACGTGCTTTTAATTCATCAAATTTTTGGCTGTCATTGTCATTAAATAATCGTCTTAATGCATCTAATTCATCTAATTTTTCAGTGGCAAAACTCAAGCCCTCTGCGATAGATTCATCTAATGTTTCATCGTCTAATGATACTGGCACATGTAATAGAGAAGAAGATGGTTGAATGACAAGGTTATTTGTAGCATTTTGTAATGTGTCGATCAATGATTTTTTAGCTTCAATATCTGCTGCCCACACATTACGACCATCTATAATACCTGCATAAAGTGATTTGTTTTTGTCTAAGTCTCCATCTTTAATTTGTTTTAAGTTATAGCCATTATCATGTACAAAATCTAAACCTAATCCTTTTACAGGTAAGCTGTTTAGGAATTTTAAATTTACACGTTCAAAATAAGTTTGAATCACAAGGTGATTACTTACGCCTGCTTCGTCAAAATAGTTATAAGCAGTACGTGTAATATCTTCAAATGATGCACTATCATCTTCCACAAGTACAGGTTCATCGATTTGAATGTATTCCGCTCCTGCATCTACTAAAGACTGTAAAACTTCTTTATATAAAGGCAGTAATGTATTTACTTTTTCTTCAAATGATTGTGAACCTCCCTTAGAAAGTTTTACGAATGTTATTGGGCCCACGATCACTGGGTGTGCATTCACGTTAATAGATTGTGCATATTTGAAACGCTCTAATAATACGTTGTCATTCAATTTTGGCTCTACGTTGTCCCATTCAGGTACAATATAATGATAATTTGTGTTGAACCATTTGATCAATGCACTTGCAACATGTTCTTTATTACCTCTGGCAATGTCGAATAATAAATCATTGTCTAATGCTCTGCCTTGGAAACGTTCTGGAATAATGTTGAATAATAAAGATGTATCAAGAATATGATCATAAAGAGAGAAATCTCCGACAGGGACACTTGTTAAATTATAATTCTTTTGTAGCAATAAATTCTCTTTATGCAAGTCTGTTAATTGTTGATTTAATGTAGGGGCATCTATTTTATTAGCCCAGTAACTTTCTATTGCTTTTTTCCACTCTCTTTTTCTACCTAATCTTGGGAAACCTAAATTTGATGTTTGAATTGTCATAATATTGCCTCCTGTTTACTTGAAGTAATTGATTGTGAATATGATGCAAGTGCTAAAGTGTAATCTACTTTCTGGAACGGTGTAATTAAATATAAACCGTTAAAATATTTATGGACGGTATCTATAAGTTCCTTAGAAAGTTTAAGGCTTAATGCTTTCGTTTTTTCTTTATCATCTTTAACAGCTTCAAATTGTTCTAAAATGTCTTCGGACAGTTTAATACCAGGCACTTCGTTGTGTAAAAATAGTGCATTATTATAGCTGGTGACTGGCATAATGCCAATAAAGAATGGTACGTCCAAATGTTTGGTTGCTTCATATATTTCTTCGATTTTTTCGGTGCTATAAACTGGCTGTGTTATAAAGTAGTGCGTGCCACTTTCTATTTTTTTCTCAGCACGTTTGACTGAACCTTCGAGTTTACGAACATTCGGATCAAAAGCACCTGCGATGTTGAAATTTGTTTTCGTCTTCAGCGCATCACCATCAGTGTTAATACCTTCGTTAAAGCGTAATGCAATTTCTGTTAAACCTTTGGAATTCACATCGTAAACATTCGTTGCTCCTGGCAAGTGACCAATTTTTGATGGATCTCCTGTAATGGCTAATATTTCATTCACATTTAGTAAGGATAAGCCTAATAAATGTGATTGCAATCCAATGAGATTACGGTCGCGGCAAGTAATGTGAACGAGCGGTTCAATATTATATTGTTGTTTGATAATACTCGCTGCTGCAACATTACTGATACGCACAGTGGCTAAGGAGTTATCTGCTAAGGTCACCGCATCAATTTGAGCATCGTCGAGTTTTTTGATATTTCTGAAAAATGTTTCTGTATCTAAGTGCTTTGGCGTGTCTAATTCTACTATAATTGTAGGTTGTGCTTTAACTTTAGTTGTTAAATTTTGTTGCTGTGTATTGGCATATGAAGGGCTATTGTATTTTTTTATAGGAATTACATTTTTACTGGATACCGGTTTGAGATTGGCTACTGAGGACTTAATGTATTGAATATGTTCTGGTGTAGTCCCGCAACATCCCCCGATAATCCTAACGCCTTCTTTAATTAATTGTTCCGCCACTTTACCAAAGTATTCGGCATTGTCACTATATTTAAATCGACTATTTTCAATATCTAATAAACTTGCATTGGGATAGCAAGATAAATACGCATTGTCAGGTAATTCAATATGTGAAAAAGATTGCTGCATGTGATGAGGACCATGGTGACAATTGAGTCCAACGATATCAGCGCCACTGTCAACAACCCGTTGTAAAGCTGTATTAATTTCTGTACCATCTCTTAAATAATTTGTGTTTAAAGCAGTTAATTGAGCAATGATAGGAATATGATGTTTTCGTTTTGTAGCTTTAATAATATTAGTAAGCTCTTCTAAATCATAATAGGTTTCAAAAAGTAAACCATCGACACCTTCTTCAACTAAAGTATCTACTTGGATTTCGGTATGATATTGAATGGCTTCTAAACCTAAATCTTCCTGTTTCACACCTCTAAATCCACCCACAGTACCTAGTATAAATGTTTCGTCATTAGCTGCTTTTTTGGCTATTTGTACTGCGGCTTTGTGTATTTCTTTAACTTTGTGTTCTAAACCAAATACTTTTAATTTTTCAAAGTTTGCACCATAAGTATTGGTCTGAATAATATCAGCACCAGATTCAATGTAGGAGCGGTGTATCCGTTCTATTTTGTCAGGATGGGTTAAATTATATGCTTCTGGACAAGTATCTAAACCATCAGAATATAGAATGGTCCCCATTGCACCATCAGCGACTAAAATGTTCTGTTTCAGTTTGTTGATGAGTTGACTCATTGAAAGCCTCCTTCAGTGCGTAGTTTAAATCAGCAATTAATTCGTCAGCATTTTCTAAGCCCACACTTAATCTGAATAATCCAAACGTTATATTGCGTGCTTCACGAACTTCTTTTGGTACAGCAGCATGAGACATAGTAGCAGGGTGAGATAAAATAGTCTCGACACCA
Organism: Staphylococcus sp. GDY8P198P; assembly: GCF_017891615.1. NCBI lineage: Bacteria > Bacillati > Bacillota > Bacilli > Caryophanales > Staphylococcaceae > Staphylococcus > Staphylococcus sp. GDY8P198P. The sequence goes on from NZ_JAESJQ010000001.1 coordinate 306,114, forward strand.
CCCAAACTTACAGAAACAAGTGGCAGTGTGAGTGCATCTACAAAGGCTTGTGCCTTTGATTCATCTTTAAGTCTTAAACCTAAAACAGCACCACCATGTTTTGCTTGAGACAAGTGTAACTTGTCATTTCCCGGGTAATAAACTTCTGCAATTTCTTCACGCTGCGATAAGAAATCATAAACTTTCTGTGCATTTTCCACAGATTGATTGAAACGTACAGACAATGTTTTTAAATGTTGTGCTAACGTCCAGCAATCATGTGCAGATAGTGCAGTTCCAGTACCGTTTTGTAATAGATAAAGTGCGTCTGCTACTGCTTTATTGTTTGTGATAGCAGCGCCAGCAATAATATCACTATGGCCACCCAAGAATTTTGTAGCGCTATGTACGACGATATCTGCACCTAAAGCTAAAGGTGACTGACCAAGTGGCGTCATAAATGTATTATCAACAGCGAGTAATAGTTCGTGTTGTTGTGTAATACGAGAGACGCCTTTAATATCAGTGATTTTAAATAATGGATTAGATGGTGTTTCAATATAAACTAGTTTTGTATTTGATTGAATGGCTTCCTCGATTTCTTGTAATTGCGTTGTGTCTACCGTCGTAAACTGAATATTAAAACGTGTTAAGATTTGTTCTGTTAATCTGAAAGTACCACCATAGACATCATCGGGTAGAATGACATGATCACCTGCATTTAATGTAAGCAGTACAGCTGAAATAGCTGCAATACCTGATGCGTAAGCAAATGCGTAATCGCCGCCTTCAAGTGCTGCTAATTTTTCTTCTAACAAAGCACGATTAGGGTTGCCACTTCGCGCATAATCATATTTAGCATCGCCACCTAAAACTTTTTGATGAAATGTCGAAGAAGCATATAATGGTGGGTTAGCTGAATCGTATTCAACACCTCTTTGTGCGTCAAATATCACTTCTGTTTCTTTTGATAAACTCATATAATCACGCTTTCTTTAGATTTTTCTAATGCTTGTATAATGTCTTGTTCAATATCTTCGTAATCTTCAACACCGATGGATAATCTTAGTAAATGTTCATCAATGCCTCGTTTTTCTTTTTCTTCATCTGGCATATCAACGTGTGTTTGTGTATATGGAAATGTTATAAATGTCTCTGTTCCGCCTAAACTTTCTGCAAAAATACATACTTTTAAGTTTTCTAAAAATTTATCGGCTTTATAATTTTTATTTAAACGTAGACTCATCATTCCTGTTCGACCACAATATAAGACTTGGTCAATGCCTTTTAAGTTATAACATCGTTTGGCTAATAATTGAGCATTATATTCTGAACGATCCATTCTTAAGTGCAATGTCTTTAAACCACGTTGTAGTAAGTAGCTGTCAAAAGGTGATAAAGTTGCACCAATCATGTTATGAAATTCACCTAATTTTTCAGCCAAATTTTCGTCTTTAACTGTCACTACACCAGCAAGTACATCATTATGACCACCTATATATTTCGTAGCAGAATGTAGTACAATATCTGCACCATCTTCAAGTGGTGTTGAGAGATATGGTGTTAAAAAAGTGTTGTCTATAATCGTCAATAAGTGATGTTTTTTACTTAAAATATAATATGGATCAACATCTACTTCTTGCATTTGTGGGTTTGAAATCGTTTCTATAAATAGTGCTTTGGTATTTTCTGTAATGTTTTCCTTGACTGTTTCATAGTTTAAGAAATCTACATATTTGAAATGTACACCGTATTGTTGCTCATAAAAATCAAATAGTCTAAATGTGCCACCATAAAGGTCGAATGAAACGAGTATTTCATCGCCAGCTTTAAATAAATTACATATTAATTGTATGGCTGCCATGCCACTTGCAGTTGCAAATGAAGCAGTACCACGTTCTAACTTAGCAAATGATTCTTCAAAAGCTGAACGGGTAGGATTTTTAGTTCTTGTATAATCAAAACCAGTTGATGATCCTAAATGAGGATGCTGATATGCTGTTGATAAATAGATTGGATTTGCAATCGCTCCTGTTGCATCTTGTGTCAGTGCAATTTGTGATAACTCAGTATTTTTCATAATACAGATAACCTCCTTTAAAAAATAAAAAAAGCTTCCGTCCTTTAAACCCGACTCAATCGGATGTAAAGGACGAAAGCTTAGCTCGCGGTACCACCTTTGTTCATTACTTTATCACTAAAGTAACCTTATCCAGTACGCCAAATTGCATTAATTACTTGTACTGAACTTGCGCTACCGTAATATGTCCAAATAAAAAACTCACTGCCACTGAAAGTGAAATGAGTATTAACGACATATGCAACGCTTGGAATAATCCAGTACGCCATTAAACAAAATGTTAATACTGTATCGCTATAACGGGCGATCCCGTTGACACCTCATATTGGCATCAACACTCAAAGGCCATTTTCAAACTTTCTTTCTGTGTCTTCTTTCAGCAGGTGAAGACTCTCTGTGTCAGCAGTGTAAGTTCTACTTTCCTTATTACTGTGTGTTGCTATTTCGAATTTGTTATCACTTAGATTACACATTAAAATAACTTTTGTCAATAACTTATCTGAAAATTTTGATTTAACCGATAATTTAAAATAATATTTTTCATTGTTACTGTGATGATATACTATGTTTAACTAAAAAAATTATTTTATTTAAGAAAGTAGGTGTAAAAAATGAATGATTCTATAGATGAACGACTCAAAGTAGATAACAATGCGCACGTAAAAGAAATTGCTATTAACAGCATTAAACCTAATCCTTATCAACCTAGAAAAACATTTGATCAAGAACGTTTAGAAGATTTAGCTGAGTCGATAAAACTTCATGGTATTTTACAGCCTATCGTGTTACGAAAAACAATATCTGGTTATAACATTGTAGTTGGAGAGCGACGTTATCGAGCTTCAAAACTAGCAGGATCAACGACAATACCAGCTATTGTAAAAGTGCTATCTGATGAAGACATGATGGAACTCGCTGTGATTGAAAATTTGCAGCGCGAAGATTTAAATGCGATTGAAGAAGCAGAAAGTTATCGTAAGCTAATGGATGATTTAGAGCTGACTCAACAAGAAGTTGCACAGCGATTAAGTAAATCTAGACCTTATATTGCCAACATGTTGCGTTTACTACAATTGCCTAAGGAAATTACTCAAATGGTTAAAGATAATAAATTATCAGGTGCACATGGACGTACATTATTAGGGATAAAAGATAAACAAAAGATGAAAAGCATTGCTGAGCAAGCCTTCCAGGAGTCTTGGAGTGTACGTACATTAGAACAGTATGTAAATGAAAACAATGAAGATAAAAAAAAGATTATAGAGAAACAACAAGCAACTAAAAAACCAAAGTTTATTCAACAGCAAGAGCGACAACTAAAAGAACAATATGGTTCAGCTGTGACGATTTCTAACAAAAATAAAAAAGGTTATATCACCTTTGAATTTAAATCCGAAACGGAGTTCAGAAGGTTGATACACCAATTGAATGAGAAATATAATTAAAATAGAATTTTTATCTGTTAATTAATAAGTGTAAAGCATTTTTAAAACATATTAATAAGAGTAAATAAAAAAGTTAAAACCACAAGCCAACTCATTTATCGTCCTGTGCATGTGGTTTTTAATTTTTGTTAAAACTAATTTCTAAAAAAATATATTTTATTTTAAATTATATTATGAATGAAAGTAAGCAATGATTTCCTATATGTTGTCTTTTAAAAAATTGTTAATCATAAAATAGTTACAAATTAATGAATATTGAATGTGAAAATTATGTGAAATAAAACACATTCTCTTGTAAGTAAACGAATGGCGTACAATAATGGAGGTGAAGGAATAACTAGGAGGGGTTTTATGTTAAATCAAGAAGAAATACAGACTATAAGAGAAACGATACCATTATTAAAAGATAAAGGGCAGACAATAACATCAACTTTCTATAAAAGATTATTTGAACAACATCCTGAATTGAAAAATATATTTAATCAGACTAACCAAAAAAGAGGGTTACAATCTTCTGCATTGGCGATGGCAGTGTTAGCAGCGGCAGAAAATATCGAAGACTTATCACCGATTGTTCCCGCAATTATGCCTGTGGTTTACAAACATTGTGCTTTACAAGTAAAAGCTGAGCATTATCCAATCGTTGGTGAAAATTTAATTTGGGCAATTCAACAAGAGACTGGTTTAAAAGAAGACGATCCTATTATCCAAGCTTGGATTAAAGCATATGGAGAAATTGCTGATGCATTTATCGGTTTAGAAAAAGAAGTATACAGTAAAATGGCTTGGGATGGTTTTAAACCATTTACTGTAACAAATATCACTGATGAAACTGAAATAATTAAATCATTCACAGTAACATCTGACGACATTGATTTAAGTCAATTTGTACCTGGACAATATATTACAGTAGACATATCTAGTGAGAAGTTGCCATACAGAGCTAAAAGACATTATTCTATTGTAGATGGTGACAAGGATTTCTTAACATTCGGTGTACGTAGAGACGTTACGGAAGAACATGAAGGTGAAGTATCTACAGTGCTACACGATGAAGTGAACGTTGGAGACACTCTATTGCTATCTGCACCAGTTGGTGGATTTGGATTGGCAAACAAAGATAACAAACAATTATTCTTAGGCTCTGGCGTAGGTGTTACACCTCTCGTTTCAATGTATAAAGAAGCAGTTGATGCTGGTTTAACTTCAACATTCCTTCAATCAACATCCGATGCTCAAAATGTAGCATTTGAAGAAAATTTAGAAGCAATCACAGCACAATCTTCAGTAGCACAATTTGATAAACATTTCCGTGATCAAGACGGATTTATAGACGCTGAACAATTAAAACAATACCTTGATGGTGAAACAGAAGTTTATGTATGTGGTGGTAATTCATTCTTAAAAGCTATGATTCAAGAATTACAAAAATTAGAAGTACCAATGGAGCATATTCATTTTGAAACATTTATCCCAAGATTGAGCTTTTCAGTGTAATTTAACTCGGTTTACACATTTTATATAGATTCAAAAAATATTATAAAATAAACATGGTATTTTATTTATCTGAAGACCTTTCATTTTTATTAAATAAAGCCCTCGACTTAATAGCTTAGTCGGGGGTTTTTTTTATTTTACACTGCGCAAATATTTTTCAAATAAATCAAAAATATAAAGATATAGTGCCAGTTAAGTATACTTTGTAATTAGCAAAACAATTTGAGCATAAATTGTATGTATACAAAGCATTTTTACCTTCTATACACATAAAAATAGACATTCAGTTGTCGTATAACGTTTCGTAAAATAATGAAAATTCTAGGTTTATATAATTGACCTATTAAATCCAAAAGCGTAGTATAAACAAAGTACTTTGTTAAAAGTACTTTTATAAAACTATATATGTGTATTAGAGAGGATAATTAAGATGAAATTTAGTGCTTTTTTAAAAACAAAAGGGGCAGTTGGCGCAATATTCATGGGGATTTTTTATGGATTAGTGATGTTGGCCATCTTTTTACCTGGTTACAAAGCGATGCCAGGTAATATTGATAAATTACCGATTGCGATTGTTAACGACGATAAAGGGGATTACGGTAACCAAATATCAAAACAATTGAACAAAAGTTTACCGTTCGATCATATTAAAAAAGATATTTCTAATGCGAAAGCAAATAATCAGTTGGAACATAATAAATTAAATCTTGTTATTCATATACCTCAAGATTTTTCAAGTGATTTAAAATCTGAAAAAGCTACACCAGGACTAGATTTTAAAGTGAATGACGCTTCTCCAACGATGATTAGTCAATCTATGGATTCAATCGGAAGTGAAATTAATAGTCAGCTTAGTAAACAATTTTCTAACCAAACTACAGAAGGTGTTTTACAACAAGCAAAAATACCTGATGAACAAATGGACGGCTTAATTAAGCAAATAAATGCCTCATATTCTGGTGACATTACTCATATGAATAAAATGCCATCAAGCATGAATTTTAAAATGTTACCTATGTTTTTAACTTTAGCTGGATATGTAGGAGCAATGATTGGAGCGATGCAATTAGTTAGTGCATTTAAAGAAAACAGAAACAAGGCTAGTAAAACTAAATTGTTCATCTATGTTCAACTAACAGCCTTAATCATTGGACTAGCTTCTTCTGTAATTTCGTTAGGTATTGCTTATTTAGTAAATGATTTAGAAGCTGATAAATTCTTAAGTATTTTTGGCCAATTAGTATTGAATTATTGGGTTTCCTTTAACTTTACTGCAATCGTCGTTTTCCTAATAGGTCAGGCAGGTATGATTTTAAATATTCCTATTTTACTCATACAAACAATTGCTAATGGGGCAACAATGAGTCGTGATATGATGCCTACAGTTTATAACTGGATGAGTCATATTTCACCAATGTATTATTCAGTGCAGGGTCATTTTGCAAACATTTTTGGAAGTGTGTCACAAACACCATATATTTTATCTATGGTAACTGTAGGTGTCGCTGCCATGTTGGTTAATATTGTTATCGTAACTTTTGTTTATAAAAAAGAACCCGATGTTGTTTTTGAGCATTACAAAAATACTAACGAAACACTTGCAAACTATTAATATCTTCTTTGATTCTGTTAAAATAAAGGTATTATGAGAAAAGGAGACTTTAATAATGTCTATCCAAATATTTATATTAGGGAAATTAATGGAAAAAAACAGTTATCCTTATTTATTAAAAAAACAGCTATCAGAACCAATACCTTTTGATAAAATGAGCGGACTAACAGAAAGTAAACTTTATTATAATTTTGAAGCATTATCCAAAAAAGGCCTTGTAGAAATAGTGGAGACAATTAAAGAAGAAAATCGTCCGGATAAGCAAGTATTTCAAATTACTGAAAAAGGTAAACAAACTTTGCCTAAATTGATATATAAGTTGTTCGAGAACACTAAAGAAATTAGTGAAATGTATGTTGGTGTTGCTTACCTTAAATTTGTAGATAATCAAAAAGTAATCAATATCTTGGAAAGCAAGATTCAAGATAATAAACAAATGTTAATAGAAGCACAAGAGATAAAGCACAAAATTCAAGTAACGCCTGAAAATGAAGGGCTTTTAAATTTTATGTCGGATCACTTTACCACTAAAACAAGTAATACAATTCATTTTTTAGAAAAACTAATAACACTTATTGAAAATGAAAATGTATGATATTAAAGAAGGAACGAGTAACGTAAGAACGGTTACTTGTTCCTTCTTTGTTGTTGTGAAAAGATGGTGCCTTATAGATATGAATTTGCAATGAAAAAAGGTTTTGATATATTTTAAACAATACTTTTATTTTCTGTAAATGAGTAGTACAATATAATCAAATAATTAAAATTTTGGAGGGATACCCAAGTCTGGCTTAAGGGAAATTAATAGTTAATATTAATTAGAAGCATCTTGCTTGCGTTGGTTCGAATCCTTCTCCCTCCGTTGAAAATCATTTAGCCAAGCCTTCCTAGTGCTTGGTTTTTTTAATGATATATAAATATTGTTCAATGCATTATAAATTAAGAGAAAGTAGGTTTACAATGTATTTCACTCACTTGAAAGTTGATGAATTTGAAAATTTTACTCATAATCATGCCTCACATTACACACAAAGTGCCAACCATTTTCATTACAGAAACCAACATAAAAACGATGTGCATATTGTAGGTGTTAAAGATAACGAAGATAATGTTATAGCAGCATGCCTTTTAACTGAAGCACGTTCCTTTAAATTTTTTAAATATTTTTATACGCATCGAGGACCCGTTTTGGATTTTTCGGATTATCAGTTAGTAAGGTTTTTCTACAAAAATTTAACTAAATATTTAAAAAAGCATCGTGGTTTATATGTTTTAACAGATCCATACACGTTAGAAAATATAAGAAATACTCAAGGTGAAATATTAGAAAGTTATAACAATAAACCACTTATTAAGACTATGGAAGATATCGGTTATAAACATCAAGGGTATACAGTAGGGTATTCTCAAATAAGTCAAATTCGTTGGTTATCTGTTCTGGATTTGAAGAACAAAACTGAAGATGACCTACTTAAAGAAATGGATTATCAAACACGTAGAAATATTAAGAAAACATACGAGATGGATGTACAAATACGTACACTCCCTATTGAGGAGACTAGTAGATTTTTTAAATTATTTAAAATGGCTGAAGAAAAACATGGTTTTAAGTTTAGAGATCAGCATTACTTTAAAGAAATGCAAAATATTTATCATGATAATAGCATGTTAAAATTAGCATATATCGATTTGTCAACATTGTTAGTCAAACAAAATAAACAATTAGAAAAATTAAATGAAGACTTAGAAAATATTAAAGCGCGCTTAGAAAATAATCCTAACTCGAAAAAAAATAAAAATAAGTATGAGCAGGGTTTACAACAAATAAAAGCACAACAAAGAAAAGTAACTGAAACAGAAGCATTAATCAAAACAGATGGAACTATATTGGATTTAGCAGCTGCACTTTATATTTACAACGATCATGAAGTTTATTATCTTTCAAGCGGCTCCAACCCTAGATACAATACATATATGGGTGCCTATAGATTGCAATGGGAAATGATAAAATTTGCGAAAGCGCACAATATCCATCGTTATAATTTTTACGGTATAACAGGAGATTTCAGTGAAAATGCTGAAGATGCTGGTGTACAAAAATTCAAAGCAGGCTTCAACGCGCATATAGAAGAGTATGTTGGAGATTTTATTAAACCAATAAGACCTTTACTTTATAAAATATATGCATTAATAAAATAGGATTGATTTACTTAACGCTTTAGTTTTATTAACTGATACGAAGGACAACCACCCACTTTAACATTGCATATTATTATATTTTAATTAACCATTGATTTGAATTTCTAAAAATTGAAATGAGCAAGCCACCTTTTTATAAAAGGTGGCTTTTAAAATACAGTCAAAAATGAAAAATCTAAAAAATTTCAGAAAAATGTGAAAAGATGTTAGAAAAGGCGAAAATTCAATATAACAAGGTTGTTATAAAAATGAATTAACTTAGAAATTAAAAGTGCCTAAAATACTATGACTATGCACTTTCTATACAAATTTAATAAAAAATGTAACTAATGCGCGCGTTCAAATATACACTTGACATAAAAATTTACAATGAGTAAAGTGTAAATCATAATTATTTTCAAATAATTCTAAATTTATAATAAATCTAATTATAATGTATTCATGTACGTTATGAGGGGGCGAATAGATTAATGTTTGAACCAAAAGTTACTTATGAACATTTTAATGCAAATGTCTTTGAGTCAATAGATATTGATGATGAAACAAAAGGTGCACGCGAAATCGTCTCATGGGCTTACCAAACCTATGGAGATTCGGTTATTTATGCCTGTAGTTTTGGTGCGGAAGGCATGATTTTAATAGATTTGATTTATAGTGTTAAGAAGGATGCACAAATTGTATTTTTAGATACAGGCCTTCACTTTCAAGAAACATATGATTTAATTGATCGTGTTCAAAAACGCTACCCAGAACTACGTATTAAACTTAAAAAACCGGAATTAACTTTGGAAGAGCAATCATCACAATATAACCCCGCACTTTGGAAAAACAATCCAAACCAATGTTGTTATATTAGAAAAATCAAACCATTGGAAGATGTCTTGTCTGGTGCTACTGCTTGGATTTCTGGGTTACGTAGAGCGCAATCGCCAAGCCGTCAAAATACGCAGTTTATAAATAAAGACGAACGTTTCCAATCAGTTAAAATTTGTCCATTGATACATTGGACATGGGATGATGTATGGCAATATATTAAAAAATATAAATTGCATTATAATGAATTACATGATTTTAACTATCCAAGTATAGGATGTATACCGTGTACGACAGCTGTTGAAGGATCAGGAGATTCAAGAGCGGGAAGATGGACCAATTCAAACAAAACAGAATGCGGTCTTCATACCACAGACCATACATCTTTATAATAATAAATTTTTTTGACATTAAATCCTAGTATTCCCATCGGATAGATATATCTAAAGGGTGATTAAACAAAATAATCTTAGGTGATGGTTAAAAATTTTTCTGAAGAGAGTATGGCGTCAATTGTTGAGTAAGTTTAAATAAAATGATTGTTAAATAAAAAATTAAAATGAGGTGAAATGGTTGTGAACTTATCCGTAATAAATAGTCCATTTGATGAAAATCAAGCCACACAACTAAACCAAATTATTCAAAATCTTACGATTGAGCAGCAAGTTTGGTTAAGCGGTTATTTAACTGCAAATTTACAAAGTGTTACTACAAAACAAGAAACACCATCGGAAGTAGCTCAGTTTGTATTAAATAAAGAAAACACTTCAAATAGTGAGAGACATATCACTGTATTGTATGGTTCAGAAACTGGTAATGCACAAGGTTTGGCTGAAAAGTTAGCTGATCGCCTTGTCGAACTCAATTTCAATGTGAAATTGAGTGCAATGGGTGATTATAAAACAAAAGATCTAAAAAAAGTAGAAGATTTATTTATTATTTCTTCTACTCATGGTGAAGGAAATCCGCCCGATAATGCCATTAGCTTTCACGAATTTTTACATGGTAGAAAAGCACCTAAGTTAGAAGGTGTACGTTTTTCAGTTTTATCACTCGGGGACGCATCATATGAATTCTTCTGTCAAACAGGTAAGGATTTTGATGCACGTCTAGAAGATTTAGGAGCTTCCCGCTTAGTAGATAGACGAGATTGTGACTTGGATTTTGATGATATGGCTGAATCTTGGATGGATCAAATTATTGAACAGTTAAGCGAAGCCTCATTGAGTGAAGAAAAGGTGACAACAACGAACGCGGTACAATTGACAAATGAAAAACGATATTCAAAAACACAACCTTATGAAGCTGAAATATTAGAAAATATTAACTTGAATGGTAGAGGCTCTAATAAAGAAGTTAGACATATTGAATTACAATTTGAAGATTATGGTGAAGACTATGAGCCAGGTGATTGCTTGGTTGTGATTCCAGAAAATGATGAAAAACTAGTAGAAGTCTTACTGGATAAATTAGATTGGGATGCTCAAACAGAAATACCAATCAACGACAAAGGCGATGTGCTTTCATTAAAGGATGCACTACAACATCATTTTGAAATTACTAAATTAACTAAACCACTACTACAAAAAACAGCTGAGTTGTTTGGAAATGAAGCGTTGGCAGAAAACGTCTTAGATCAAGCGTGGGTTAAATCTTATGTTTATGGTCGAGATTTAATTGATTTAATTCAAGACTTTAAACCAGAAAACCCGGCGCCTGAGGTGCTATATCAATTTTTAAGAAAATTACCACCTAGAGAATATTCTATAGCGAGCAGTTATGAAGCAAATCCTGATGAAGTTCATATCACTGTAGGCGCTGTAAGATATCAAGCACACCAACGTGAGCGCCAAGGTGTTTGTTCAGTTCAATTAGCTGAACGCATGGAACCTGGAACATCTATATCTGTATATCTAAAGAAAAACCCGAATTTTAAATTTCCATTCGATGAAGCTACACCCGTCATTATGATTGGCCCTGGAACAGGTGTCGCACCTTTTAGATCTTATTTACAAGCACGTGAAGAGTTAGATTTATCAGGCCAAACATGGTTGTTCTTTGGAGAACAGCATTTTACAACAGACTTTTTATATCAAACAGAATGGCAAGATTGGCTTAAAGAAGGTGTGCTGAGTAAGTTGGACTTAGCATTTTCAAGAGATACGGATGAAAAAGTTTATGTTCAACATAAGATTGTGGAACAAAGTGAAACTTTTTATGAGTGGTTAAAAAACGGTGCATCTTTATATGTATGTGGCGATGAACAAAATATGGCTAAAGATGTACATAAAGCGATACATCAGGTCTTAGTTAAAGAAGGTAATATGTCAGAGGAAGAAGCTGAGACTTATTTGACACAAATGAAAAAAGACAAACGATATCAAAGAGACGTTTATTAGAAAAGGAGCTGATCACGTGACAGAGTCAAATTTAAATTTTTCTCAAAAACTTGATGAGATGGAACGTATCAAAGCTGATAGTAACTACCTTCGTGGCACAATTATTGAAGGGTTAGCAGATAGAATTACAGGTGCTATTTCAGAAGAAGATACTAAATTATTAAAGTTTCATGGGAGTTATATGCAAGATGACAGAGATCTTCGCGATGAACGCCGTAGACAGAAGTTAGAGCCTGCATACAGTTTCATGATAAGAGTGCGTGCTCCGGGCGGTGCTTCGACTCCAGAACAATGGATTGCGATGGATGATATCGCGAATCAATATGCAAATCAAACGATTAAATTAACGACGAGACAAGCGTTTCAATTCCATGGGATTTTAAAAAGAAATTTAAAACAAACGATGTTTGATATAAACCAATCTTTATTAGACACGCTTGCAGCATGTGGAGATGTTAATCGTAATGTGATGTGTAACCCTAACCCTTATCAATCTGATGTGCATGCGGAAATTAATCAGATTGCGAGTGATATTAGCCGTCACCTTTCACCTAAAACACAGGCTTACCATGAAATTTGGTTAGACGGAGAGAAAGTGTTAGATACGAGTGATCAAGAACCAGAACCAATGTATGGCAAAACCTATTTGCCACGTAAATTTAAAATTGGTATTGCAGTCCCACCCTCTAATGATATCGACGTATTTTCACAAGATATCGGGTTAATTTCAATCATTGAAGACGGTGAATTAGTTGGATTTAATCTCACAGTTGGTGGCGGCATGGGTATGAAACATGGAAATACTGCGACGTACCCACAAGTTGGACGATTGATTGGCTATTTCCCAAAATCACAGGTCATTGATGTTTGTGAAAAAATCCTTACGATTCAGAGAGATTATGGAAATCGTGAAGATAGAACGAATGCACGTTTTAAATATACTGTGGATCGCAAAGGGGTAGCATGTATCACGGATGAACTGAATCGTCGTTTAGGTTGGGAATTAGAGTCCAAGCGTGCATTTCACTTTGAAGATAATGGTGATCGATATGGTTGGACTGAAGGCAGTGGTAAGCATCATTTCACTTTATTTATTCAAAATGGACGTGTTAAAGATACGGAAGAATATAAATTGAAAACAGCGTTAAGAGCGATTGCTGAAGTACATACTGGAGATTTTAGACTTTCACCTAACCAAAATTTAGTAATTGCGAATGTTGAAACAGAGAAAAAGCCAGAAATTGAAGCACTCATAAAGCAATATGGTTTAACAGATGGTGAACATTATACTGGGTTGCGGAAAAATTCCATGGCTTGTGTCGCTTTTCCTACTTGTGGTTTAGCAATGGCAGAATCTGAACGGTATTTACCTTCATTAATTACCAAAATAGAAAGCTTGTTAGATGAAGCGGGCTTAAATGAAGAAGAAATAACTATTAGAATGACGGGATGCCCTAACGGTTGTGCGCGTCCGGCATTAGCTGAAATTGCATTTATTGGTAAAGCACCAGGTAAGTATAATATGTACCTAGGTGGCGGTTTCGCTGGTGATCGTTTAAATAAATTGTATAAAGAAAATATTGATGAAGCAGAAATATTAGAAAGTTTGAGACCCATTTTATTGCAATATGCACAAGAAAGAACAGATGGTGAGCGCTTTGGTAATTTTGTAGTCAGAGCAGGGATTGTTGAAGCAGTCACAGACGGTCAATTATTCCATAGTTAATCAATTAAAAAGGTGGTGTTAGGATGGGAAAAGTTTTTTTAGTAGGCGCAGGACCTGGTGATCCTGATTTAATTACAGTTAAAGGTAAAAAATCGATTGAAACAGCTGACATTATTTTATACGACCGTTTAGTTAATCCTGAGTTGTTGGAGTACGCATCTATAACTGCGCAGTTAATATATTGTGGTAAAAATCCTAACCATAAATCTGTTTCGCAAGTAGATACTAACCAACTACTCGTTGATTTGGCTCAAGAAGGTCACACGATTACACGTTTGAAAGGTGGAGATCCTTTCGTTTATGGCAGAGGCGGCGAGGAAGCAGAAGTATTAGCCGCCAATAATATTTCATTTGAAATCGTACCAGGTATAACTGCAGGTATTGCAGCACCTGCATACGCAGGTATCCCTGTAACACATCGAGATTACAGCTCTTCTGTTGCATTTGTTACGGGTGTTATCAACAAGGAAATTGACAAGGATGAATACTGGAGACATCTAGCTTTAGGGCCGGAAACGTTATGTATCTATATGGGCGTTAAAAAGCTGCCAGAAATTGTTGAGTTGCTAACTAAAAATGGGCGTAATAAAAATACGCCAGTAGCGCTTGTACATATGGGTACTTCTAAATTACAAAAAACCGTTGTTGGCACATTAGAAACCATTGTCCACGGTGCAAAAGATGTTGAAAACCCAGCGATGATTATTGTGGGTGAAGTCGTGAAATTGCGTAACCGCATTAGTTGGTTTGAGGAAACATATAAAAATGAATTATTAACACAACTCACATAACAGTGGCTGGAGGGATAATTATATGCAAGGCGTCTTATATGTTAGTCATGGTAGCCGTGTAGCAGAAGCAGTTGAAGAAGCAACGTCATTGATTGAGCGTGTTCAAGCAAAAGTTAATATTCCTTTACAAGAAACATGTTTTTTAGAACTTGCAGACCCAGATATATCTGAAGGTTTTAGGAAATTAGTGCATCAAGGTGCAACTGAAATTTCCGTAATCCCTGTATTACTGCTTAGCGCAGGTCATTACTACAAAGATATACCTGTAGAGATTGAACGTATTAAAACTCAATTTCCCAACATAAAAATCAATTACGGTAAGCCTTTGGGTGTACAAAAACGATTAACTGAAATTCTTAAACAACGTTTAGAAGAGCGTGAAATCACGCCTAATGCTGACGCTAAATTATTAGTTATTGGTAGAGGTAGTTATAATCCACAAACGAAGCAAGATTTTTCGATAATAAAGTCACAATTATCAGAAATGTTTCCTTCTAAAAGCATAGAAGTGTGTTATTTGGCAGCTTGTGAACCGCTATTTGAAGATGCGTTGGACCGTTTAGTAAACGCAGGTCATTCGCAAATATTTATTTTACCGTATATCTGGTTTACAGGTATTTTAGACCAACATATCGCTGATGTTGTGAGTGCATACCAATTAAAAAGTGACATTATTTTAGCAGCTCATCTAAGCCATCACGAGCAATTACAAATTGCATTAAAAGAACGTGTTGAAGAGACGTTTGATACAGTTTAGTCATTTTTATCAAAGTTGAAAGTACTTATCTGAGGAGTGACATCATGTCTTACATCCCTTTAGTGGTTGATATTTCACAAAAACAAATCGTTGTTATAGGTGGCGGAAAAATAGCTGAAAGACGTGTCAATGTTTTAAAAACATATACAAAACAAATTCAAATTATTAGCCCCACGCTAACAAATAGCTTAGAACATCTTGTTGATAAACAAGTCATTCAATGGCGGAATAAAACATTTGAAAGTAGTGATGTGCAAGACGCGGATTTAATTATTGCTGCGACGAACGATACAGACGTAAATCAATCCATATTACAAGCCAAGCCAGACAAGGCATTAATTAATATGGCGGGTCAAGCGTTAGCTGGCGATGTATTCATTCCAAGTATATTACGACGTGGAAAGTTAATGATTAGTGTTTCAACACAAGGCGCCAGTCCTAAACTGACAAGCCAAATTTTAGCTGAGTTACAACAACATTTTAATAGTGCATATGGTGATTATGTTGATTTCCTATATGAATGTAGGCAACAAGTTAAACGTAGCTCACTTTCACCTGAGGAAAAAGAACGGTTTTTGAAGCAAATCTTAAATGAAAAATATTTAAAAATAAGTAAGCAAAATGAAGTTAGAAAGTGGTTATCAGCGCTGGAATAAATTGAAAGGAAAGGGGGACATCATATGTATAAATTATTTGTTTTTGCACTGGCTGGTTTTCTCGCTCAGTTAATTGATGGTTCATTAGGCATGGGGTTTGGCGCATCGTCTTCTTCGATATTATTGACATTTGGTGTGGCGCCAGCAATCGTATCAGCTACAATTCATTTTTCAGAAATTGCTACTACAGCTGCGTCAGGAACGTCGCACTGGAAATTTGAAAACGTACATAAACCTACGATGATCAAATTAGCGATTCCTGGAGCGATAACAGCATTTATTGGTGCTGCTATATTGAGTCATATACACAGTGATTTTATTAAACCATTTATCGCTATTTTCTTGTTATCAATGGGACTCTATATTTTATACCAATTTTTATTTACCAAAGAAAAACCATTATCGAAAGCGAATGAAAAGACATCTCGACTTGTGTTAATACCACAAGGTGCAGTGGCAGGATTTTTAGATTCAATTGGCGGTGGAGGCTGGGGACCAGTCAATACGCCATTGATACTTGCTCAAAAGAAATTAGAACCTAGGTATGCGATTGGTACGGTATCCGCAAGTGAGTTTTTCGTAACGGTGTCTGCGTCTCTAAGCTTTATTATTTTTCTTGGCTGGAGCCAAATTAATTGGTGGCTTGTCGTATCATTAAGTGTCGGTGGTATGATTGCAGCACCATTTGCAGCGTGGTTAGTTAGACTGTTACCGATGAATATTTTAGCTGTTTGTGTGAGTGGATTGATTATTTTCACAAATACAAATTCACTGATTAGTGTTGTTGAAATCAATCATGCTTTATCAATCACAATAAAAATTGCATTGATTGTGATTTGGTTCGGATTAATTCTGTATGCTTTATACCAAAATAATAAATTACCGTTTGCTACTTTTAAAGATGAAACAAATGTAAATAAATTAGATTAATTCATTAAGGAGTGTGACGACATGTCATTAATAAACGAAAAAGAACAATCTACCATCCAACCTCATGGTGGTTCACTTATCAATAGAGAGGTCCACGGTGCAGCGCGAGAACAATTGCTTAAAGAAGCTGAAACACTCGCATCTATCACATTAAATCCTTGGAGTTTATCAGATTTGGAATTAATTGCAATCGGTGGTTTTAGTCCATTGACAGGATTTATGAAAGAAGCTGATTATTCTAAAGTTGTAGAAGACATACACTTAGAAAATGGTTTGGTTTGGAGTATCCCAATCACATTACCTGTGACAACAGAACAATCTCAAAATTTGAATATTGGCTCTCGTGTTGCCTTGTATGGTGAAGATGGTGTTTTATATGGTGTGATTGACTTAGAAGAAAAGTATACGTATGACAAACAAAAAGAAGCGCAACTTGTATACGGAACTACGGATGTTGATCATCCTGGTGTCAAAAAGGTCTATGAAAAAGGAGATGTGTATCTCGCAGGCCCAATTTATTTATTAAACAGACCTAAACACGACGAATTTGTGGATTATCATCTAGACCCTAAAGAAACAAGACAACTCTTTACAGACTTAGGATGGCAAACTGTGGTAGGTTTTCAAACTAGAAACCCAGTACATCGCGCACATGAATATATTCAAAAAGCAGCCTTAGAAGCAGTGGATGGCTTGTTGTTGAATCCTTTAGTAGGTGAAACAAAATCTGATGACATTCCAGCATCAGTGCGTATGGAAAGTTACAAAGTTATATTAGAAAATTATTACCCGGAAAATAAAACGCGTTTAGTTATTTACCCTGCTGCAATGAGATATGCAGGACCTAGAGAAGCGATATTACATGCTACAGTACGTAAAAACTATGGATGTACACACTTTATTGTTGGACGTGATCATGCAGGCGTAGGTGATTATTACGGCACCTATGAAGCGCAAGAACTGATTTCTAAATACGAAGCAGAATTAGGTATACAAATATTAAAATTCGAACACGCCTTTTATTGTAAAACGTGTGAAAATATGGCTACAGCAAAAACGTGCCCACATGATGCTTCAGAACATTTGCATTTAAGTGGTACGAAAGTTCGTGAAAAATTGAAAAAGGGAGAATCGCTACCGAAAGAATTTTCGAGACCAGAAGTAGCTCAAGTCCTTATAAATGGATTGAAAGAACAGAAATAAAGGAGTGTAGATGTAGTAATGGGAGAATCTAAAAATATAACATGGCATGCTTCAGAGGTTACCAAGGATGAAAGATTACAGCGTAATCAACATAAGAGTGCAGTTATTTGGTTTACAGGACTTTCTGGCTCAGGAAAATCAACGATATCTGTAGAACTTGAAAAAGCATTGTTTAATCACCAAATCCATACATATCGTTTAGATGGAGATAATGTTAGACATGGATTGAATCGAAATCTAGGATTTTCACCTGAAGATCGTAAAGAAAATATAAGACGTATAGGTGAAGTTAGTAAATTGATGGTAGATGCAGGTTTGATAACAGTCACAGCTTTCATCTCTCCTTATAAATCAGATAGAGAAGCAGTACGCCATTTATTAGATACAGATGATTTTATAGAAGTTTATACGCAATGTAGTCTATCAGAATGTGAAAATAGAGACCCGAAAGGTTTATATAAAAAAGTAAGAAGTGGTGAAATCGCAGAATTTACTGGCGTAAATGCGCCATATGAAGCCCCTACACAACCAGAGATTACATTAGATACAGAAACACTTTCTGTGGAAGCATCAGTATCCAAAATTATGGATTATTTACAAAAACATCAGTATATCGATGACATTTAAGTTTAATAATAAAAAATTGAAGGGGCAATCGAATGGAGATATTAAATATCATTGCCATAATATTATTTATTATATTTATTTTAGTAGTATCGTGCGGATTGTTACTTGTGCGTTTAGGTCAAAGTAGAAAACATTTTTTTGTAGAATTGAAAGTGATGGTCACAATTATGGTAATATGTTTTATTGGCATAGGTGTATCACTAATAATACTAGGTTATTATCATCAATTATAAATTATATATGCATTGATAAACAGGGCTACGAAATCAAATGACAAGTTTGATTTCACCCTGTTTTTATATTTAAATAAGTGTATTTCTATTTAACAATCGTTATTATATATTGTTTTGTAGATAAGCAAACAGTATCAATGATACTTATATGTTTTATAGTAAAGTGAAAATTAAAGTGTTATATTAAGTAAATCAAATTTATCTGATTGGCGTTTTAAACGTAATGAATACAATATAAAGGTAGGGACATTTATCAAAATGGATCAAAGTATAAAGGATATTCCTAAAATAGAATTACATTGTCATTTAGATGGTTCAGTCAGTAAACATTTAATTCGACAATTGGCACAAGAACAACGCATACCTTTAAACGAGGATTGTCTTACGGTGCATGAAGATTGTGAAAGTTTAGAAGCGTATTTGAAGTGTTTTGATGAAGTATTAAAAGTATTACAAACCGCAGATAGCCTAAAGCGTGCAATTGTAGATGTTGCGCAACAAGCTTATGAGGATAATGTTAAATATATAGAGATTCGCTTTGCACCGTTGCTACATATGGAACAAGGTATGACGCTTTTAGATGTATTAAAAGCTGTAGAAGCGGGGGTTAATATCATACAAGACACATTGCATATGAAAGTGAATTTACTCATTTGCGCAATGAGGCAGCATGCATCGTCTGTGAATAAACAATTATTTGATGATGTGTCTATATATAATAGCGAAAAAATATGTGGTATAGATTTTGCGGGGCCTGAAGTAGGATTTCCTCCATATGAAATTCAAGATACTATTCAATACGGATTAGAAAAAGGTATGAATTTAACACTCCATGCAGGTGAGTGTGGTTGTATACATAACGTTTTAGAAACGATCAAAATAGGGGCTAAGCGTATTGGTCATGGTGTTGCTGCTAACTTAGATGAAGCTGTATTAAAGGAAGTTAAAGCGAAGGATGTATTGTTAGAAATATGTCCTAAAAGTAATTTGCAAACCAAAGCTATAGAGACATTGTCACAAATAAACATCCCTTACTTATTAAAAAACGATATACCTTTTATTATCAATACAGATAATCGTATGGTGACACAAACTTCATTAAATGAAGAATATACGTTGTTATTAAAACATCAGTTAATAAATATAAACCAGATTAAATACATTAATAAGCGTGCAGTTCAATATGCCTTTTTAACCGAAGAAGAAAAAAGTCAAGTGCTTCAATCAATGTCATAACGCGTATACACTTTACACAATATGAAGCGTTAATCATTAACATTTTATAATACTAAAAATATACACTACTGTTTATTTTTAGTATTCAAGCGCAACAGATTTGATAGTTTGAATAAAATGAGTCATAGCAGGGCTTAAATGATAATTTTTATTCCAAATAAAATCCGTTGAGATATTACTATAGTTATCAGGCAATTGATAACTATACAATGACCCGTTTTCTAAGTCATTTTGTACGGATGATTTTGGAACTAAACTGATACCGATACCAGATTTAACACTACCAATAATTGTTTCCATCGTACCAAATTCTACAAGTAATGGCTTTTTAATATTTTCGGATTTTAACCAGGCTTCAAGATTTCTTCTATAATTACATCCATTTTTAAACACCAAAAATACAGCGGATGTTATATCTTCTAATTGCGTCATTTCTGTACTGGATATTAACACAAGTTTTTCTTTAAATAACTCTACTTTATTTATATTATGATGATGTTTGAAGCCTGTGACAAATCCACAATCCAAGTTTTGATTGACTATTTTTTTAGAAATATTGGCAGTAACATCAGTATGTAATGATAGAGAAATTTGTGGCGATTTTTTCCGAAACATTGATAATAGCATAGGTAATTTAGTAATCGTTTCGACAATCCCGATATCAATTTTACCGTTAGATGATGCTTGTTTGTCAAAATCACGTTCTATTTCATTTAATGTAGCTAAAATTTTTTCAACATACGTTTGGAATTTTTCACCATCTGTCGTCAAGGTCGTACCTTTATTATGACGTAAAAAAAGTTGTGTGTTGAGTTCTTGCTCTAACTGTTTTATGCGAAATGTAACATGTGATTGCACATAATTAAGTGATTTAGCAGCCTTACTAATACTTTGATGTTGACTAACACTTTGAAAAATTTTAAAATCTTTGATTTCCATAATATCACCCGACTTTTCGTTTGAGGCTATTATACATGAAACCATTTCTTTTATGCTGAAAAAAAGCACTGCCGTCGCTATGACGGCAGTCTTATTATGTTGCATATTTTTTAATTAAAGTTTTGAAGAAGTCTATAGATCGTTCAAATGCTTCTATTTCTACATATTCGTTGGGTTGATGTGCTAATGTTTCTATTCCAGGTCCATAAATTAATGTAGGAATGTTGCTATTAGGGTTTAGCACAGAGCCATCGGTGTAATAAGCCATTCCAGTAATATTATTTTCTTTAGAAGTATCTAAGGCTTTTTGAATAATTTCAGTGTCCTCATCAGTTAGAATCGTAGCGCGATCAAGCAATACTTTTGTGCTTACTTTTGGAGCGTTCCTATCAGAAAATATCTGTTTTAAACGTTGATTAAATTGCTTATACAGCTTGTCATGAATATTCGGTGTAACTGTTCGTATATCAACATTTAATACACATTCATCAGGTATCACGTTCGTTTGAATACCACCATTGACCATATTTGCAGAGATACTACTTTTACCTAATGCTGCAGTTTCTTCTGACCATTCTTCTTTTAAATCATTTATCAATTGAATGACTTTGTTTATGCCTTCAACTGCATTAATACCTTGTTCTGGCATCGCGCCGTGTGCAGTTTTTCCAGTCAAAGTGACTTCTATCCATAATGCGCCCTTATGTCCAATTGCAACTTTCTCAGTTGTGGGTTCAGCTATAATGATAGCAGCGACATTATCCATATTTGTGTTTTTGACGTAATGTTCCGCACCTATTGAATCTACTTCCTCTCCTGCAGTGGCTAAAAATTCGATATCTTTCTTTAATTCACAGTTTTCCTCAATTAAAGATTCTAATGCGAGATATAAAGCGGCTAAGCCACTTTTCATATCTGTTGTTCCTCTTCCATATAATTTTCCATGATCAATATCACCTTTAAATGGGTCATAATCCCATTTTTGTGCACCTATCTTTACAGTGTCGGTATGGCCGGATAATATGAGTTTGCTAGCGTTTGGCTGCTTGGATTTTAAAGTTACTGAAAAATTGCTTCTATTATCACTTAAATTTGTAATGTTAAAAGGAATGTTTCGAGACGCACACCGTTGTTTAAAAAGTTTTACAACGTTATTTTCATTAGCAGGTGGGTTGGTGCTATCAACATTGATGAGAGATTGTAAGAATTCTAAATTTGATTGTGTCATGTTCAACCCCCCCTAGCTTTATTAAAAACTTTGTCTTTATTTTCAGGTTGTAAACTTGGACGTGTTATTTTAAACAGTGATATATCCTGTTTGGATTTACCTTTAGTGGTTAATTCATATAATATTTCTCCGACTGCACTTGAAAATTTATAGCCATGTCCTGAAAAACCAGCAGCAACGACAATATGTTGATGTTCGGGATGTTTGTCTATCACAAAGTGCTCGTCTAATGTATTTGTAAACATACACGTTTTACCAACATTAATATTTCCGTTCGCTTGTTGCATGTATTGGTTCAAAAAACCACTAATATCGTTTTCGTCTTTTTCATAAGACCCAAATGATTTATTGTAATAAGTTGGGTTGATAGGGTCTCCATTATCGTAACGTCCAATTTTTAAACCAGTGCCATCAATAGAAGGGAATCCATAATATACACCACTTGGGACGTCGGCAAAAAAGCCCGGAAACCCATCTGACTTATACAAAATATCGTTGGAATCAAACCACGCAATCGTTTGTCTAGAAGGTTGGAGTTGAAGTTTTAAATCTAAATCATCTAAAATTTTTTTATTCCAAGCACCACCAGTGATAATTAATTTATTTGCGGTGAATGTTTCGGAATTGGTTTGAACTTCGACTGAGTCATTAAAAATATCAATATTCATGACTGGCGCATTGGTTTTTAATTCAGCACCATGATTTAAAGCAAGTCGTTTAAATGCGCGGATACAGTTTTGAGAAAATAGCACTCCGGCCTCAGGTTCATAACAACCAATTTGGTCATCAGGTATTGTAATACCTGGCCAAGTGTCGTTAATTTGTTTAGCTGATAAAGTTTCAGTATTTAGATTATATTGTTGAGTGCCATTGATTGCGGTTTGTACAAACAATGAATCGCTTGGGCCAAAAGTAATGACACCAGTATTTAAAAATATCCGTTCATTTGTTTGTTTTTGAAGTTCATTCCAAAGTTCTTGTGCTCTCAAAGCAATAGGTACATACGCTAAACCTTCTCCACAAGCATGCCTTATTAATCTTGTGTCACCACTATGACTACCATTTTCATGTGGTGGGTCAAAAGCATCTATCATTAAAGTATCCCATCCACTTTTTGCCAAATAGTATCCAGCTGACATACCCATAGAACCGGCACCGACAACGATGACATCGTAATGTTTTCTCATTTCCATCTCTCCTTAGTTGAAACAAATTTAATATTTGCCAAGTATTTATTTCAAGTCTAATAGCAACTAGTCTTAGTGTAAAATTACAAAATGAGATGGTTGATATCTCTAAAAGTGATATCGATATACGTATGTATTTTGCCTAACTGTACTTTTTTTATTAATTTAAGACAGTTAGGAACTTAACTATACGAATTGAGAAAAATTTAACATTTAAATTATTAATTAGCATACAATGTAATTACACAAACAAGTAAAGGGGTGTATTGACATGATGATTGCAGATATTATCGGTGGTATCATTAAATTAATCAAAACTTTAGTTGACACTTTCGCGTAATTTTCAAATAACTAATTAAATCAATTTAAAGGAGTGCTTACATTATGTCAGGTATCGTAGAAGCAATTTCAAATGCAGTAAAATCAGGTTTAGATCACGACTGGGTAAATATGGGAACTAGCATTGCAGATGTAGTAGCTAAAGGTGCAGACTTCATCGCTGGATTCTTTGGTTAATAAACATGTTTTTAAATAAACATATACTTAATCAAAAAAGCTACTGTTTCACACGTAAAGTGTTAGAAAACAGTAGTTTTTTTGTTGTTAAGTTATTTAAAAAAGTAACTTTTGTTTTTGAATAACTATACAAATAATATACATTATATTTTGTATAATCATACATTTCAGAGAGATTAGGTTAACTGCCCAGATGCTAAAAATAGACTGGCATCTTTGTTCATAAATATATTTTTGCCTTGATAAAAAGTATGGCTATTTATATTTGAAAGTCCTATTTTACGTAATGCTTTGTGGATATCTTTTTGTTCGAATCCATTATATATATTCGGGTGATTAACATTTTCATTTTTATCGAAGTCTACTATGATTAGTATGCCATTACGATTTAATTGAGTAGCTAATTGTTGCAGTAACGCCATGTAATTTCCGCTATGAAGTAGTACAAGTGAGAGTAATATCACGTCATATGATTGGTGAAGTTTTGTTTTGTTTGGATCTAGTAAATCGCCTTCAATGGCTTTAATGTTTGTTTTATTTAATGATTTAATTTTGGCATTACATATTTCAGCCATTTTAGGTGATGCATCTAAAATAGTAATGTGATTGAAATGATGTGCGATATCGAATGCGACAAGCCCAGTGCCACCACCGTAATCTAATAACGAATCATACGTAGTTTTTTTAAACAGTAAATTTAATTCGGAAGAGATTGTTTTAGCTAACTTAATTCTTTCGTCATTATCATAATTTTGTGCTATTTGATTAAATTGAGATTGATTCAAGCTCATCATCCTTTAGAATAGATTTTCTTTTTGTATTTTTAGAGTTATTATAGATTTGTAAAGTCTTTAATTGATTTTAGCATAGTAGGCAAATTTTTTTCAATTAAATGACGTCAAGTTGTCTTGTAATATTTAAAATTATAGATAATCAATGGTTATTTTAAAAAAGTATATTTGTTCAATTTATGTATGGATAAAATATTTAAATAAAATTACATAATATACTAATAGTATATTAAATTAGGTAAGCCTAAAGTCTGATTGAGTATGGCTGTTATATTTGGTTTACTAGGTGGTGGACGTTTATAACGAGGTGCAGAGATGAAGAAAAATATGAGAGTAATTAGGCGGCGGTTAAAAGGTCTAGATTACGGGATGCTAATTAGTTTTATTATATTAGGTGTTTTAGGTGTCATCATGATATATAGTGCGAGTATGGTATCAGCATCTAAGGGTGCATTAACTGGTGGCGTTCCAATTGAAAGTAATTATTTTATGAAAAAACAATTTATCTTTTTGATTGTGGGTATTTTAGTGATTATATTTATTGCATTATGCATAAATATAAACTTTTTAAAAACACGCATGTACAAAAATTGATGGTTATCAGTTAACGAGCGCGTTAACCTCGATTGGTAATGGTGGCCTGACTGGTAAAGGTTTAGGAAATGGTCTAGCAAAGTTAGGTTATTTACCAGAACCGCACACTGATTTTATATTTACCGTTATTTCAGAAGAATTGGGGCTACTAGGTGTGCTATTTACGCTCATAATTTATGGTTATATCTTAATAAAAGGACTTATTTATGCGAATAAAACGAACAATCAATTTTATAAATTGATTTGTGTTGGTGTAGTCAGTTACATATTTATGCAAGTTTTCATTAATTTAGCTGGTGTATCTAGTATTGTTCCATTAACTGGTGTGACTTTGCCCTTGTTGAGTTATGGTGGTTCTTCTATGTTGAGTATCAGTATAGCTTTTGGCGCACTTTTAGCAGTGGCTAGAAGAATTAACAACGACAGAAAGGAAACTTTAAAATGACCCGTATTTTAAAAATTACACTACCAGTTATTTTGCTTATTGCTATTTTGATTGGTATTGCAATAGGTATAGCAAAACCTATAGCAAAACCTATAGATCAAGGGATCTATAACATGTTACATACATATTTAAATATAGATGTTATAAAACAATATCTATATTTTGTTTCAACTATTTTTGACCCTAAAATTTGTTTGATTTTAACATTATGTGTTTTGGCTGTTTTGTTTTTCTATCATAAATTTAAGTTTTTGTGGTATGGCTTTTGGTGCTTTTCAGTATTTTTAATAGGTACTTTTATGAAATATGTCATTCAACGGTCGAGACCATCCGAACATTTTGACGGATATAGTTTTCCCAGCATGCATGTTTTAAGTGTATGTATATTAGTGAGCCTAATTTTATTAATAAAAAGGAATAAAACATTATATTGTATAGCCATTATTTTAGTGGCTTCAATTATAGTATCCCGTATTTATGTGGGCGCGCATTATTTTACTGATACTATGGGAAGTTTATTAGTGATTTCAGTTATGATTCAATCACTTAATTACAATAATCATGCAAGCGAAAAACTAGATAAAATCGAATGATTTGTTAAGCTAAATGCTAATCTATAAATTATTTATTGATTCATACATGGAATGATGAAGGGAGTCATTTGATTGAATTATGAAAAATATTTAAACAGGACAGTCGAACTTGCTGAGGAAGCATTAAATTATGGGAATGAACCTTTTGGCTCACTTTTAGTGGATATTGAGGGTAATGTTTTATTTGAAGATTATAATAGAATCAGTAGTGGTGATGCGACTGAACACCCAGAAATTGCTATCGCAAAATGGGCAGCGACCCATCTTACTCCTGACGAAAGAAAGCATACTATTGTTTTTACTTCCGGAGAACATTGTCCAATGTGCGCAACTGCACACGCACTCGTTGGTTTAGATAAAATTGTATATGCGAGTTCCTCAAAACAATTGAGTCAATGGTTGGAAGCCATCAATGTTGCGCCTGCCCCTTTTAAAAATTTACCTATTGAAAGTGTAATTAGAGATGCTCATGTTGAAGGACCTTTTGAAGCAGTGTCATCTAAAATTAAAAAATTGCAAATTCGTTATCATCAACAATAAGTGGAAGTATGAAACCCCTCCAGTAGCCAAACTGCTGAGGGGTTTTATGTTTTTTAGCATTTTTTGTCTTTAAATGCTTATAAATTGAAAAGCTTTGATGGTTGTGATAAAAGCATTTGTCATGTTTAAGAATATACAGAATGGGAAAATTATGCATAATATCGTAATAACATAACTAAGGTGTTTTTGATAAGGGGGACAATTAGATGAGTACGTTAATTTTTCTTTTAATTCTAGCTGTAATCATTATTATTTATTTACTAGTGAAACAAAGTTTTGCTAAAGATTTTAAAGCTCAAAAGCATAAACGTTATAGAGAGAAGCGAGTGATAGATTTTATTCAGAGCGCATATAAAATTGACAACATTGAAGCAATTCACCGTAAACATAATCATTTAGAGCTCATTTATAATCGTAAGACGATAGATGTAAAAAGTGAACAGGTTATTTTTGTCGACGAAGCAGATCAGGAAGATGTTGAAACTAACTTTAGCTTAGCTGAAGACGATGAAAGAGAAGACTTATTTGATAAAATTTTAGAAAATACGTATTTTTATATGACAAAGGAACGCTTCGATCATTTAATGATTCAGTCTAAAGCGTAATGGTTAATGTGTATCCATGAAAAATGATGACGGATATTTTAAGAGGAGGACTTTCTTATGAAACCAGTAGTTAAAGCTTATAAGAATGATAGTGAGTTAGAAGTGGATGTTACTGCATTACAAGATAAAGGTATAGGTAATCAGGACATTTACGTATTATCCTTAGATAAATCTCGAACAGAAAAAATTGTAGAAGATACGAATATTTTAGGTATAGATATTAAAAAAGAAAATGATTCTGAGAGAGAAGCTTTGAAAAGAAAGTTGATTGATTTAGGTGTAGATGAAAGTGAAATCGCTACTTTTAAAAGTGATATGGATGACGGCAAAGTTTATTTAATCGTCACTGATGTAAGAGTTAGAGGGTTATTGTAAAATATTTAGATGAACTATATCGCTTCAGGATTTTA
The DNA here is from genome assembly GCF_017891615.1 of Staphylococcus sp. GDY8P198P. NCBI lineage: Bacteria > Bacillati > Bacillota > Bacilli > Caryophanales > Staphylococcaceae > Staphylococcus > Staphylococcus sp. GDY8P198P. The sequence continues at coordinate 334,145 of NZ_JAESJQ010000001.1, forward strand.
AGTAAACAAAATGCCTATGTAGTTCATGTTTTGAATGCTCTGAACATTGAGTTGAATGAAGATAAAGTTGATATAAATGCTTTGAACAATGATGCGCTTAAGCGTAAACAAAAAACGTCAATTTCTATATTATATAGAAATTGACGTTTTTTTAATCAACAATATTGATGTTCTAGACATTGTATTGTTATTTATACGTGTTTATAAGGTGCGACGTTTTGGTTTACTGTCGTCTGAAAGTCTAAATGATAATAGTAATCCAATTGCTGAGATAACTGTAGCAATGATAAACGTTACGTTAACACCATGAATTATACCAGTAATACCGTCTTGAGGTATTGCTGAAACTGACATTATAGTAATAAAGACTGCAGTACCAATAGCACCTGCCATTTGTCTAAATGTATTGTTCATGGCAGTACCATGTGCGATTAAATCATTTGGCAGTTGGTTAATTGCTAATGTCGTCATAGGCATCATAACCATGGCGATTGAAACCATTCTCAATGCATTAGAAGTAGCGAGATACGTAAATGTTGTATGCTCTGTTAACATTGTAAATGGTAATGTCGAAACGACTAGTACGAATAAGCCAATTCGAGCGAGCCATTTACCACCGAATTTATCGAATAAATAACCAGTTATTGGGTTCATCATACCCATAATAATTGCACCTGGTAATAAGACTAAACCAGATTTTAAGGCTGAGTATTGTAGCATGTTTTGCATATAAAGTGGCAAGATAATATTTGTTGCAATAAGTACACCAAATACAAACATACTTAGTACCGTACCTAACGTATAAATACCGTAACTAAATACTCTAAACTCAAGCATAGGTTCTTTTAAGTTTAATTGACGACGGATAAATATAACGAGTGAAACGATACCAACAACAAGCGGTGCAATAAATTGTACGCTAGTCCAACCTGCTTCACCAACAGAACTGAAACTATATAGTAAGCCACCAAATCCTAATGTAGATAAGATAACTGAAGCAATATCTAATTTTGGATGTGTTGTTTCTGTAACGTTCTTCAATAGGAATATAGAAGCAATAATGATAATAATCGCGATAGGGAATACAACATAGAAGACACTTCTCCATGATAGGTGTTCGACTAATATACCTGATAAAGTAGGTCCGATAGCTGGAGCAAATGCGATAACAAGTCCAAACAGACCCATTGCAGTACCGCGTTTTTCTTTAGGGAAAGTTAAAAATAGTATTGTTTGCATTAACGGCATCATTATACCTGCGCCTGCTGCTTGTAAGACACGTCCGATTAATAGCATTGAAAAATCAATACCGACTGCACAAAGCAACGTACCTACTGCAAAAATACTCATTGCAGTTAAGAATAACTGCCTCGATGTAAAGCGTTCAATTAAAAATGCAGTTACAGGAATCATAATCCCGTTTACTAACATAAATATAGATTGTAACCATTGTACTGTACTTTCTGACACTTGGAGATCTTTCATTATTGGTGGTAATGCTGTTCCAAGTAAAGTTTGGTTTAAAATAGTTATAAAAGCCCCTGATAATAGAACGATAAACAGAGGTATTCTCTTTTCAACATGGAAATTTCCAGTTTCTGTCAATGTACTCACTTCTTTCTTAACAAATTACACATCTAAATATTATAGCACTTGAAACGTTGTAAATCTAAAAGTTGAACTTATTTTTTAAAATTTATCTGTGAGAAGTTTGGAATATTGTCATGAAAGGGATTTCTTATGTTGGGTATATAGCAATTTAGTTTTGTTATGCATCAAAAAGTTGTATGAAAATATAAATGAGGGTGAGACATGATAGGTGTCTCATACCCTCGATTTAATTAAAAGTAGCTGAATTCATAGATTTTAAATTAAGGTGTATTATTTAAATGGTTTGGTCTCATTTTTAGAGGAGAAAAAGCATAATCGACGTTATCCCAATTTAGAAAATCCGCGAATTTTAAATAAGACGCTTTGAAAAATTGAGTTATTGTATCGATATCATGATGTTGTTTATATTCGATTAGATATTCCATTAATTGTTGATCAAAATAGCAATCTTTAGGAAATTGATGGTCAGTATCAAAAGGTTGATCTGCAAAAGGATACGGTAAAACAAAGAAAGTCGGACCTTCAAACTGGTCATCACCAAACCAAAAGCCAAATTCAATCATTTCTTCATCAAAAGCCGCACGTTCAATGACCATGCTATCATTTTCAAATGGTGCTGATTTATCTTTGACGATAATACAAGAAATATCAAATGTTCCCCAAAATAGGCCAGGTTTAGATTTTCTTACTCTTAAGCCATTAATGAAATTTGCCTCAGCATGGTAAGCAAATTTCATCAATGCTAATGCCTCTGATGCAATTTTATCATCGTAATGATGATGTTCTACGTCATTTTCAAACGGTATCGGATTTGGTACTTCTTGTGGCAAAGTGTTAACTTTTAAATGAATATCTGATTGATTTAACAGTTTTTCAATTTCATTATAATAATATTGTATAGTTCTTCCATTTTTTAAGGCAATATCATGTACATGTTGGTCAATGACGATTTCAATATGGTGTTGCATCAGGTTAACGTTTAATGCAAATGTATGTGTTCCATAGCTTAACATACCAGTTGAAAAGCCTTGGACATCTATATTTAGCGTCACGTGTGACCATTGAGGTTCTTGATGACTTGCTTCTAATTTATATTTACCTAGAATCTGTGATAATAAATGTAGCGTATCTTTTTCATTTTCCCAATCCTTGAAATTCATATTATGAATACCACCTCATATATTATTTACTATAAATTTTATTCCACGGATACTAAAGATAAAACACAATATAAAAATGCTTGTACCAAGTATATTAAAGTATCATTTGTTATAATGAAAAAATGATATGAATATATGAACTAATCAAGTATGTGTTAATATGTAGTTCATAACAAAAACGAATGTGAACGCAGTGCTATTTTCTGAATAATCAAAATACAACTTGATATTGTTCTGTATATTGTAAAATTAATCACCGAAATAAGGAGAGTAACCAATGAATAAAGCAGATTTAATTGCTCCAGAAACATATAACATCGTTAGCGAAATTGAAAAATATGCAAATAATCCGTCAAAAAAAGCGATTATTTTTAATGATCAAACTGGTGAAAAACGGGATATAACGTATAACCAATTGATAAAAAATGCAAACAAAGTTGGTCATATGTTTTTAAAATATGGCCTAAAAAAAGGTGATAAGTTATTAATCATGATGCCACGTGCGATTGAGACATATGAAATATATTTAGCCGCATGGAAATTAGGTATTATTATTGTGCCTAGTTCTGAAATGTTGCGTACTAAAGACTTACAATATCGTATAACACATGGTGAAATTAAGGCAGTTGTAGCCACAGGTGATAGCATCGAAGAGTTCAAAGGTGTTAAAGAATATGACTCATTACTTAAATTTATAGTTGGCAGCAAGGAAGATAATTGGATTAACGTTGAAGACGCGCAAACTGATGCCTCAGATGAGCTTGATACAGAAGCAACTTCAAGAGAAGATATCGCTTTATTATCGTATACTTCAGGCACAACAGGCAATCCAAAAGCAGTTGTCCACTCTCATGGTTGGGGATATGCGCATTTACAGATGGCTCCCAAGCATTGGTTAAGTATAACTGAAGATGATATCGTATGGGCAACAGCAGCACCGGGCTGGCAAAAATGGGTATGGAGTCCATTTTTATCAATTATGGGTTCAGGCGCAACGGCATTTGTTTATAATGGTAAATTTAATGCTGAGAAATATCTTGAATTATTAGAAACGTATCAAATCAATGTGCTTTGCTGTACACCAACAGAATATCGTTTAATGGCAAAATCTCCTGATTTAACAAAATATAATTTGTCACATTTACATAGTGCTGTATCTGCTGGAGAACCATTAAATAAAGAAGTTGTTAATAAATTCCAACAAAACTTTAACTTAACTGTTAGAGATGGCTATGGTCAGACAGAGAGTACGTTGTTAATCGGTTTCTTAAAGGATACAAAAGGACGTCCTGGGTCAATGGGTAAAGCTATTCCAGGTAGTTATGTTACAGTAATCGATGAAGATGGTAATCCTGCACAACCCAATGAAGTAGGGAATATTGCAGTGCCGTTAGACTTACCTGCATTATTTAAAGGCTATTATAAAGATGAAGCACGTACTGCGGACCCACAAGTTGGAGAATACTTTATTACTGGAGATTTAGCAAAAATGGATGAAGATGGTTACTTTTGGTTTGAAGGTAGAAGAGATGATATCATCATAAGTTCTGGCTATACCATAGGACCATTTGAAGTAGAAGATTCACTGACGAAACACCCATATGTAAAAGAATGTGCAGTCGTAGCGAGTCCACATGAAATTAGAGGGAATATCGTCAAAGCGTTTGTCATCTTGCAAGATGATGTTACAGGTGATGAAACTATTGTTAAAGAATTACAAAATTTTGTTAAACAAGACGTAGCACCTTATAAATATCCAAGAGCGATTGAATTTGTAGAAGATTTACCTAAAACAAATTCAGGTAAGATTAGACGCATTGAATTAAGAGAAGCGGAAAAAGAAAAATATTTATAAATCAATGTTGATTCATTAGAAAGAAAGCGCCCATCATTATTATTGTCAGTATGATGGGCGCTTGTTTTGTGTGTGAGTAATGTTATATCAAAATAAAAACATGGAACGCTACCGTTCCATGTTTTTAGTAAATATATTTATTATTGGAAACTTGCTCCGATTAAGGCAAATCCAATTGATACAACGATGTATACAATTGCCCAAATAATTGAAGCTTTTTTAGACAAGCGATTCGTTGCAAAGAGCATGATGCCAAATACATATGCGCTGATGAGTGTTTGTAAGTTAAGTGTGCCTAACATTTGGTTGCCTTTATCAAAGACATTTAAGCTTGCAATATTATAATCTGTAGGCGATAAACCAGCAATCCATTGAATTAATAAAATAATTAAACCTACGATGCCAGTAATTATAGTAAAACTTAATGTTGCAGAAAAGATAGGTTTTGCAGTTGCATCAGATTTCATTATCTTAGAAATAACTAAAAAGATTAAAAATGTAATACCAATACCAAATATACCACCAATTAAACCAGCGACGATGCCACCAATTAAACCAATCATTTGCATATTGCCCATATCTTGAGCACTTGCACCTGCATCTTGATAAATTTCATTGTAATCAATTGACATAGCACCTACTGCAGTTGAGAGTGCAATGACTACGATTGCAATGATTAGTTTGAGTCCCCATTTAGGTTGTTCACGTAATTTTGAAAAATGTTGTGCGAATGGTAAGTTAGAATTTTCCATGAATCCCTTGCCCCCTATATATATTATTTTCCAAAGCATAACATTACCTACAATATTTTAAAACACTTTTAAGAAAAACTTTAAATAAAATTAAAAAAATAAAATCTTTTTGATTACTATTGCCAATATTACAATATTGTTAGGTATATATTCACTGAAAAATATTGTATATAAAATAATGTTATGCATTATATTTTTTGTTGTGTGATTATGATAGTATCTAAAATGAATAATAATTTAAAGGAGTGTTTTAGCATTGAAGAAAAAGTGGATGTGGATTATCGGTGTTATTGTCGTTATCGTATTAATTGCAATTGCATTAATTTTAAAGCAAGCAAATAGTAGCTCAGACAAAAAGGATGGTTATGATACATATAAAGTGGAGAAAGAAAGTCCACTCAATTTAGAAGGTAAAGCTTCACCTAAATCAGTTAAAACATATAATAACAACAGTCAATTGGGAACGTATGTAAGTACTCAAGTTGATGATGGTCAATCAGTTAAACAAGGTGACCCACTCATCAATTATGAAATTAATAATAATAAACGCCAACAATTAGTTGATAAAGTGGACAATGCAAAAGATGAAAATGAGAGAGCGGAAGCACAACAACAACTTAACCAATATGATCGTCAAATGAACGATAGTATTTACGCTGCTTTTGACGGTAAAATTGATATTCAAAATAAAGAAAACGTTTCTGACGGAGAGCCTATTTTACAACTTGTTGCAGATGAACCACAAATTAAAGCAACTGTAACTGAATTTGATTTAGGGAAGATTAAAGAAGGCGACAAAGTAGACGTTAAAGTAACAAGTACTGGTAAAAAAGGTAAAGGCGAAATCAAGAAAATTTCAGAGTTGCCAAAAAGTTACGAAGAGAGTTTAAGTAAATCTGGAGGCGGAGCAGCAGCTGGTTCAGGTAGTGAGGAAGACGGCGGTGCTCAAGCTTCTAATCCAGTTTCTGACCCAAGCAGTGGAAGTGACTCAGATTCATCGAAATATACAATCGTAATTAGTGATATTGATATCCCTGTACGTGCAGGTTATTCCATGGAAGTTGAAGTGCCATTAGATGCCATTAAATTACCAAAATCAGTATTAACTAAAGATAATAATGTTTTTGTATTAGGTAAAGACAATAAAGTTGAAAAACGTGATATTAAAATTGATAAAGTAAACGGTGAAATTTTTGTAAAAGAGGGTCTGAAAAAAGGTGACAAATTAATTAAAAACCCTAAAAAATCTATGAATGATGGAGACAAAGTTGAGGTGTCATCATGATAGAACTTGTAGATATCAATAGACATTTCAAAAACGGCGATGAAGAAAATCACATTTTAAAAGACATCAATATCAACATTAAAGAAGGAGAATTCATAGCAATTATGGGGCCTTCGGGTTCTGGTAAAAGTACACTCATTAACATATTAGGGTTTATTGACAGAGGCTATGAAGGTGCTTATTTGTTTAATAAAGAGAATTATAAAAAAAGTTCGGATAATGAACTGGCAGAAATTAGAAATAAAACAGTAGGATTCGTTTTCCAGAACTTCAAATTAATTCAAAACAATACGATATTGGAAAATGTGAGCATTCCGTTAGTTTATGCAGGATTAGGGTCACAAGCACGTAAAGAAAAAGTAATCAATACATTACATGATGTTGGGCTATATGATAAAGAAAATTTAGTACCTAATAAATTATCAGGAGGGCAACAACAGCGTGTAGCCATTGCACGTGCTATCATCAATAACCCGAAATTTATCATTGCTGACGAACCTACAGGGGCACTTGATTCTAAAACGTCTGAAGATATTATTAATTTATTTATGAAATTAAATAAAGAACATCGCACAACGATGATTCTCGTAACACATGATCGCAAAGTAGCAGATAAAGCAGATCGCATTATTCATATACTAGATGGTCGTGTCCAAAGAGAAGAGGTGGTTGAATGAAGAATTTATCAAATATCATCGCCATTTCATTCAAATCCATTTTAAAGAATAAGCGTCGTAATATTTTTACTATGATTGGTATCATCATTGGTATTGCTGCAGTCATTACGATTATGTCTCTAGGTAATGGGTTTAAACAAACGGCATCAGAACAATTTGAAGATACAGGTGCAGGCAAAGATTCTGCTACGGTTAATTATATGACGAGTAGTGGTGAAGGTGCGAAAGATAATCCTTTTAGCCAGCAAGATTTGGATATTGCTAAACAAGTAAATGGTGTTACAGATGCAAAAATCAAAGAAAGTGACGATCAAGGTTATTCTGCAAAAATGACGAATGCCCAGAAAAAAGGCGACGTCAGCATTTTAAAGAAAAAAGAAATGACTAGCCCAGAAAAAGGCAAAGGCTTTAATGAAGACGATAATGAACTGAACAAAAAAGTCGTTACAGTCGATGACAAAATTGCCAAAGATGTATTCAATAATGATGCGATAGGTAAAACATTATATATTGATGATCAAGGATTTGAAGTTGTAGGCATAGCAAACGACGCTATGAACCCATCAGCTGTTAATATGCCTGCAAATACATTTGATAGATATATGGGACAATTAACGCAAGATTTTCCATCACTCCAATTATCATTAGCAGATGGTGCTGACAAGAAAGAAGTCGCAGACAAAGTCGCTAAAGAATTGAATAAAAAAGGTTCAGGCGCAGGCGATGGTAACTATAGTTACACAGATATGGAAGAATTTATGAAAAATATTAATAAAGTATTTGATGGCATTACTTACTTTGTGGCTGCTGTTGCAGGTATTTCATTATTTATCGCCGGAATCGGTGTTATGAATGTGATGTATATTTCAGTAACAGAGCGTACAGAAGAAATTGCAATTCGTCGTGCATTTGGTGCGAAAGCGCGCGATATTGAAATCCAGTTCTTGGTAGAAAGTGTTGTACTATGTGTAATTGGCGGTATCATTGGTCTAATCATAGGTATACTTGTCGCAAGCCTGGTAGATGCAGTAACACCAGACTATATTAAGAGTGCGGTTAGTCTAAGCTCAGTACTCATTGCTGTAGGTGTTTCTACATTAATTGGTATCGTATTTGGTTGGATTCCAGCACGTTCAGCAGCTAAGAAAGAACTCATTGATATTATTAAGTAATATTTTAAAAAGATGTAAAAAGAGACATTATCTTATATAAAATAGTTTCGTCATTTCATGCTATTCAAGTTGGCTAGAAAAGCGTAAACATTATAGCTCATGTATAAATATGACATGCAACAGGCTGGGACAAAAGAATTGTCTCAGCCTTTTATCCCATTGAACTCTAATTATCTTTGTTGGGTGGAATGATGTAGTCATTTTAAATACAATTAACAGTTAATGGCTTTTAGTTATTAAGTATTTAGATATACATTTAATTAAAAATAATAAAAATAAATATTTTTGAAAAATGTATTGTGTATTATTACGAGGTGTATTATGTTAATTTAGAAAGTGATTTAATGTAAAAGGTTAAGATTTTATCAAAAAATGAAATATAGGGGGTTATCATGGAGTATTTGCTCAATGTACAAAATTTAAACAAAACTTACGTTGATTCAGATTTTAATTTAAATCAAATTAATCTAACAATTGAACCCAATACAGTGGTAGGACTTATTGGAAAAAACGGTTCTGGTAAATCTACGTTGATTAATACATTAGTGGGAAATCGCTTTGCAGATGCTGGGGACATTCGGTTTTTTGATACACAGATTTCTCGCGATGACTATGCGTATAAAGAACACCTAGGCGTTGTATTTGATGATCTTCGACTGCCTAATAAACTTAACGCAAAACAAATTAGTAAAGTGTTTTCTAATATTTATCGCACATGGGATGAACAACATTTTTTTGAAATGTTGGAGAATTTTGAATTACCGAAAGAACGTCAAATTAAAACTTTTTCCCGTGGTATGAGTATGAAAATTTCAATATCTATTGCTCTGTCTCATGATAGTAAACTTTTAATCTTAGACGAAGCTACGGCAGGGATGGATGTTTCGGGACGTGAAGAAGTATTAGAAATACTTGAAGATTTTGTTGATGAAGGTAACGGTATTTTAATTTCATCACATATTTCGGAGGATATTGAGACGCTTGCAGATAAATTAGTATTTATGAAAAATGGGCGTATTTTATTACAAGAGCATAAAGATACATTACTAAATGATTATGGCATTGTTTCGTTTGAAGAAGGGGAATTTGATGTTAATCACAGTAATGTTGTTGCTTATCGCATACATAAAGGAACAGGGAAAGCACTTGTAAACCAAAATAAAGATATAGAGTTAGCACAGCCATTAAAAAATATTGATGATGCCACAAAAATATTAATGAGAGGAGAATTAGCATGAAGGGTTACTTACTGAGTTATTATTTTACAAATCAAAAATCAATTTATATATATTTATTGTTAAGTATTCCAATTTGTTTGTTTTTCTCCTTTACAAATCCAATAATGGCTAGTTTCATGCCTATGATATTTTTAGTTTCACCAGCTACAGATAATTTAAAAAATGAAAAAGACTCAAAGTGGATGTATTTTGTTTCTACATTACCCTATAGCAGAAACACTTATGTGAGTAGTCATTTTGCATTTTATAGCTTATTGGCACTAACAGGGATGGTGGTGTCACTTGTGATTAATGCAATTGTTGCAGGTAGTATTGTTAGTGGAGTGAATTCAGCGTTGCTTGGTACAGGATTTATCGCGTTGTATTCGCTTATTTTCCCATTTACTTTTAAAATGGGTGCGGAAAAATCAAATGTCATATTTATGATTGTATCTATTATCGTAGTCATTTTGTTCTTTGTTTATTATTTTGTAGGTATGGCCATATTATCAGGAACAGGTAATCTTATAGAAGAAATTAGTAAAAACCTGTGGTATGGTGGTATTTTTGCATTGATTGGCTTAATCGTTATGGTGCTTTCATTTATTGCTTCTAAACAAGCATTTAAGTATAAAGAGTTATAATGAACAAAGCTTAACTACTGTCTATCTTGACAAACACGAATAATCGTTATATCTTATTAATATTAAAAGTTTAAAATTTAGGCATACTTTTCTATGTTTTTCTATATAATTAAAGCTTTAGCAAGTTGTTAATCAGTGTGTATTGGCAAATTGAAAAAGTGAATAAATAGTAGTGGAAATAAGAAATTGTACGTCTTAACGTAAAAAAATATAAAATTAGCATATTTTAAAATAAATGAATATATAATAGGTAGCAAAGCAAAACACTCATCATATGTGCGTTGTAATGAAGCCGACAATGATAATAAGTCAGTATCGATTTATTATTAATTGTCGGCTTTTTTCGTGGAAAATATAATTTTAAATTAAGTGTTTTATTACTATTATAAATTTAAATGTCGTAGTACAGAAGGTAAGGTGATAATCGTGATTGACGCGCATATTTTTATAACATTATTATTTCTAACTCTAATTATTTCAATTTTAAGTAGTCTCTTTTTCTTAATAAAAAAAATATCGCCTAAATATGCACGAATACATATTTATTTTGTAGCATTACCGGCAATTGTGGCTAACTTAGGTCTTATATTGTCACAGAAAAATATAGAGATAGGTATATGGCGGTCTGACGTATTATCTTGGCCCATGGTTGGTTTTGTCCTCGTTATTGGTGTGATCATCCAACGTTACTGTATTCGTTATTTAGCTGGTGATAAAAGCTATAAAAAATACTTCACTTTATTTACTTTTACGACTACCTTCGCATCATTTGCTTGGTTAACTGCGGATATGAGAATTATGGTGATCAGTTGGGGATGTACATTATTAGGACTTACGATTTTGATTAGTTTAACAAGCGCCTGGAAAGTTACACGTGAAGCAGCGAAGGTAACAGGTAGGTTATTCATGTTAAGTTGGGTTGCGTTATTAAGTGCTGTTTTGTGGATTGGATTATCTACCGGTGAATGGCATTATTCTGTAGCTTTAAATGAAGCACATCTATCCATGCTTAACGGTTTGGCACAATTTGGTATTAATTTACTCATTGTACTAGCTGTTATGATTCCAGCGGCACAATGGCCCTTTCAACGTTGGTTAATCGAATCTGTAGCAGCACCTACACCAGTTTCTGCGATTATGCATGCTGGTATCGTTAATGCTGGTGGTATTATGTTAACCAGGTTTTCAGGCATTTTTAGTGGCGACATTGCATCTGTAATTTTATTAATTTTTGCAAGTGTCTCAGTATTACTAGGTGCAGGCATTAGTTTAGTCCATGTGGATTATAAAAGATTATTGGTGGGTTCTACGATAGGCCAAATGGGCTTTATGTTAATTCAGTGTGCATTAGGTGCATATATTCCTGCAATCATTCACTTGATTTTACATGGTTTATTCAAAGCGACTTTATTTTTACGCTCTGGATCAGCAGTGCGTCATTTTAGTGTACCGAGTCGTGCAAATGAAAGAATGTCATATGTATGGATAGTCAGTGGCCGTATTTTAGCGTTCCTGATTGGGTTAGGCTTTTGGTTGAGTGCACCAGAAGAAAGTTATCGTCTAGTGAGCGGTCTTATCTTAGCGTGGTCCTTATCTGTCTCATGGACACAGTTAGTAGCTTTTGGTGAAGGCAATTTTGGCCGTGTTATAGGTATGACGATACTCATCGTTGTAGGTGCAGTTTATTTTGTGGTGCATCATTATTTTTCAGATGCTTTACATACTCTGACAATTCACAGCGTACAACCACCTACTTTTATCGTTATTGCCGTAGCAATCATTTTATTGTTGGGTAGTTTGATTAGTACCTGGGTAGCACGTCACCGGTCTTCTGTCGTATTTTCAATTCTGTATATGTGGATTGTTCGTTTAGGAGATGCAAAGGTTGAAACGGTTGAACGTCATCCTAATTATTTAAAATCTTATTTGTCAAAAGGAGGGCACTAAATGGGAAAGCATAAAGAAATGACAAACCAAAATCAGCACAAAGATGATATCGATCAAATAATTTCTAAAGCGAGTAGGGTTATCGTTCCTTTATCGCCTATTTCTGTGTTTGCCGCAAGAAACCCTTGGTCAAATTTGGAGCAATATGAATTTAAAGATGTGGCACAATGGTTAGCAAATGTCCGTGACGTAGATATCTATCCTACAATGTATATGTTTGAACAAGCATATCAGCGTGACGAAATTGATAAAGATATGATTGAATTTAAATTACAAAAATGGTTAAATCAATCGGTGATCTCGATAGATAGACAGTTTGCTGAAAGTTATGCTAGAGCGATGTTAGATTTGTCTAATATAGTAGGTGTAACGCGTCATTCTGAAAATAAAAGACAAGTCAATCAACATAATGAAAAAATAAATTTAGACGATGAAACTAATACTGTGCCATTAGTAAGTACATATATTACGGATAAAAATGATAGACGGTTGATAGATGTTGTAGATTATCACGTTATTAAATGGTGCAAATTATATTTAGATGATGCGCAATCTGGATGGACGATGCCTAATAGAGAAAAGGGTTTATTCTTTGCATGGCAACGTTTGGTACAACATGATCCAGCATTGACCAAGCAACAACGTTCACGCTTGAAAACATTGCCAAATCAAGCTGAATCGCTCATTCATATGGTTTTACAAAAGCTGGGTATTGCTGAGGCACAGTATCAAACATATTTGGAAAATCATTTGCTATCATTACCTGGATGGGCTGGTATGATGCTATGGCAAGATGAACAAGCGTCTAATGCTGACCAAATGTTATTGTCTTATTTAGCTATTCGTCTGGGTATAGAATGGGCCATTGTTGAACCATATTTACCTGTGAATTCAGCAGAGAATCCAATAGCATATGAACGCGATGAATTTGCAGAGCATTGGATGTCTATTGGTATGTTTACGACAGAACAATGGCAACAACTATCTAAACTTGAAAAAAACGCTTATATAAATTTTGCATTACAATTTGAAAAACAAGGTCGTAGACAAATTTTATTAACGGCTTGGGAAGCAACATACGAGCATCAATTGGAAGGTACTGTAACCACACACACACATAAAGATAATGAGCAAGAAAGACAAAAGCCGCAAGTACAAATGGCATTTTGTATAGACGTACGCTCGGAACCTTTTCGACGTCAAATAGAAGCGGCTGGTGCATTTGAAACAATCGGTATTGCAGGATTTTTTGGTTTACCAATTGTCAAAGAAGCGTTGGGTCAATCACATAGTCATCCGTCTTTACCTGTGATGAACCTCCCGCAACATAAAATTAAAGAATACACACATGAGCAAGAACCTACAACTTTTCGTCAGCATCAACATATACTAAAATCGATTACGTATACATTTAAAAAAATGAAACAAAATGCTTTGCCGAGTCTACTATTGCCAGAATTAAGTGGCCCTTGGTTAACACTTCAAATGTTTTCACGAAGTTTCGCACCGAGACCAATAGGACAATTGATACGAAAGTTTTATGATAGTTGGTTACAAAAACCAAATGACACAGCGTTATCCTTAGATCATCGTAATATTCATGAAGAGGGTATACCAGTGGGTTTTACAAATGAAGAAAAAGTAGATTATGCGCAACAATCATTGCGCTTAATGGGATTAACTTTAGATTTTGCGCCATTAATCGTATTGTGTGGGCATGGCAGTCAAAGTGCGAACAATCCATATGCTTCTTCACTTGACTGTGGTGCGTGTGGTGGCGCAGCGAGCGGATTTAACGCGAAGGTATTAGCACAGCTTTGTAACTTAGCTGAAGTTAGAACAGCGTTAAATGAGAGAGGTATTGTCATTCCAGAAGACACTGTCTTTGCGGCAGCAGAGCACCAAACATCTACCGATGAATTAAATTGGATATACTTACCAACTATGTCAAAATCTGCGCAAAATGCTTTGAATCAAATTCAAACTGCAATGTCTGATATTACTTATCGAGCAAATGCACAACGATTGAAAGCATTACCAGATAATCACATCTTAAAACAAGACCCAATTAAAGAAGTACATCGTTTATCAAACGATTGGAGTGAGATTAGACCAGAATGGGGCTTAGCGAGAAACGCTTCGTTTATTATAGGGCCACGTGATTTAACAAAAAACAGCGACTTAAAAGGGCGAGCATTTTTACACAATTATGATTGGGAACAAGATAGTGATGGCAGCCTCTTAGCGAATATCATTAGTGGCCCAGCTACCGTGGCTCAATGGATTAATTTACAGTATTATGCCTCAACTGTCGCACCGCATTATTATGGTAGCGGTAGTAAAACAACACAGACAATTACGGCAGGTATAGGTGTTATGCAAGGTAATGCGAGTGATTTGTTGACGGGTCTACCTTGGCAATCTGTAATGTCGGCAGACAATAAAATGTATCATTCTCCTATTAGACTACTCATTGTCGTGCACGCGCCAAATGATTATATTAAACAGCTATTAAATGAACATCATGATTTTTATCAAAAGGTACACAATGGATGGGTTAAATTGGCAAGTATTGATGAATTTGGTAATTGGCAACACTGGTCAGTTGATTAACTTAAAAAGCGCTGTTCCGATTTGTTAATGGACAGAATAAGCAAATGATTTTTATATGATTTATCAAATTATTTTCTAGGTAATTGCGCATAACTATGGAGAAAAATATATAAAAATGATAATGTTAGCATTATTAAATAATACGACAATTAATTTTGATTCTATGGGAGATGCATTCGACATGAAAACAACTAAAGGTACCTATGAGTCTGAAATCAGTAAAGCAATTACACAATGGGAAAAAGACTTTCTTGGTCGTGGCTCACTGTCTGTAAAAACTGATATTTTGCGTGATATGATTATTGTTAGTTTACAAGGTGTGTTGACACAAGCTGAATATAAAGTTTGTGAGACACATGAAGGATTATTAACAATTAAACGTACTAGATCTAAACTTGTAGAATCCGGTATAGAAGCACTTGATGATATTGTTTTTTCAGTTACTGGTGAAGCAGTCAAAGGATTTCACACGGATTTAAGTTCTAAAACAGGTGAACGTGTCATGATATTTAAACTTTACAATAATCTTGAGCAAAAAATAGCAGAATAAAGAAATTATTGATGAAAGTGATAACTAAAAACTGAGGAAATGCTTTATTTCATGGGATGTTTGTAGTAATATTACTTACTGAGTATTAGAGAATCATAATTTTAAATTATGGTTCTTTTTCTTTTGTCTTTTTTAAATTACATAATTTAAATTTAATTAAACGTAAAAATTATATAAACTATAATTAAAAATTGATAGTATAAAGTGGGTAATGATAATATGGGAATTTCTGATTATAATCATACAAGCTGTAGCATGCTTTCTATGTAAATGAAAGTAGATATATACCCAAAATGATACGTTTATTCGTTAGACAAATTTAGTCGGAAGTTGGATGTGTTTAACAGTTTAAATAATTATAATAGAATGAGAAGAGTCTTTGACTAAGGGAGGAAATATTATTGGATCAAATCAAAAGTATCATGTATTCCTTAATAGAACCTTTAACTAAACCAGAAACATATCAAACGCTAATTTCCAATCTTATTATGATTGTGATATATATCATAGTAGCGTGGATAGTATTGCGTTTTATTAATAAAGGAATAGAACAATTTTTCAAAATACAAAATAAAGGTAAAAAAGCGAATAAAAAACGTTCAGCAACATTAATATCATTAGTTCAAAATATCGTAGCGTATGTGGTATGGTTTGTAGTGTTAACAACCATTTTAAGCAAGTTTGGTATTAGTGTTGAAGGTATTATTGCAAGTGCTGGGGTTGTTGGTTTAGCTGTTGGTTTTGGTGCACAAACAGTTGTTAAAGATATTATCACTGGTTTCTTCATTATATTCGAAAATCAATTTGATGTAGGAGATTATGTTAAAATAAATAATGGTGGTACAACTGTTGCAGAAGGTACAGTTAAAGTCATCGGTTTAAGATCAACAAAAATAAATACCATTACAGGTGAATTAACGACATTACCAAATGGCAGTATGGGTGAGATTACAAATTATTCAGTGACTAATGGTGAAGCAATTGTCGAAATCCCAGTTTCAGTAGAGGAAGATATTGATCAAGTAGAAAATGTCTTAACAGACCATTTTCAATCTATACAAACAAATTATTATTTGTTTATCTCTACACCGCAAGTTATTGGTATCAATTCAATCAGTCGAGATGAAATTGTATTGAGTGTATCTGCTGAAACAATTCCGGGCGAAGGTGCTTCCGGAGCGCGTATTTTAAGAAAAGAAATATTTAAATTGTTTAAGCAAAAAGATATTAAAACACCTAAGCCGATGATGTTACAATATGATCCTAATCGACAAAATAATGCTTAAATATTCGGAGGAGTGACAGAATGACATCAAATTACGGTTTAAATGACATTGTAGAGATGAAAAAGCAACACGCCTGTGGGACGAATCGTTTTAAAATCATTCGTGTAGGGGCAGATATCCGAATAAAATGTGAAAATTGTCAAAGAAGCATTATGATTCCGCGACAAACATTTAATAAAAAACTGAAAAAAATATTAGTATCTCATCAAGATACTGAAAATAAGGAGAATGAATAAATGGCTCTAACAGCAGGTATCGTTGGGCTTCCAAACGTAGGGAAGTCAACACTTTTTAATGCAATTACTAAAGCGGGTGCGCTCGCAGCGAATTACCCATTCGCAACGATTGATCCTAACGTTGGGATTGTTGAAGTTCCAGATAGTAGATTAGATGTATTGACAGATATGGTACAACCAAAGAAAACAATTCCCACAACTTTTGAATTCACTGATATTGCAGGGATTGTTAAAGGGGCTTCAAAAGGTGAAGGATTAGGAAATAAATTCCTATCTCATATTCGTGAAGTTGATGCAATTTGCCAAGTCGTACGTGCATTCGATGATGATAATGTGACGCATGTCTCTGGTCGTGTTAATCCTATTGATGATATTGAAGTTATCAATATGGAACTTGTATTGGCGGATTTGGAATCAGTTGAAAAACGTCTACCAAAATTAGAAAAAATGGCAAGACAAAAAGATAAAGATGCGGTTAATGAAGTTCGCATTTTATCAAGAATTAAAGAAGCTTTAGAAGAAGGTAATCCAGTAAGAAGTTTAGAATTTACTGAAGAAGATCAAAAATACGTAAACCAAGCACAATTATTAACATCTAAAGAAATGTTATATATTGCTAATGTCGGAGAAGACGAAATTGGCGATGAAGATAATGAAAAAGTTCAAGCTATTCGTGAATATGCTGGTAAAGAAAGTTCAGAAGTCATTGTCATCAGTGCTAAGATTGAAGAAGAAATTGCTACATTGGATGATGATGATAGAGCAATGTTCTTAGAAGATTTAGGCATTGAAGAGCCTGGTTTAGATCGTTTAATTCGCACAACTTATGACTTATTAGGTTTGGCAACTTACTTTACAGCGGGTGTACAAGAAGTACGTGCATGGACATTCATTAAAGGCATGACAGCTCCACAATGTGCAGGGATTATTCATACTGACTTTGAACGTGGCTTCATACGTGCAGAAGTGACAAGCTATGATGATTATGTAGAGTTTAATGGTGAAAATGGTGCTAAAGAAGCTGGGAAACAAAGATTAGAAGGTAAAGAATATATCATGAAAGATGGAGACATCGTTCACTTTAGATTTAATGTATAAAATAAAAGCTTACGCGTTACTTAATATTGTAATGCGTAAGCTTTTTTCAGAAATTTGGATAGTGAGTATGCCGGGAGTCTAGAATATTCATTTGGTTCATAGAAATGTTTTCATTAAATTTAACTGGCATAAGGTTAAAATTTTAAACTATATATACTTCTTAATTCTTGATGAATGAAATACATAAAAATATACGGTGATTCGAATATAGGTTATAAATAAAAGTGACATGACGTTGGTTGTGTTAAGTTTTACCTATCAAAATAATATTACGAATGCTGCAATGAAAAACTTAAGATGTAAACCACGATGTATCTACACCAGGCCCTGTATAATTGGCGTCGACATTTTGGTTTAATTCAGGTGAGGCATAGCTATCTGTATATTGCCATAACACATGTTCTTGCGTTGGTTGTTCTTGGTTATAGTTAGCGAGCCAATAGCCATCATATTGTCCCACTGATTCTGTAGCATGTTCTTTCATAAAGTTTTCATATGAATAAAATAAGATTTTTTTGTCTCCTGCAAGGCTACGCATTTTGTCATACCATGCAGTTGTACTTTCATCAGCGGTACCCGATGTCACAGTATTTTCTTCAAAATCATTAATATAAAAACTGGCTTTAGGTGCACGATTGTACAAGGTTTGTGCTTCATATCTGGCATCATCAGGGTTTTCATACATACTATAAGAGTAAACACCAAAATCTAAGTTATATTTATCTAATAAATTTGAGTTATGCTCTAATGCCGCATCGACTTTTTCAGAACCATATTGTGCACGAATAATAATGAAATCATAATTTGCTTTTAAATCTTTGACTTGTTGCGCTGAAAGCTTACCTTGCCATTCAGAAATATCTAAGACACGTTCACCAGAAGCTGTTGTACTGGCGTTAGAACGAAAGGCACTTTCTTGAGTTTCATTATTTTTTTCTTCCGGATGCTTTTCAATATATTTTTGATAGCCATATCCCATTGTTCCTTTTTGATTTGCTGTATTTTCAGCTGCGTGTACAGTATTAAATGTTATTGTAGTGGCAAACAGGACACTCATGGACAGCAATCCTTTTTTAATAACTGAAGTCATATAAATCTCCTTTGATTAATTTTGAGTTATGTAAACACGCCCTATGATTGTAATGATACAAATCAAGAACGTACATGATATGCTATTAGAATTAAAATGATTTATCAAGTTTATCTGGAATGACTTTTAAATTTATTTATAATCATTTTAAAGTGAATATAATATGTAATTTTTTATATAAATATTTGTATTAATGTGCGAGCTGTGGATGCTGAGTTGATAAAATGTTTCATATGAAACATGATGCAAAAATGTCATTTTGAACGTCTGATAATCATTGTAAAATGTAAAGCTCTGTGCTATAATTCTTGATTGTGAGTAATGAAAATTATTCCTTGCTTACCACAATGATGGTGAGCCGCATAGACCACAAGGAGGTGCAATTATAAAATGAGAACATATGAAGTTATGTACATCGTTCGCCCGAACATTGAAGAAGATGCTAAAAAAGCTGTCGTTGAACGTTTCAACGGTATCTTAGCTTCTCACGGATCAGAGGTTTTAGAAACTAAAGATTGGGGCAAACGTCGTTTAGCTTATGAAATTAATGATTTCAGTGAAGGTTACTACAACATCGTACGTATCCAAACTGAAGACAATGAAGCGACTGACGAATTCCAACGTTTAGCTAAAATCACAGACGATATCATCCGTTATATCGTAATTCGTGAAGACGAAGATAAGACAAGAAAATAATAAATGGGGGTCGTTTAAATGATAAATAGAGTTGTTTTAGTCGGTCGTTTAACGAAAGATCCAGAATATAGAACAACACCCTCAGGCGTGAGTGTTGCGACTTTTACTCTAGCAGTAAATCGTACGTTTACAAATGCGCAAGGGGAACGCGAAGCTGATTTCATTAACTGCGTTGTTTTTAGAAAACAAGCAGAAAATGTAAATAACTACTTATTCAAAGGTAGTCTAGCTGGCGTTGACGGTCGCATTCAATCACGTAGCTATGAAAACCAAGAAGGTCGTCGTATATTTGTAACTGAAGTTGTCTGCGATAGCGTTCAATTCCTTGAACCTAAAAACCAAAATCAGCGTCATGCTCAAGAAGGAAATAATAATTTCCAGAATTTTGGTGGACAACAATCCGGACAAAATACGTCATCTTATCAAAACAATAACAATAATAATAATTCATCAAACAATAATCAATCAGATAACCCATTTGCAAATGCAAACGGCCCTATTGATATTAGTGATGATGATTTACCATTCTAATTATAATGAACGCATAAAATTAAAAAACTATTAAAAGGAGGCAGTTACCATGGCAGGTGGACCAAGAAGAGGCGGACGTCGTCGTAAAAAAGTTTGTTATTTCACAGCAAACGGAATTACACACATCGACTATAAAGATACAGAATTATTAAAACGTTTTATCTCAGAACGCGGTAAAATTTTACCACGTCGTGTAACAGGTACTTCAGCTAAATATCAACGTATGTTGACATTAGCTATTAAACGTTCTCGTCATATGGCATTATTACCATATGTTAAAGAAGAACAATAATAGATATTGTATCTGAAAACCCCGTAGGCATATACCTACGGGGTTATTTTTGTGGATTTTTATTTGTGAAAAGGGCACTTTTTATTTTTTCTTTTAAATATAAGTAATATAGATAATGTGATAATACTACCTAGATACATAGTTAAGAATAAACCAATTAATAACATACTACCTGTAAAAGATTCATTGAATACTATGATAGGATTATTTTGTTGGTTGAAAACGTATCTCGTTAGTTCTAAGCAAATTAAATGGAATAGTACACTAGGCCAGATCGAGTTTGAATATTCTCTGTATAATTGTAATGTTATTCCAAAAATATATAACTGTATTGATAATACCAAAGGAGGGAATGTTAAGTTCCCTGTGGTAATAAGTGTACCAATTAAGTGACTTAGAAATCCAATTATTGTAAATATAAAAGGTAATAAAAATAATGTGGAGAAAAAAGAAAGCTTTTTTCGTAACTCGCTAAATATAACGCCTCGCATTAGTAACTCTTCTGGGAAAGCTTCATATAAAAAAGCTACTAAAATATTTAAAAGAAAAGCATACCAAGCACTGCCATCGGAACTCAAAGATAAGTTATGTAATGTTCCGGTTGCAAAACCTAAAAGGATTGATAGCATGAATAAGATTATCGGTAATACTAAAGTAATAATTAATGGTCTATTAGCTTTTTTTAATAAACCTATATCAGTTATGATATTCTTATTTGTTTGCTTGTAGATAAATAGAATAAAACTAATGGTAAGTAATGTGAACAATAAACCGCTAAATAATTGTGGTATGTCATTAGGTAAATTCGTTTTGTCTAGTAACTGAGGAGTGTTAGTTGAAATGATAAAAATAAGACAAGTTATAATAATGTAAAATATAAGATTGGTAAATTTAAAGTTCTTAGTGTTCACTATATATACATCCTTTCTAATATGTTCATCATATCTTTAGCCACTTGATCTGTAAGATGGGTGTATATTTCTAGTGTGATTTTATAATCACTGTGACCAACTCTATCTTGTATAGCTTTTAGGTTTATTCCTAATTGAGCAAGTGTAGATATATGCGTATGACGTAGTGTGTGTTGTGACACGCATACTAATTGAACTAACTTAATTATATTGTTCACCTTGTTTAAGTCAAAAGGATTACAAGCAGTGTTGGTAAATATATAACCTATCTATATACTTATCATCTAACTTGTTCTCTATACGGTCATTTAAGAGCAATGAGATTCTTTATGCGAATGTTCTTCATTTTATTTAGACAACCGATTACACGTTCCCATTTGTCTGTGTATGGGTCTTTGTTCTTCTCATAGAACCGATATTGAGTTTGATTATACTTATTAGTGAATTTGCTCATGCCATATGTTATCTTTTCTTGTCGGATTCAGTATTATTTTCTCTATAGTGCTTTAAGTGGTCATAGTTTTTCATAGTAATACTGTAATTGTATGTATAGAAAAATTGTATTGATAATATAAGTATTATAAAGGCATAGATAAGGATAATCATAGGATCTTTGCCAGCAAGTGAAAGTATAAAGATTAAAAAACCATTTATAAGACTACCTAAAAAAATAAAAATTAAAATAATATATCTATAAAGGATTGTGATTTTTAAACGCGAGTATTGTTTTGTTTTAGGATAACGTTTTTCAATCATTTTTCTATAAAAATTAAATTTGAAATTTGAAAGCAACTTTTTATTGCTGACCCTAGAAAAAACTTTAAGTTCAGTTTTTCTTTTTTGTTTATTATGAGCATATAGGTGTTTTTGATATTCAGTCATGTCATAGGATATCAAAGAGGTCCTTAATTTTGATTGAAATCCTAAGAGGAAATAAATTATAAACCAAATAACGAAAATTCCTAAATTAACATATAAATAAAAATAAGGTTTTATTGAAAATTCATTAAAAAATGATACAGCTAATGCGTTTAATACAACAATCATAATAGTTGTTATTATGATGAGGGCAATTGGAAACATCGCAGGCTTGATATTTTTTATGATTTTTACGTCTACAGAAGAATCCATAGGTGAAAGCTTTTTAATAGTGACAATTAGAGTTGCTATAAATGAAAGCATAGAACCCCAGTTGATATAATTAATCAGCCCGCTTAAAGATTCAGAAAAGTGTTGAATTGCTTGTTCATCCATCTAAAAACCCCTTTGTTATATTATTCATCTTTTTCTAATCCTAAAATAACCATTAACACAGCTGAAATGAGCATGAATGGTACAAAAATAGATGTTATTAAAAAACTACCAATCATGATTAGATAAAACTCATCAATTTTATATTTGCCAAATTTCATCATATCACTCCTCATAAAGTTATATTACTTCTTGTTATAGTCATCTATCGTAACGCCATCTTTTTTAACTTTTTTCGTACTTGCTCGTATTAATAAAATTGCATTAGCCATAAAAAATACTGCTAATATTAATGAAGTGGTAAATCCACCAATATTTGTATAATTAAAAATAATGAGTGTTATCATTAAAATGATATTAATTGTATGGTGTATAGCCATTTTCTTATTCATTTTCTCCACTCCTCAAATATTAATCCTCTGCTTTTTAACATTTGGAATCAAAAATATGTAATTAACTATCTAGCATTATTGTATTTTGTCTCGAAATCCATTAATGCAATTGTATAATTCTTCCATCATGAATCCTTTTCGTAATATTCTAAAAGTACTTTTAATTCCAAAATACTATATGTAACTGTACAATCTGAAAATATCAAAGGATAAGAAAGTGTATGTCCTTCATACCAAAAGCCCATATCAACAATTAATCTATTCAAATTATGTCAACTCCTAGAATGATTTGGATGGATACAACATATATTTTATAAAAAGTATGTTAGCATGGAAATATTATTATAACAAAAAGGGGTATTTATATGTGGAATAATATGGAGATAGTTGTTTCATTTATTATATTTGTAGGTGCGCTCATATTTGCTGTTTATTCATTTTACATTAATTCTATTACAGCAGGTATTGGTGCTTTAATTGTGACTACAGTAAATATCTATTACATGGTTCAAGCATTGAGAGACAAAAGAAAAGAAAGAGAAGATAATTACTAAGTGTAGGTATTGTATTAAATAATTATACAGACATCTGGATAATTCAGCACATTATTAATAAATTAAATTAATATATAAGTTTATGTAAATATGAGTGAGGTATTTTTCTAAAAATATTAGTTCAACAGGAGTGAGAAATTTGAAAAATAATATGGATACGAGTTTTATAATTGCTAATTTTATGAATGTAATTTTAGTACTATTATTTGCTTTTGGAGCGTTTAATCACCTTAATAGTTTTATTACAGTGATTTTTGCAATAATAACTGTTTTAAATGCAGGCTTTTTACTTTATAAAAGTATCGAAATTTCAAAGAAAAATAACCATTAAAAGCCTTAACTAAAGTATTTTCTACACTATATAATCCACTAACAGAAATTTAAAAAACATAAATATTAATCTTAAGTATTTTAAAATGAATATTCATATAGCATTTTGGAGGAATTTTATGAATCATGAAAATAATAAGAAAAAATATCAGAAAATAGAAGTTATAGCAAACACATTAGGCATAGCAGCTTTGATATTAGTATTTGCCTCATTGATTCTAGCTTTGATCTTTGAATGGAAATTTCTAGACTATGTTGTTAACGGGTCTGGCGTACTTATTATACTAAGCTTAATCATAGGTGCGATACCGCACGTTATGGAAAAAAATATCAAGATAATCCTTTTTGATATTCTCTTTATCGTAATAATAGCGATTATATTTTATAATTTATAAGGGGTTATGCATGAAATTTATCACTAAAATTGTAAGATGAAATCAAGTAAGTGTTAAAATATACAAATTTAAGATTTACATTAGCGTCACGTAGTTTTATAATTAGTTTTGCATGCCCACGGGTGTGCAAAAATGAGGAGATGGGTTTTCTGTGTGCCCTTGGGCATGCAGAAGATTCATAACTCCCGTTATAAGGCCCCTTTTATTAGGGGTCTTTTTGTATTTAAAAATATTAATTACTATTTACGTAAATAAAGTAATTGTGGTATTGTATTTTCATGTTGGTTATCGTAATATTCATGTGTTTGAAAATATACAAATAAAAAGGAGTTTATGCATATGAGTTTTATAATAATGATCATTGTAGGTGGCCTAATCGGTTGGATTGCAGGCGCTATCGTAGGTAAAGATATCCCAGGAGGTATCATTGGTAATATTGTTGCAGGTCTAGTTGGTTCTGCGATTGGTAGTAGATTGCTAGGTACTTGGGGCCCAGTATGGGGCGGCGTACCAATTTTCCCAGCATTGATTGGCTCAATTGTACTAATATTTATCGTTTCTCTTATCATTAAGTTACTTAGAAAAAAATAATTAAGTTAAATCGACTTACAAAAAGTTAGAAAAAATTTTTATTATAACGGGTAGAAATTATGATCTTTTTTGTAAAAATATTACGATAATCAACAACCATCTCTCAATGATAATATAAAGGTGGTTTAGTATGATAAACATTATTTCAGCTATTGGTTCTATCGGAACTTTTATAATGGCGCTATTTTATTTTGTTTCAGTTTCAATACAACTGTACCAAATGAAAATAAGTTTTATTCCTGCGCTCGGATTTAATCAAATTTTACTTTCTTTAGACAAAGATAATCAATTACAAATGATTAATACAAGTTCTGATTCTGTTGAACATCAAGATTATTTAAAATTGTTTAATCTAGGTGGCGGGGCAGCAAAAGATATTGAGATTGAAATTATTCTTAATGAAGATAACGTAATTCAAAAGAAATATGTAAGTATATTACCAAGTAAAGAAGGTTATTTATTACCAATTAATAAAGACGTTTTTGATGAATTGCAAAGTACAATTCAAAATAATGGTTATGAATCTAATTTAAATATTAGAATTAATTATTACCATAACGTTAGTAGAAAAGTAAAAACAATTATGCTCAATGGTAAATTAGATAGATTTAATACGTATGATGAAAAAGAACTTTATGAATTACAATTTATTAATAAATAATACACTTTGTGCTTTGTGTATATATATAAACATTTTATGAAAAACACTCATTTGATAACTTAAAGGTTATGGTGAGTGTTTTTGTTATGTTTTATGACATAGATTTGCTGAAGATTTGCTTTAAATATACAATGAACCTGAGGTGAAGCGATATGATCAGACAAGCACGACAATCAGACTTACAATCGATTTTAACTATATATAATTATGCAATATTAAATACGACTGCAGTTTATACATATGAGCCAGTAACTATTGAAGAAAGAGAAACTTGGTTTCATAAAAAATTAGAGCAAAACGAACCCATTTTTGTATATTTAAAAGATGGCAAAGTTGTTGGATTTGCAACGTATGGCTCGTTTAGAAATTGGCCAGCGTATCAACACACTGTAGAACATTCGATTTATGTTGATCCAGAAACGAGAAATGAAGGTATAGCTTCACAACTGTTACTTAAATTAATTGAAGATATCAAAAACAGCAATTATAAGACGATTATTGCAGGTATTGACGCATCAAATACCGCTAGTATTAAATTACATGAAAAATATGGCTTTGAATTTTGTGGAAATATAAAAAGTGTCGGTTACAAATTTGGCAGATGGTTGGACTTAGCTTTTTATCAATTGATATTGAAATAATTATGTTTAAAGCCAAACGATGGTATTTTAAAATAAGTTAATAATTTATTATAGAAATAGAACCAAAACCATAGTTTCGAATGGAAAAATAAGTGGTTGTTAGTTTAATGTATAGAAAGGGTATGGATAAATAAATTATATTACCTTTTCATAAGAGATTTATATTTTTATGTAATGATACGCTTTGAAAATCTTATTAATATGACTTGGGGTGATTGTGATGGCTGTGTTTGCGTTGTTATTTCATTTAGTCTGTTTAATTATTGTTTTAATCGCAGGTTTTAAAGCATTAAAAGAGTTCAGAAAACCTATGAATCAACGTAATCAAAGAAAAATAGATTCCATCTTAGTACTTGTGTTAGTGGTGGCTTTGATTGCGATACTGTCTAGTGTTTTTACAGATATTTAATAAAATGTCGTTGCTCAAATGAGTGACGACATTTTAATTTTGGTTTGGAAAGGTAAAGCATCATTAATATGAAGTATAAAATAATATTTCATTTTGTAATTAATTCAATATTAATATAGAATGAATTAAAGAAGTTTTGTAAGTGAAATTTTTGGTTACCTAATATTAACCGTATTAATATTTTATTTAAGGAGATGTCGTTATGAAGTTTAGATTTAGTGTTTCATTGTTATTAGTATCGAGCTTGCTACTGTCACAAACTGCAATTGCAGCACAAGAAAATAAAAACACGCAAGATACGAAGAAAAATGATACACAAAACAAAGAAAATACGAGCAAAGCCATTGATTATGAAAAAGCTCAAAAAATGAGTCCACAGCAATTGAAAAATGCATTAACACCAGGAGATTTAAAGTTACATAATAAAGATGGTGAACGTCAAAATACTGAAATGAGAAGTTTTTCGGCAAATCGAGCGTATCAAGATGTAAATACATACATAGCAAATAATAATATAAAACCAGCTAAAATCGTACAAGATTCCAGAATGAATAACTTACCAAAGTATAATTATAAATCTGGTAAATATATTGGTGTAGTAATACATGAAACTGCAAATCCGAACAGTACAATCGATGGTGAAGTAAATTACATGTACAACAATTATAATAGTGCGTTTGTGCATGCGTATGCGGGTAGTGATAAAATTGTTCAAACTGCGCCAAGTCAATATTTAGCTTGGGGCGCAGGTGCTAATGCCAATCCATATTTTTATCAAATTGAATTAACAAGATCTAACACATTTGATGGGTTCGCCAGATCTGTTAATAACCAAGCATATTTAACTGCAAAAATGTTGAAAGCCAATGGGCTACAACCTTCGCTTGCTGACAATAATCAAGGAACAGGAACAATTATAAGTCACAATGCGGTAAGCCAATATTGGGGTGGTTCAGATCATTCAGATCCGGTTGGCTATTTCGGACAATGGGGTTATAACATGAACCAGTTTTACAGTTTAGTACAGAAACACTATAAATCTCTATCAGGTGGAGGTAGTGACGGAGCAATTACTGGCAGCACATATAAAGTATCAAAAGGTGATACGCTGTATAGCATTTCGAGAAGAAGTGGCGTTTCAATAGATAATATTAAGAAATGGAATAAATTAACGAGCAACACGCTTTCTGTAGGGCAAGTACTAAAGTTGAAAAATCCAAGCACACCAAGTGATTCCATTACTGGCGATTCGCACAAAGTGGTTGAAGGAGACACACTATATAATATTTCAAAACGAAGTAAAGTTAGTGTGGCAAACATAAAAAAATGGAACCATTTAAAGTCGGATAATATTAGTAAAGGACAAATCTTATATCTAGTTAAGACATATACGGTTAAAAAAGGTGATACATTATACAGCATCGCTAAAAATCAAGGTACCACTGTAGATAAAATTAAAAAAGATAACAAGTTGAGTTCTAATAGTTTAAAAGTTGGGCAAATTCTAAAAATAAAATAGAAGTGTTGCATAGAACGAGCATCGTCTAATTAGACGGCGCTCGTTTTTTTAATAAATCAAAAATTGTTTTTTATTAATATAATTGTGAACGTCATAATTTCGTGTTACTTTAATAATATAAAATTATGGGTGGGTATAGATAATGAAAAAGTTCAGTTTAATACTGTCATTATTATTTTTATCAGTGATTCTGACAGCATGCGGGAACAATGAAGAAAGCAACAATGACATTGAACAAAGCAGTGATACAAACAAACAGGATGAAGATAATAATCAACGTGAGGAACGTCAATCTACAGAACAAAGTGAAGTGAAAACGGATCAATCATTACATAAAGATTCATCGGCTGAAAATGACAAGGGTAAAGACCCAACGTCTAAAAACGATAATGCTTCAAAAATGAAAAATAATGATAATAGTAAAAGTTATTTAAATGGTTTAAGTGCTTCAAAAATCGAATACGCACGTATTTGGCATCAACTAGGTATGGTTAAAGATGTCAAAAATATTTATGTCAAAAAATATCCAAAAGGAACGCCCGTTAATAAAAATGCGGAAAAGAGTGCAATGTATCCTGAGGATGTCGTTAAATTAGAAGCGCCAATGAAAGTGGGTGGTTCAATCACTTATAGTAGTAATGGGGATGGAACTATTAATGTTTATGAAAAAATACCTTATAGATGGGAATCAAGCGCATCTTCGAACCCTGAGGATATTTATCAAGTCACTAAAAATGCAGTTGAACAAGATATAGAAACGGTTGAAATTAATGCAACAGACAACGCACAAATTAAAAGGTTGGCCCAAAGTATACAATTGGTTAATGATTGATTAGTTGAGTCTTAAAATAACAACAATTTTGAAATATTTTAATCATGACTTATATGGGATTAACAATTCTAAATATTTTATGATTATATATAGTGTGATACATTATATGTAATCGAAATTAGTGAATTGTTAATGTGTTATATAGAAAGTTCGTAAAAGTTGAGGTGATACAGATGTTAACTAAAGGTATTAAATATCCATATGTTAAATTTTTATTTGATGTGATTGGTATTTTATGTGTAATAAGTGTATTAGTGCTTGTGTTTGTTAACGGTTTTATCAATAATCAATCTGGGAACTTTAGCATAGGATTCGATGTATCTGGTACACATATGGTAATTATGACTACCTTGGTATTAATGACTATTATTTGTGCGACAACATCTACAATTTTAAGAAAAGTGAAATAATGTTATTAAGATTTGATTAGACGATACTGAAACGAATATTTATGTGAAATAGTAATAGACCAGAAATTAAAAGCTAATTTCTGGTCTATTTTTATTTCTTTATAGATGCACATTTTCTTTAGCATAATGAAATTTTTGGTTTTTTTCAGTAATAAATAATTGGAGAAATGTAAGTATACCAATTTTACCAATTAACATTGTTAGCACAATAACTATTTTCGTAGGGTTATCATAAAATGTCGTGAAGTTCATCGATAGTCCAACAGTGCCGAAAGCAGAAATTACTTCGAATAATACTTTAGTATAAGATATTGCTGAATTTAAATAGCTTACTATAAATGAGACGATTATAACAAATGCTCCGGCAGAAAATGTAATGACCACAGCAGTTTTTAGTGTATGGTCATTTATAGATTTTTTGAAAATAGAAGGGTGCTGTTCGTTTCTTAATGTACTTTTTATAAATAATAACGTTAAGACTAAAGTTGTTACTTTAATACCACCTGCAGCGCTGATAGGAGCACCACCAATAAACATTAATAGCATTAATAATACTGAAGTGGGTGGTGTGATTAGACCGATATCGACGCTGTTAAAACCAGCAGTTCGCGTAGTAACAGACTGAAAGAATGAAGCGCCAAGTTTTTCTAAAAATGATAAATGTGTCATAGAATTGTTATATTCTAAAAAGTAAAATACAATCCAACCAATGAATATCAGTATGACCGATGTCGTTAATACAATTTTTGAGTGTACGGTTAATTTAGTTAACTTCCTAGTTGTAGCGATATCTAAAAAGACAAGCGGTCCAATGCCACCCATGATTATAAGGATTGGGACGATAATAGTTATTATAGGGTCATTAACAGTGCCCATCATATTGTCATTAAATAATGAAAAACCAGCATTGTTAAAAGCAGAAATTGAAGTGAACACACTTAAAAATATTCCTTTACCAATGCCATATTTTGGAATAAATGATAGTGCGATACATATTGCCCCAATGAATTCTGTAAAGATACTATAAACGACAAATTGTAGAATCAATTTGATGACGCCACCAGGTGTCTCAATGTTCCATGTTGTCATAATCAAATAGCGGTTTCTTAAACTGATTTTTCGATGCATTAGAATAAGTGTTAAAAGTGTTACAGTGACTATTCCTAATCCACCAATTTGAATAAGTAATAAAATAATCGTATCGCCTAACCAATTAAATTGGCTAGATATATCTATAGTGGCTAGGCCAGTAACTGTGAAGGCACTGGCAGAAATAAAAAATGCGTCTATAAAGTTTAAAGGTTTTACACCTGTGACCGGTAAATATAACAATAAGGTTCCAACGATTGTGGTTAATGAAAACAACATTAAATACATATATAACGGCTTGTTTAATAGTCTCATTTTTAAAGTCCTTCGTATTTTAATAATCAGTATTTTATACTCATTATTAAAAAAATCAAGTCCATTGATACAAGTAAACTGAAAAAAATAAAATTTTATGTTTGTGAATGAATCCCTTTAGTGACAGCTTCTGCGAAATCATAAATTGAATCTCGGTATTTATTCGTATTTTCTCTCGTTTTTCTGTTTAAGTTGTCCTTTTTGAAAAATGATTTTCTAATAGATGTAGATATTTCCAGTTGAACACCTGAACCTGAGTCGTTTTCATTAATGAAATTTTTAGAAGAACGGCCATTAATATTATTTGGACTTTTTTCTACATTAAATCCTTCTTTTTCTAATTCTTTTTTTATGGATTGCGCCATTTTTTTATCTTGACCACCAATATAAACGGTATCTTTATCGCCTTGAAATCCGTGTATAGAAATAGATTCTTGTGAACGATTAGTCATTTCGTTCAATTTAGGATCGTCAAAATTGGTAGATGTAATATGCAATTGTTTGTTATTTGATTTTAATAATCCTTCAAAACTATATAAATTAAAGTCGCCTTTTTTAGAAATGATTTTAGCTAATTCTGAGGTGCCTGGTTCTATACCACCACCATGAATGGCAGTGATGAGTATATCTTTATTGTTTGTTTTTTTAATATTTCTTTGCCAATCACGCTGTTTCACTGTGTCTGATTTTAATTGAGCGAAATTTTGATATTTATCCTGATTTGATGACTGGTTATTGTTCCATATATATGTAAAATATAGACTAATCAGTATTATGCCAACAATAACAAGCATAATTAAATAATATACGTAAGTACTTAGAATATTTTTCATAATTAGCTCCTGAACAAAAATATTTACTAACTAGTAAAGTATAACAAATTTATTAATACTATATAGATTATATGTTATTTACAATTATGTTAATAGCAGTGTAATGAAATTTACATTTTGGGGTATGAAATATAGAGCAAGTAGATAGAAAATGAAATGTATATTTGTCGAGTTTTTATGATACACATGTTAATAATTTCTGGTTTTCTTTATCATGTAAGGTTAAGTCTTTTTCTGTTCAGTTAATAATCGCTGAATCTCTTAAGACAATATAATTATATGTTCTTATTATTAGATGATTATAAAATGTTTAACTTTAAAAGAAAGGTTGTGGGCATTTTGGATATAGTAACTAAAATGCAAGTAAATGTATCTAGTGATCAAGTATTTGAAGCTTTTGTCAATCCAGAATATATCGGAGGATTTTGGTTTTCTTCTAGTTCTAAACGTTGGGAAGAAGGTAAAACGATTACTTTACGATACGAAGAGTATAATGCTGAAATCGATATTTTAATAGAAAGTATTGTTGAAAATGAATCAATTCATTTCAAGTGGGGCAATAATCATGTGACTATTGAATTGGATGGTGATGATAACCATACAATTGTAACTACTACAGAAAAAGATATTGAAGAAAACGATGTAGAACGTCTATTAGGTCAAAAAGAAGGCTGGGTATATATGCTTAGTTGTCTGAAATCATATTTAGAATATGGCAATAAAATAAGAGGTGCATTAATGTAACTGTCCAATAAGGATTGAAAGTGTGGCCAATGTTTAACATTGAACGCTCTTTCAATCTTTTTTAATACACATTGCAAATATCAAAACAAAACTTTTGCACAATATAGTTTAATGTGTTTAAATGTAACTATAAAAGTTTCAATTAAAAATAAAAGGTGATTTCTATGAATTTAGAATTCAATATAGCAGTTCATTTACTGACTTTTTTGCTAAAGCACTATGATGAGCGTTTTAGCAGCAATGAATTAGCAGAACGTATTTGTATTAACCCGGTTCAATTACGCAGGGTAACACGTAAGTTAAACCAACATCATTATTTAGAAACTTCAAGAGGTAAATTTGGAGGATATCAAGCTAATGATATGACAGCAAATGTTAATTTGTCTGAGTTATTTGTGATGTTTAAAGAAGACCGTTCGGAAGGGCGCTTATTTACTGGTGATGCAGGCAGTGACTGTGAAGTTTCAAGAGAAATAGGCAACACGATGTTTAAATTTCATCAAAAAGAAGAAGAGTTATTAATTCATTATTATCAAAATGTAACGATTAAAGATGTCTTAAATGAAACGATTAAGGAGGACAATTATGAAAAAATATGATTTATTAATTATTGGATTTGGTAAAGGTGGTAAAACTTTAGCGAAATTTGCGTCTGGCCAAGGAAAAAGTGTAGCTATAGTTGAAAAATCTCAAAAAATGTATGGTGGTACTTGCATTAATATAGGTTGTATTCCTTCAAAAACACTTGTACATGAAGGTTTAGCGCACGGGTCATTTGAACAAGCTTTTTCTAGAAAATACGATGTAGTAAATGCGCTAAACAATAAGAATTATCATAATTTAGCAGATGATGATAATATCAGCGTATTAGATTATACTGCAGCATTTAAGTCTAATAATGAAGTAGAATTATTAGATGAAAGTGGTGAGGTGCAAGAAACAATTACTGCCGAAGATATAGTGATTAATACAGGCGCACAACCAATTATTCCATCTATTGAAGGTATAGAAACATCACAACATTTATATGATTCTACTGGCATTATGGAATTGGCAACGCAACCTAAGCGTTTAGTTATTGTGGGTGGAGGTTATATTGCTCTAGAATTTGCTTCTATGTTTGCGAACTTTGATACACAAGTAACAGTTTTAGAGAAACATGATGATATTATGCCTAAAGAAGATAAAGATGTTGTGGCAGAAGTTAAAAAAGATCTTGAAAATAAAGGTGTTAATCTGGTATTCAATGCTGATACAGAGCGTTTTGAAGATAATGCATCTGGTACGACAGTACACACAACGAAAGGTAGCTATGAAGCGGACGCGGTATTGCTAGCCACTGGTCGTAAACCTAATACAGACTTAGGTTTAGAAAATACGGATGTTGAAATTGGCGAACGTGGAGAAATCAAAGTAAACCAAAACTTACAAACGAATGTGCCAAATATTTATGCATTAGGTGATGTTAAAGGTGGCATGCAATTCACGTATATTTCATTGGATGACTTCAGAATTGTAAAAGATCAATTATTTGGTAATAGCGAACGTACTACTGAAAATCGCGGTGCTGTGCCATACACTGTATTTATTGATCCGCCATTATCACGTGTAGGTTTAACAGCAGAAGAAGCCAAAGCGCAAGGTTATCAAATTTTAGAAAATGCAGTACCTGTAAACACAATTCCGCGTCATAAAATAAACAATGATACAAGAGGTTTGTTTAAAGCAGTAGTTAATAAAGAAACAAATGAAATATTAGGAGTTACTTTATACGGCTTACAATCTGAGGAAATTATTAACTTAGTAAAATTAGCAATTGACCAACACTTATCATATGAAGTATTAAAAGAAAATATTTATACACATCCTACAATGGTTGAATCATTTAATGACTTATTTAATATGTAAAGCAAATAGTTTTAACACTTATTAAAAAATGTCGAATCAAAAAGAGCAGGGTTAAGAAATCTGGTTTAATTGGATTTCTACCCTGCTCTTTTTTATATTATATGTTATATGATTGATCTAATAATCTGACCTATAAATCCGAAAATACCAATGATTAAACAAACAACGCCAAAGCTTACTAAACTTTGTTTTTTGCCGACACCTTCACTTTTTGGTGTGCGGTTATTTATGATGAGCAACACAATACCAACGATAATGAGTAATATTGAAACAATCCACATTTTGCGTCCCTCCTTACATTTATCGATAAAATAATAACACTTTTACTATATATTTACCCTGTTAACTACTAAAATTAACGCATCCTTATTCTTTACACATAATATGTGATGTGACATCAAAAAACTATTTAAATATATTATAAATGATTATGTAATGTACGGGTATAGAAAGCTATGAAATAGATTGATAAACATAAATTTGAGGATGTAATATGAGGAGAATTGATCATACTTATGTATTGGATACAAATAAACTAGGAGACTTTATGAAAATGTTTCACTCAAATGGTTGGATTGGGCATAATAAGGATAAGATTAAAGCAGTTATGAATGCTGAACACATATAGTGATAGCAAAATATAATGGTAGTGTCGTAGAATCGGTTCGATATTTATCAGGCGGTGCTTTTAACGCGTCAATTTATGACAGTGTTCGTAGAATGATTATACAATTAGGTCGGTGTCGTGTGTACATTTAATTTCAACACATGGTGTAGAAAGGCTATATCAAAAATTAGGCTTTCAAAATTAAAAAGAAGTATGGCTATTTATACGAATCAAAAATTAAAAGATGAGTATACTGATTAATGTCTATCAGTTATACTCACCTTTTTGGTCGAGAATCTAGATTATAAAATATTGTGGCTCACATCCTCATGTGAATAGTTTTTCAATAAAGAACAACCTAGTGGATGATGACCATTGTCAACGTAATGGTTGATTTCTTCAAGTACATCTAAAATTTCATATTCTGGAGTATTTACATCAAACGTATATTTGAATACTTGTTTCTTGTCAGATAATACAGTAGCAACGAGTTCATTTTTTTGCATTTTGTAATTTAACAATTTCATAATAATCCCTCACTTTTATCATTATTTTGGTCTAGCTAACGGAAGTACTCAATTGAGAATAAGTTTCATTAACGACGCTATTACATTATAATTATTATAATGTAATCCTTATTATACATTAAAATACATAAAAAGTAGAGCGTTTTGGCCTAAAAATTAATTTAAAACGCTTTCTTTATAAGAATTAATATAATGTATTATAAAATGAAGCATCTGAACTTGAAGTTCTAAGTGTAATTTGATATGATCTCAATAATTGAATAAACCTTTCTAGGGTTCCACAACGATGGTTTTGGTTCGGTCCGAGAGAAAGGCACATATTTATATGTGACACGGAAGGATAAAAGCCTGGGAGATAGTATAGATAACTATCTCCCAGGCTTTTTTTAATTTTAAAGGAGGATTTTGATATGAATTGGTTGAAAATTGTTATTGCAGCCATCTTTGAAGTGGGCTGGGTGATTGGTTTAACTCATGCTTCATCAGTATTTGAATGGATTTTGACAGTTATTGCTATGTTTTTAAGTTTTTATCTTCTTATTGAAGCATCAAAAGTATTGCCAGTGGGTACCTCTTATGCAGTTTTTGTAGGACTTGGTACAACCGGCGTTACGTTATTTGATTTTATTTTCTTTGGTCAACCATTTAATCCAGGGAAAATAGTATTAATCATAACATTGTTGCTAGGTGTAATTAGTCTGAAATTAGTAACAACAAATGAAGGAGGGCGTTCATAATGGCTTGGATT
The DNA here is from genome assembly GCF_017891615.1 of Staphylococcus sp. GDY8P198P. NCBI lineage: Bacteria > Bacillati > Bacillota > Bacilli > Caryophanales > Staphylococcaceae > Staphylococcus > Staphylococcus sp. GDY8P198P. The sequence continues at coordinate 370,524 of NZ_JAESJQ010000001.1, forward strand.
TTATTGATTTGTGCAGGTGTATTTGAAATGCTTGGTATCACATTTTTGAATGCTTATGTACATAGTCGCAAATATAAATCGCTCGGTTGGATGTTAACATTCTTTGCAATTAGTTTTTTAACATTATCTATTGCTATGCAACAGTTGTCGATGAGTACTGCATATGCTGTATGGACCGGTATTGGTGCTGTTGGAGGAGCAGTTTTAGGTATGGTTTTTTATAAAGAATCAACGGATATTAAACGGATTATTTGTATTCTTGTTATATTGGGTAGCACGATTGGTTTGAAATTATTAAGCTAAAAACGAATTGATTTGAATCACAACAATTCATTTTCTGTTCCAAGCTTTTCAAATATTGACCAATGATCCAAATTTAAATTTAGTTCATCTATTATTTTCACTTTATAACAAACGGATGGTAAAAGATTTATTTCGTGTGTTGCGATACCGTGCGCATCTTGATAACATAATTAAGGTGGAGGAGCAGAAAATGGAAGGATTAGCCGCATTTATAACAATTACATTAATGATTATTATCGTTCCAGGACCTGATTTTTTCGTCGTGATGAAAAATTCGATCACTTCTGGTAAAGGTAATGGCGCAATGGCAGCATTGGGCATAACGACAGGCCATGTTGTTTACTCTCTACTAGCGGTATTTGGTATTATTTTTATTTTGGCTAATATGTATTATGTGTTTTTAGTGATTAAAATACTGGGCGCTTGCTATCTTATATATTTAGGTATCAAAAGTATTATTAGCGCACGTCAAAGTATGAATTTTTCAACCACACAAATGAAAGCACAACAAATAAGTTATTTAAGCTCATATAGACAAGGTTTCTTTAGTACCATTTTAAATCCAAAAGCATTACTCTATTACATAAGTATCTTGCCGCAATTTTTAAGTGCGGGCGATGGTGTTACAACACAAATAGCTGTGTTATCTGCGATTGTAACAACGGTTATTTTATTATGGTTTATTTTCTGTGTATATATTTTTCAATACATTAAATTACTTTTTGCAAACAGAAAGATTAAAGCTATTTTTGACTATACGGTAGGAGCAGTATTAATTGGTCTGTCGCTTAATTTATTATTTAGCAAAAGTAGTTAATCTAGATTTAACTAAAAACAGCTTGAGGAAGTCAAAACTTCCCAAGCTGTTTTTTAGCATATTTTCATGGCTATCTAATATTCAAAAACAAACGATTTATCTTAGGGGTTAAAATAAGCATTTTCAGAAATTAATACTTTGATGTCACGATAAACATTTTTAATCGTATACCAAATCGTGAGTATAATTAAAATCACTGCAAAAATAATCGTTATAACCATAATTGTTTGATGTTGTTGATTGATTAGCATACCACCTAAACTTGCAATGATAATAATAAATATTGGCCCTAAATATGTGATGATATGATAGAATATCGATTTAGCAGCATGTGTTGATGCTGGTTTGTCAGCAAAAATCCAAATGATGATGGGTAATATGATTGGTGCGAAAAATATACTAAAATAACTTACAGAAGCTAAGACACGTCCGGCTTGTGTATCTGATTTTAAAGGTTGTTCATTCATTTTGATCACCTCACATTTAAAGTAACAAAAATAAATCTTGTTTTATAGAAGTTATACCTCATCTAACAAAAATGTTACCTTATTTAAAAATGCAAAGGAGTACAAACATATGAAGTTATACTTAATTCGCCATGGTGAATCAAAATCAAATTATGATAAAAAAGAAGGAAATCATTATTTTTGTGGTCAATTAGACGTTCCATTAACTGAAAAAGGCGCTCGAGACGCACAATTATTACAACACCATTTTAATAAATTAAAAATTGATCATATCTATATGTCTGATTTAACAAGAACGAGACAGACTTATAATGCAATTTTTGATAAAGATATTCCGGCAAGTGTGACGACATTATTGAGAGAACGTTCTTTAGGTAAGTTTGAGGGCGGAAAAGTGAGTGAAATTGAACAAGATACTCAATTTGCAACATATTTTAACGGCGGTCCAAACAGTTCGTTTAGACACAGTTTTACTCAAAAAGCACCAGCAGGGGAAAGTTATGAAGATGTGTTACAACGTGTAGAATCATTCTTTAAACAAGAACTAGATACATCTTTAGATACGGTTGTAATCATTGCTCACCAAGTTGTAATTAGGTGTTGTTTCGTTTATTTAGGTTATGAAAATAAAATATCTGTGATAGATAAGAAAATAGAAAATTGTGTACCTTATGAAATTGAGCTATAGTATCAATAAAATCATGTATTAAAAAAACCTGAACTGTTTATCTACTCAGTTCAGGTTAATATTTTTTTGCTGCTGTTAAGCTATCGTGAAATCCTTGGAATACAGTGTTGATATTGTCTAAGAAACTACCAACAATAACTGCGAGTATGACGTAAGTAATACTTAAAGCAATAGATTTATATGAAATTACGCCATAAGTTTCTTTTTTCTCAAAGAGATTAAAAGCTATGAAGACAGCAGCCATAGCACCTAGTAAAATCGTAATTACCATAGTGCGACCTCCTTAAAAAAGTTTTCGGCTGTGCTCCTACGTTTACTATGTTCAATCTTATAACATAGGATAACAAATACTTCTCTGAGAAAAAAAGGCATATTATATTAAAAAACCTTACAATCGTGTAAGGTTTTTTACAAACATAAGTCAATATGAATCATATAATCTTAAGTAAGCGCTTAAAAGGCTTTATATTGCTGGAAATAGGTGATGTCATCATTTTGTAATGCATCATGTTTATTTTGATATCAATTTAAAGTGGATTTGATGATTATTCAAAAAATGTTCACAAATTCAAGTAGTTCCATAAAACTGTATTTTACTTATCTATTGCATCACTTTTAATACCCTTATCTTTAAGGAATTTTTTGATTTTTTCTTGTTTTTTACCATTTACGTTACCTGCATTTTCTGCGGGTACGTCTACTACGTTTAGCTTATTTTGAGGTTGATAGTTTACTTCTTCAATTTGTTTATCAGCATCTTTAATAGTGGTATTTAACGCTGTGAAATAGTTTATGATTCGATCAACATCGTCTTTATAACCTTTAGGTAGATGATTGTCTTTGACAAATTTTTTGAAACGTACGTCATTTTTAACCGCATTGTGTGATAAATTAGATAATCTTTTTGCTTGTGCATCAGTAATTTTAGTATCTGTACCGGTTTGTTTATCTAATTTATATTGTAATAAATATTTATTGTCGAGGATATCTGAATTAACATCCAGATATTTTTTAATCGCTTTGTTCATTTCCGCCTCGCTTATATTTTCTCCCTTTTTGTTAGTATCAAAGATATCATTTTCTGTAACTTTTTTTACATTTGAAGGGGCGTGTCTCTCACTGTGTTGCTTATCACCATTTGAATCGCCATTAGCACATGCTGTGAGTATCATAGTTAGCATGAGTACTAATGTTATAAGTATACTTTTTTTCATAAAACGTATTGCTCCTTTAATAATAGTCCGATTTATATATTAATTTATGTGCTTTTGAAATTATAACCTAAGACTATCATTTCAAGCTATTGATTGATATAGATGTCGTAAAGTTAAACGCACAATCTTTTGAACAAAATTTGAAAATTCGAGTCTATACGTTTCATACCAGTGAAAAAAGTCTCTACTATCACATAGAAGCTAAAACAACAAAAATAAAAAGGAGAACCAATTTGGTCCTCCTTTATAATCTATTTGAATAGGGAAGTGATTAGTGTCGAATAATATAATCAAATGCATTTAGTGCAGCATTTGCACCTGCGCCCATTGAAATAATGATTTGTTTATTACGATCGTCTGTGACATCACCTGCAGCAAATACTCCAGGGATGCTTGTAGCATTTTTACGATCAATGATTATTTCATTTGCTTGGTTTAATTCAACGTAATTTTCTAACCATTCTGTATTTGGAAGTAGTCCGATTTGTACGAATATGCCTTCCAATTCTATCGTGTGATCTTCACCAGTTGCTTTGTCTTGATATTTAAGACCAGTAACTGAAGTTTCACCTAATACTTCGGTTGTTTGTGCGTTTTTAATAATTGTAACGTTTGGTAAAGAGCTTAAACGTTCTTGTAATACGTTGTCTGCTCTAAGCGTAGCGTTACGCTCAAGTAGGGTAACATGTTCTACAATACCTGCTAAATCTATTGCAGCTTCAACACCTGAGTTGCCGCCACCAACAACAGCAACGTTTTTATTTTCAAATAGAGGTCCGTCACAGTGCGGGCAGAATGCCACCCCTTTATTAATAAGGGCTTCTTCACCAGGTACTTCTAACTTACGCCAGCGTGCACCTGTAGCAATAATAACAGTTTTACTTTGTAATTTAGCATCATTATCTAAAGTGATAACAATACCATTGTCTGTTTTTTCAATATCACTTGCTCTGACACCTGTCATGATATCCACATTATATTGTTTTACATGATCTTCAAGTGCAGATGAGAATTTAGGACCGTCTGTTTCTTTGACAGTAATAAAGTTTTCGATTGTTGCAGTATCATTGACTTGACCACCAATGCGATCAGCAACAATACCAGTGCGCAATCCTTTACGTGCAGTATAGATAGCGGCACTACCACTCGCAGGGCCACCGCCAACGATTAACACGTCATAAGGATCTTTATCGTTGAATTCTGAAGGGTCTGCTTTACTACCTAGTTCAGATAATATATCTTGTACTGTCATGCGTCCATTGCCAAATTCTTCACCATCTAAATAGATAGCTGGCACTGCCATGATATCTTCAGATTCTTCTCTGAAAATAGCACCATCAATCATTGTATGAGTAATATTTGGGTTTAATAAACTCATTAAGTTCAATGCTTGAACGACGTCAGGGCATTTTTGACAAGTTAAACTAATATAAGTTTCAAAATTGAGTGGGCGATCTAAAGCTTTAATTTGATCTATTACAGATTGTTCTTCTTTAGGTGCGCGACCACTTACTTGTAATAAAGCTAATACAAGTGAATTAAATTCATGACCCATAGGTAAACCAGCGAATGTAATACCTGTATCTTCGTCAGGTTTATCCACTGTAAAACTTGGGGTGCGTTTTAAGTCTTTCTCTTCAATTGTGATATGGGATGATGCTGCAGCAACTTCATCTAGCAACTCTTTTAGTTCTTTTGATTTTTCATCTGTACCAAGACTTGCGCTTAGTACAACATCACCTTCCATTAATTGAAGTAATTGTTGTAATTGTGATTTTAGCTGATCATTAAGCATTCAAATCAATGCCTCCTTAGATTTTACCTACTAAGTCAAGACCAGGTTGTAATGTTTCTGAACCTTCTTCCCATTTTGCTGGGCAAACTTCACCTGGATGTTGACGTACATATTGCGCTGCTTTAATTTTGTGTACTAATGTACTTGCATCACGGCCAATACCGTCTGCATTAACTTCAGCTGCTTGAACTACACCATCAGGGTCAACGATAAATGTACCACGTTGAGCTAGGCCAAGTTCTTCATCTAATACGTCAAAATTACGAGTGATTGTTTGTGAAGGGTCACCAATCATTGTATATTGAATTTTGTTAATCGCTTCAGAATGATCATGCCAAGCTTTGTGCACGAAGTGTGTATCAGTTGAAACTGAATATACGTTTACACCTAATTCTTGTAATTTATCATATTGATTTTGTAAATCTTCTAATTCAGTAGGGCATACGAATGAGAAGTCTGCTGGGTAGAAGCAAACGACACTCCAAGAACCTTTTAAGTTTTCATCAGAAACTTCGAAAAACTCATCTTTCTTTGGATCGTAAGCATTAGCTGTAAATGGTAAAATTTCCTTGTTGATTAAAGACATGTGAAACATCCTCCTATTTAATAACTTAGTGTTAGTTTAAGTATTATTGAATTAGATTATCATAATTTCTTAATTATAATAATTCTAATCTTTCGATTACTATTATTGCATGTAGCTATCGTTTCGTCAACATTAGAACCTTCAAAGCACAATAGTTTTAAATCGTGCTCGTTATTTGCATTGGAAGACAATAAAGTTGATTCAACTACATTCAAAAATGAAAGCATATACATTATTTGTATTTTCTTTCACACTAAATAAATAGCCTTCCTATTCTCAACTAAACATAAGAATTGAGAAGGAAGGCTATGAAAGTTTGATGTGATGGGCTTATAAAAATTGTCACAAATTTGTGAATGCAATTACTGCTTTCGGAATTTGTAATGATAAGCGAATATTACATCATTCTTAATGATAATTCATAGATTTATTGTTCAACACTATCATCGCATTTTTACATTTATTCAACGGTTTCATGCTAAAAATAGATAACTGTATTTATTGAATGATTGAATTGCATAGAGTAATTATTTTAATTTTTGGAAGCATTGGTTTTTATAATCAAACAAACGACTGTACCATCCACCAAATAATAAACGCTACAGGGAAGAATAACCACCAATAGTTAGATAAAAACTCCCAACCATTCATAGGTCGATCTTTCTGATTAGAAACAGGTTGTTGATAGGTTTCAATAATCGTCTTTTTAAATGCTTTATCTCCTTTAATGAGTTCATCTAAAGATACGTCGAATAAATCGCTCATTTTAATAAGCATATCAATACTAGGATAGACTTTGTTTAGTTCCCATTTTGAAATGCTTTGGCGTGAAATATTTAATATTTCTGCAAGTTCGTCTTGTGACCAATTTTTGAGTTCACGTTGTTCTTTGATTCGTGTTCCAATTTCCATAGTTATCACTCCTTTTATTTGAAATTAACTGTATAAACATGTAATGTCACGCACTTAATCGTTTCTTAGTGTGCAACTAGTAGTTGCGATTGCATATTTGGAGGTGTTTTGGAATGAATAGAGCTTAAAATTAAATCTTTAAATATTTAGTATGTATTTACCCATATATACATAAAAAAGACGAGAAAGAAATTAAATTACAATGAAAAATTTCTTTCTCGCCCTTTTGTATAATTAAATATATCATTTAATGGACAGATGATTTTAATTTTATAAGTTTATCTGTCCCAATATCTTGCGCGTTCAAATGCTTGAACAATTGTTTGAGTATCATCTGAAATAAATACACCAGGTGCGTCCAAGTCTAGTTTTGCACTTGATAGTTTTTCTGATGCGGCTTGATTAACTACTAACGGTTTGTTGTGTTTGTAAGTGAGTTCAGCAAATGCCTCTGCATCAGGTGATAATTGTGTACCATCTGAAATTACAAATACACTATCAAATAATGTAGGGTGTGCAGTATCATACGTCTCAGTTATGCCGAAATCTTTAGTGATATCCTTGGGTTGCTTACCTACAAAAGCGTAGTTGAGTTTGTTGTCGACAAATGTTTTTGCGTATGATTTTAATGTTTCCTCATTTATTTCACCATTCACTAGTACTGCTACAGAATGTCCAGGTAACGGTATATCGAATTTTTCCATTGTTAACTTACTATCTTTTGCATCAGTTTGTACTTCTTCATTTTCTGCTGGCACTTCGACACCTACGTTTGCTGCGACACGCTCTGCCAAAGTACGATCAACTTTGTTCAATTGATTTACTGCATTTTGTTTAACCATAGCTGATTTACATTTACCAATTTCAAATGAAAATCCGTCTACGGTATGGTCAAATTCAGGCTCTGTTAAACTGTTTAAATAAAGTTTAGCTTGACTGTAATAGTCTTTAAAGCTTTCACTACGTTTTTGTATTTTACGGCCTTCAACTTTTTCTTGATAATGTTCATAGCCGCCTTCTTCTTTAGGTGTTGTGTGAGGATCGTTATTGTTTAAAGCATTGTTGTGGTATGCTGTTTGTCCTTTGTGGATATTCATTTGATGCATAGCGTCTCTTTGATTGTTGTGTACTTCGTTAACTGGTCGATTAATTGGGATTTGATTAAAGTTTGGTCCGCCCAATCTTGATATTTGCGTATCTGTATATGAGAATAAACGTCCCTGTAATAGAGGATCGTTAGAAAAATCAATGCCAGGTACGATGTGACCAGGATGGAATGCGGCTTGCTCTGTTTCGTCAAAAACATTAGATACATTTTGATTTAACGTCATTTTGCCAACAATTTCAACTGGAACCTCATCTTCGGGCCATATTTTTGTTGGGTCTAAAATATCAAAATCAAAATCAAATTCTTGTTCTGGTCGTATGACTTGAAGACCTAATTCCCACTCAGGGTAGTCTCCCTTTTCAATTGCTTCATATAAATCTTTACGGTGGAAATCAATATCTTTACCAGATAAGATTTGTGCCTCATCCCATACCAATGATTCTAAACCTTGAACTGGCTTCCAATGGAATTTAACAAAATAGGATTGACCTTTACTATTAACTAAACGGAAAGTATGAACGCCAAAGCCTTCAATTTGTCTAAAATTTTTAGGGATTCCTCTGTCACTCATAGCCCAAACAGCCGTGTGCATTGTTTCTGGGTTTTGTGCGAAAAAGTCCCAAAATGTATCGTGTGCAGTGCCACCTTGAGGCATTTCATTGTGCGGTTCAGGTTTAACAGCGTGAATCAAATCTGGAAATTTAATAGCGTCCTGTATAAAGAAAACAGGTATGTCATTACCTACTAAATCAAAAATACCTTCATCTGTATAGAATTTTGTAGCAAAACCACGCACGTCTCTTACTGTGTCTGGAGAACCTTTTGACCCTTGGACAGTAGAGAATCTGACAAACACTGGGGTAGTCTTTTCAGGATGTGTTAAAAAGTCTGCAGAAGTGTATTCAGATAACTCTTTGTAAACTTGGAATTCACCGTGAGCGCCAAAACCACGTGCATGTACGATTCTTTCAGGAATACGCTCATGGTCAAAGTGCATAATTTTTTCTCTAAAATGAAAATCTTCTAGTAAGCTAGGACCACGTTCACCAACAGTTAAGGTGTTTTCATCCTCGCTAACTTTAACACCATTATTCGTCGTCATTGCTTTACCGTCATTGTTTTTTTCTACATTTTTTAATTGTTCCTGTTTTTTGTTACTCAAATGAATTACCCCCTTATTACTATCGTTCCACATTAATGATTTTAAAAACATTTCAATTTTTGAATTAATTTTGAACATTATTATTTTTTTAATGAGGTATTTTACAAAACGCAAAAATGTTTGTGCTTATGCGAAGTCTGAGAGAAAAATTTTTAGAAGTATGTGTTGTATATTCATTTATGACATATGTGTGTTAAGATGACTTATTTTTGAGTCACATAAACGTTACATTAGAGCTTTATTTTGTTCATATATTTTATGAATACCTAATATTTAATAGGGGATTAACATTTAATTAGAGTGAAAAAAGGGTAAACAAATAACAAGCAATTCATTACGAGCTTTGTTAACATTTAAATACTATAAACATTTACATAAAAGAGGAGCGGATAATACATGTCTGATTATGTATACAACTTATTGAAAAAACACCATTCAGTCAGAAGCTTTAAGGATGAACCTATTTCAGAAGAACATATTAAAAAATTAATTGAGGCGGGTCAAAGCGCTTCAACGTCAAGTTATTTACAAGCTTATTCAATTATAGGCATAGATGATCCTGAAATTAAAGAAGACTTGAAAGAAGTCTCAGGTCAACCTTATGTGGTAGAAAACGGTTATTTATTTGTTTTTGTCATGGATTATTACAGACATGCAATTGTAAATGAAAATACTAAAAAAGATATGGCGACATCATTTGAATCAGCAGAAGGTTTATTGGTCGGCACGATTGATGCGACATTAGTTGCTCAAAATATTGCTGCTGCAGCTGAAGATATGGGATATGGCATGGTTTATTTAGGATCACTTAGAAATGATGTTGAACGTGTGCGTGAAGTTTTAGACTTACCTAAGCATACTTTCCCATTATTTGGTATGGCATTAGGTCTGCCAGCAGATGATGAAAATGGAAATCCTAAGCCACGCTTACCACTTGAAAATATCTTCCATCACAATAAATACGACAGCGATAAAGAAACGCAACGTAAAACATTGGCAGATTACGATGAAACCGTAAGTAAATATTATGCATCTCGTACAAATGGCGAACGTAATGAAACATGGTCGGAACAAATTTCTAATTTTATGAGTGCTAAGCAGAGACTAGATATGTTAGAACAATTGAATAAATCAGGTTTTATTAAAAAATAATTCACTGACAACTTCTGTTGCGTGTCATTTATGATGGATAGGCCATATCTAAGAAAGGGGTTGGTTATGTTGAGCATGTTTGATAAATTTTTTGGTAAGAAAACGCATGGAAATCATAAAGCTAATGAGCAATATATTTATTCTTCTAGCAGTAAACTAAACCCTCAAGAAGCTCAAGCTTATTGGGTGAAAATGGCCCAAAAGTTAGTTGTCGGAGCAATTAATTCCGTTGATCACACAGCAGAACGTATATTTATTCTTATTTCATTTAACGAAGATGATTCTACGATAGATATATTCTTCCAAATGGACGGCCAGTTAAGAATGTGGAATGATTTAGATAATCAAACGCATAAAAAAACCATATCTAATAGTTTAATTTCACAAGCACCGAATCTCGTGAAACATGTGAACTGTTTATATGATAGTGTTGATTTAACTCGGCTCGCATATTCACAGATTCAATATGAATTTGAAAGCAAGGCTTGGTATTTACACGATATTAGTGAAGATAGTGCCGAAGCGCATCTAGACAAAAACCCTGCATTTTTAAAGTGGTTTGATGATGTATCGAATACGATTGACACCATTCCGTTAGATGGCAAACAGAAAATCACTTGGGGCCCCTTCAAACCAAGATAGCAAATATTAAAAAGTGACGATAAAATCATCTTTAATGAAATTATAGAAGAGACGTCGTTAAGAAAAATAATTAAGCATGAAACATTTTCATATTAAATAGAGTTATTAAGTTGATTAACTCAATATTGTCAATGCTTTAAGTGTTTGTAATTTCAACAGTTTGGCTTAAACAGTAAACGTCAATTTCTATTGTAACAATATAGAAATTGGCGTTTTTTTATGGAATTTTTGAGTTTGTTGCGCAATGACAGTGCTTAATATTTTATGATAATAAAGAAAATTCAAGTGTTTGTACAACTTTTAATAGCTTTTGAACGTATATCCAGGTTTAATGATTATTCGTTTTCATAAATCCATTAACATAATATAATAATCAATTTGTTAAATTGTTTATTATATTATATAAAATTCTCTATTTTGTGAATTTATTCACAAATATTTCATGAAAGTCTGTTTTTTGCCATTGTAAGTGCTTTCACAAAGTTTTATGATGTGGTTGGAAATAAAAAAGTGATAGATATCAATGAAAATAGAAAGAGGTTTGAGGAAATGGATATTATTTTAGGTGTAGGAACGCTACTCATTGTTTTGTTAGCTATGACGCTATTTTTAAACTTTGCACCTTATGGTAAGAAAGGACTACAAGCATTATCGGGCGCTGCCTGTGCAACCTTCTTACCGCAAGCATTTTTAAGTTATGCCATTGGCGGTGTCTTTGACATTAAATTTTTGCAAGAGATTGGTGACTTAGCCGGTAGTTTAAGTGGTGTGGCAGTCGGCTTTCTTACTTGTTTAAAATTAGGTGTCTCGCCAGTTTTTGCCGTAATCGTTGGTTTAGTACTTCATGATTTTAAATTACTACCTGCTTTTTTAGCTGCTTATTTAGTTTCTTTTGCTATTAAATTTTTAGAAAAGAAAGTCCCTGAAGGCTTAGATTTAATTACTGTAATTTTATTTGCTCCTGCTGTTTCATTCCTTCTTGCAAGTATTATGAGCCCGGGTGTTATCGCATTATTAAAACAAATTGGTAGTGCCGTGACAGCTGTTGGTGATAACAATCCTTATGTCTTAGCAATTATTTTAGGTCTCATTATTCCTGTTACAGGTATGACACCACTTAGTTCTATGGTATTAACAAGTTTATTAGGACTAACTGGTTTGCCAATGGCAATTGGTGCACTGACATGTACGGGTAGCTCATTTGTCAATTTCATTATGTTTAAACAATTAAAAATAGGTAATGCTTCTAAAGCTTTTGCTGTTGCAGTTGAACCATTAACCCAAATAGATATTATTGCGAAGTATCCTTTACAACTCTATGGTACAAATGCGCTTATTGGTGTTGTAAACGCATGTATCGTCACATTTAGTGGATTAGTAATCAATGTGACAGGTATGGCGACGCCAATTGCCGGTGCTATTGTATTGTTTGGATTCAATGATCCAATTAGGTCTGTAATAACGATTGTTACGGTATCAATTACTAGTATTTTATTAAGTCTAGTTATAGGAAAAATGATTAATAAATTTAATATGACAAGCTTAAATTTCAATCTACCTAGAATGAGAAAACAGACAAATTAAGGAGAGAGAAGAATGGCAAGAAAACAAGATTATCAAAGTGCTTTTGATGTGATTGGTCCAATTATGATGGGGCCTTCTAGTTCTCACACGGCAGGTGCAGTAAAAATAGGTAATGCTGCACGCACAGTACTACAATGTGAACCTCAAAAAATTGTAATTCATTATTATGAATCATTTGCCTCCACGCACAAGGGGCATGGAACAGATTTAGCGATTATAGGTGGATCATTGGGTTTCAGTACATTTGATGAACGTATTAAAGACGCTATTTCATTTGCTGAAGCTCAAAATATTGATATAGAAATTATAGAAGAAACAAGTGCTAGCTTAGGTGAGCATCCTAACTGCGCATTAATTAAATTAGATGGCAACGAACGACATGTGGAAATTAATGGTATTTCAATCGGTGGAGGTACAATCAAGATTAAAAGTATTCACGTGGACGGTCTTTGTATCCTTATGCATCACGCATTACCTATTTTGGTTGTAGATGGAGCAGCCAATATTTCATTAATTAACCATTTGATTAATGACTTGATTGAGTATGAAGTAGATATTAATGAAGAGATAAAAACAATTAATGATGACAAGTGTTTATTGGCATTACACTTAAATAAAGCTTTAAATATAGATAGTTTAAGTAGGTTACGCGAGAAATATAAAGAATTAAATTTTTCATATATCTGTTAGAGGAGTGGCAATATGTATCATTCAATGCGAGAAATTATAGATTATGCAATGACGCACAACACAACATTTGCTGAAATGATGATTCGTGAGGAGATGGATTTAAAAGGGATTTCAAGGGATGAAGTTCGTGCATTAATGAAACAAAACCTTGATGTTATGAGAGAAGCTTTAGAAAAGGGACTTTCTGGCGAAGGCGTAAAAAGTGTTACGGGCTATACAGGACAAGATGCCGTGAAACTAGATCGATATAATGAGCATTACCATGCTTTATCTGGACATGATATGGTAGAAGCTTTAAAAGGCGCAATATCGACAAATGAAGTAAATGCTGCGATGGGAATCATTTGTGCAACGCCAACTGCTGGTTCATCAGGTACAATACCAGGAATACTATTCAAGTTAGAAAAGACACATGGATTAACACAAGCACAGATGATCGACTTTTTATTTGCAGCCGCACTATGTGGCAAAATCATCGCAAACAATGCAAGTGTTGCGGGTGCCATTGGTGGCTGTCAGGCAGAAGTGGGATCAGCATCCGCAATTGCAGCAGCGGCAGCAGTTGAGATATTTGGTGGAACACCTGAAGAAAGTGGTCATGCGATGGCTTTAGCTATCAGTAATTTATTAGGATTGGTTTGTGATCCTGTGGCAGGGTTGGTTGAAATACCGTGTGTTATGCGTAATGCTATAGGTTCAGGTAACGGACTAATTTCAGCTGATTTAGCATTAGCGGGAATAAAAAGCAGAATACCAGTTGATGAAGTGATAGAGGCGATGGATAGAGTAGGACGTAACTTGCCAGCATCGTTAAGAGAAACTGGATTGGGAGGTCTAGCTGGAACGCCTACTGGAGAAGCGATAAAGAAAAAGATATTTGGAGAAACAAGTGTTGAAACTTAAATAACTAAGAACATATAAATTACTAGCATAAAAATTGAATTGAAAAAATACATGTTTCCCACTAAACTGAATTAAAAGAGGTGGGAGACATGTTACTGAAGCTAGGGCTTATTTTTATTGTGTTTGTTATAAATAGTATCGTAACGTATTACTTAACTACAGACGGTACATGGGTCAACCTATTGTTGAAATCATTGTCGCTAAGTTTGATTATTGTCTTTATTTATAATTACGTAAAACTAATGATAACGATAAAACGACAAAAATAGTAATATGATTAAAATAGAATTGAAAATATAGTGAAAGTATAGAAATGAAAAAAGGTTGGAACGACAAGCGTTCCAACCTTTAATTATATTTATAAAAGATATCCAAAGTTCATAGTATGTGTTGTCTTGTTATTATGAACTTGTGATTTCACCGTATTCTTTTGAATGATAAGTGTCAGTATCTAAGTTGTTTGTCAATTTAGCTGTACCTGTACCAGCAAGCATAGAGTCGTTAACATTTAATGCAGTACGACCCATATCGATAAGTGGTTCTACTGAAATCAGCACACCAGCTAATGCAACAGGTAAATTTAAAGTAGATAATACAATGATAGAGGCGAATGTTGCGCCACCACCAACACCAGCAACACCAAATGAACTAATCACGACGATGCCGATGACAGATAATATAAATTGTAAATTAACTTCAACACCAGCTGCTGGTGCTACCATTATTGCTAACATTGCTGGATAAATACCAGCACAGCCGTTTTGACCAATAGAAAGACCAAACGAAGCTGAGAAGTTTGCAATACCATCCGGTACACCTAAACGATTTTTTTGAGTTTGGACATTGAGTGGTAATGAACCAGCACTTGAACGAGAAGTAAATGCAAATAACAATACTTCAGATGTTTTCTTAACAAATGTAACAGGGTTTAGTCCCATACCAGTTACAATGAGTAAGTGAATGATATACATTACAATTAATGCCGCATAAGATGCGATAACAAATTTACCTAACGTCCATATTGCACCAAAATCACTTGTCGCGATTGTATTCGCCATTATAGCTAAAATACCATATGGTGTTAGGCGTAGTACAAATGTCACAATCGCCATAACGATATTATAAATTGCATCGATACCACGTTTAAGTAAATGACCGCTTTCTGGTTGTTTACGCATAACGCGTAAGAATGCAAAGCCAACAAACGCAGCAAAGATTACAACAGCGATTGTTGATGTTGTACGTTGACCAGTGAAATCTAAGAATGGGTTACTTGGTAATAATTCTAAGATTTGTTGTGGTAGCGTGTTCGCTGTCATATCCTTAGCTTGACTTGCGAGTTCACTACCTCTTGAGCTTTCGGCACTACCTAAATCAATTGTAGATGCGTCTAAACCAAAGACAAGTGCTGAGATAATACCGATAATTGCTGCAATTGCTACAGTTCCAATTAAGAAAATGAAGATATAGATGCCAATTTTAGCAAATTTTTCTCCAATATTAATTTTAGTAAATGCTGAAACGATTGAAATAAAGATTAAAGGTATAACAATCATTTGTAAGAATGAAATATAGCCATCTCCAACTATACTAAACCAATCTGTGGTTTGTTTAGTGACCTTTGAGTCCACACCGTATATTAAATGAATAGCAATTCCAAAGACAATCCCGATGCCTAATGCTGTAAAGACACGTTTAGGAAATGAAACATGTCTTCTTGCCATTACATATAATCCGATAAGGAAGGCCGCAAAAATAATGATGTTTAAAATTGTTAGTAACATAAAAACAAGACCTACACTTTCTATTATTTAATTTATTTTGTTAAATCCGATACGCATACTAAGGATAGTAGCAAAACGAATAATATTCAAGTCAATTACTCAAAAAAATTATGAAATTTACATGACTTTATTTTTGAAACAGAATTGGAGAAGCTATAAACCTAGGTAGGGTGTGGTGTCAAGGCGTTTGTGGCTAAATTAATTAGCAATACAGCAAAGATGAAATTAAGGGGGAATTTTGATTTAGAAATGCTGGTGGCCATTCTTAGAAGGGATTCGATTCGAGCAATATGATAGTTAAACGAGGATTTAATAAGTCGTAGTAGCCCTGAATGTTAGGAAAATAGTTACACAACAAGCTACGAGATTTCATGCAAAACAAAGAAACGTCAATTTCTATACTATTTCAATAGAAATTGACGTTTCTTTTTAACCAAAAGCTTTTATGCCTTGGAATCATCTGTCACTTATAAATTAAAGAGGCGTGCGAAAAATCCTTTACGTTCTTCTTTGTGCTCTTCTTTAGCAAGTGGCGAAGCGTATGAAGTAGCCTCTTGAGATGCATTTGATTGCTGTGAATCTGACTCATTTGTAGTAGATGACGCTGATGCGACCTCTTTATTATTATCTGTTTGTTGCTCAACTTCAGAAGTTTCTTTGTGAGTATCTGATTCAACAGGATCATCTGATTTATCAGCTGAGTTTGCTTTGGAATTTTGTTTTTCAGCTTCCGAATTTGCTGATTGTGCCGCAGGTTGTTCACTAATTTGTGTGATTTCTTCATCAACAGTTTCTGCTGATACATTTTCAGAAACTTCATTTGTATGAGGGTCTGTTGTGTCAGCCATTTTTTCAGGTGTTACTTTAGTATTAGCTTGTTCAGTTGTATTTTCAGTGAACGCATTTGTGTCGTTATCTGTTGAACTTTGATTTGTATACACATGCTCAGATTCGACATTAGATTTCACAAGTTCAGTTTGTTCTTTTTGAGAATCTTGAATGACACTTTGTGTAGATTTAATTTCGTCTGTAGATGATTGAATGGCTTTAAGTGATTCTGTATTTTCTTCTAATTTAGAAGTAATCTGATTTTGCATTTTATGCAATTCTTGCTGTTGTTGGTGTACTTGATTAATCATTTGTCCTAGCATTTGGCGCTCGTCACGCATATTTTGAATTTCAGTACGTAAGTCCTCTACGAGTAGAGATACATTTTGGTCTGAAGGTAGATTGTTGTCATCTTCTTTGACTAACACCTGTAGAAAATCTTTTTCCTTTTCGAGTTCTTCAAAAGCTAAATCATAGCTATTTGTCTGTTTAACTTTTTCAGCAATATCTTGGAAGAGTTCAATATCCTCTTCTTGGAAATCTGTAGCTTCGCGGCCACGATATTCAGTTTTACTAAGTTGATAACCGCGTTCTTCTAAATGTTGAACGATTTTACGGACTTGCTTTTCACTTAGCTCAACACGTTGTGCAAATTCTTTAGTTAACATAGAAATGAGTCCTTTCATAAATGATTTTATGTATACGGACGTTTGTCTTCGGTTAGTGAAACGTCAGTCTTACCTCTATGTTAGTCTAAACTGTTTTAACAGTGATTTCAAGTGGTGTACACTATGATTTACGTAAATCCATTTCTTCTAACAATGGGTAAATAATACTTCTAGAAATTCTATTTGCAAATACATACTTTAATATATAGTTTGATTTAATACATGGTCCATATATGTCTTTTGTCAGTTCTATATTAGATTTGATAAATAAATCTTTCGGTGATCCCTCTGAATATCCATTTAAATTTGGGGCTAGATAATCTAAATCATATTGCTTTTCAAAGCCATGACTAAATAAAAATTCACGTCTATTACTGAGCACTTGTTGCTCATCTTCTGAAACAAGTTCTGGTTCTTTCGGTACCTCTAGCATAATAAAGTTTACATCGTGTTCATGTAATTGATTGGATAAATAATTAATTTCCTTTTCAATACGTGCCAAAGTATTTGTAATTAATTCATCGTGATCCGGTTGATCATTTGCAATCAGATAGATTAAAAATGCAGAATTTGTCGTCGCTTCATAATGTGCAGTTGCTAAACTAACAACTTTATCTGACTGTAAGCCTACTAAAAAGATATAGTCATCTTTGGTATGTTCATTTTTTAAAGATTGTTTAAATATTTGTTCATCTTCAGATAAATCAATGTCAAATTGTCCATCGTATAGTTTTATTGCTGCTTTAAATAATGGATCATCAATTGATTTGATAGTCTTAAAATCCATGAATAGATGCACCCCCAATAATAATGCGTTTATTATAACATAGTAAATTAATGGAAATCAGTGAAAATATTGTATGTATCATTTGTAATAGAAATAAAATAGGAGCGAGACAGAAACCACAAAATACATAGTGATTTTCTGTGTTCGCTCCTGATAAAGGTTCTCTATATGTTAAGCAATAATTTGAAAGTATGTTGTGACCATTTTTAAATAATTACATTAAATCACAATTTGATTAAGCGAAGATTAGGATTTTGGTCCGTTTGTTTCTTCTGCGTAATGCTTATCTTCAACAGTATTACGTGCATATGCAGCGTTTGCTTCTTGAACTTCTTCATGAGAAGAGTTATCTCTAGTTGCAACAACTAGAAAGTTATTATCAAGAAGTTCTTTTTTATAACGTTCTTTGTCATAATCATTAATATCGTAATAAGCTAAAACAGTTTCTTCACCGTCTTCTCCAGTTAAAATTTTTGCCATTTTGTCACTGAATGAACCACTCGTTGCTGTTAGGTTTACTTCAGAATCATGTAACTCATCAAAATGAAGTTTTGTCTTACTTAATACTGAAATTTCAGATTCAACATATCCTTCTGACAATTTTTGTTGGATAGTTGGTAGTATTTCATCTTTGCTTTGTACAATTGTAAAATCAGCCATTGTCTTGTCCCTCCGTCCACTTTTCTATTGTTTATCTAATACTTTCCCTATTAACCACTAGGTAAAACGAATATATTTTTATTATATAATGAAGTGACGTATCTGACAATCTTGATTTTAAAGTAAAGAAAACGGTTACTAGAAGCGTTGGTTATTATTAAATCTCTTTATTTAAAGCGCTTACTTATAATGTTCGTATTGAAAATCATGCTGAAATTTGCTATCATCAGTTAATAATTTATCTAACTCATATAATCTAGAGGATATGGCTCTAGAAGTTTCTACCATGTTGCCATTAACGACATGACTATGGGTAACCAATACAATACAAAAAACATTCAACTCCAATCGTTTTAAAGCTTTATTAGGGAAATGAAGTTATACATATAATCTTCTAAAACAATTGTAGTGTTTTCAATTTTTACATAATTAGGGAAATGAATGTTGAAGACTTAATTTGCAACGTACATGTTGTAAGTTAAACATCAGTTCTTTATAGTATTGCACGTTCACTCATAGATCCTGAAACTAAGTTAGTTTAGGATTTTTTTTGTATAAAAAATGAGGAGGTTTTTTGAGTGGATTTGTTAAAACGGAAAGTTGAGGCAGACGGTGTCGTCATTGATGAGAAAATTTTGAAAGTAGATGGGTTTTTAAATCATCAAATAGACGCAAAGCTGATGCACGACGTAGGACTAACGTTTTATAATCAATTTAAAGATGAAGGGATTACTAAAGTATTAACGATTGAGGCATCTGGTATTGCACCAGCAATCATGGCAGCAATGCACTTTGATGTGCCGTGTTTATTTGCTAAAAAAGCAAAGCCTAGCACGTTAACGAAAAATACTTATCAAGCTGATATCCATTCATTCACTAAAAATACGACGAGTACTGTAGTGGTTTCAGATGAATTTTTAGACGAAAATGATCGCGTATTAATCGTCGATGATTTCTTAGCAAATGGTGATGCATCATTAGGTTTAAATGAAATTGTTCAACAAGCCAATGCCGAAACTGTTGGCATAGGTATTGTAGTTGAAAAGAGTTTCCAACCAGGCAGAGAACGTTTAGAAACAGCAGGATTGAAAGTATCGTCTTTATGTAAAGTTGCTTCTCTAAGTGGTAACAAAGTGACATTTTTAGAGGAACAATCATGAAGACATTCATCTTAAGTTTACAACATCTATTGGCGATGTATGCAGGCGCTATACTCGTACCAATTATTGTAGGGACAAGCCTAGATTTTACTCCAGAACAAATTGCCTTCTTAGTCACTGTTGATATTTTCATGTGTGGTGTAGCCACATTTTTACAAGTTTGGAAAGGTACAGGCACTGGGTTGCCCATTGTCTTAGGCTGTACATTTACAGCCGTTGCACCGATGATTTTAATCGGGCAAACTAAAGGTATCGGTGATTTATACGGTTCCCTTTTCTTATCAGGTATATTAGTTGTCATCATTGCTCCATTTTTTTCATATTTAGTTAAATTCTTTCCACCAGTTGTGACAGGCAGTGTCGTTACAATTATAGGTATCAATTTGATGCCAGTAGCGATGAATTATTTAGCAGGTGGAGAAGGTGCTAAAAATTTTGGTGATGCCAAAAACATTTTACTTGGTGTAATTACATTAATAGTCATATTAATTGTGCAACGTTTTACAACAGGTTTCTTAAAATCAATTGCCATATTGATTGGCTTAATTGTAGGTACTGTATTAGCGTCAATATTTGGCATTGTTGATGTGAAACAAGTTGGTGAAGCACATTGGTTTTCATTACCACAACCATTCAGATTTTCAACATTCAGCTTTGATTTTGGTGCAACTTTAGTATTCTTTATTGTTGCATTAGTCAGTCTGATAGAATCAACAGGTGTTTACCATGCATTAAGTGAAATTACAGGTAAGAAATTGGAGAGAAAAGATTTTCGTAAAGGTTATACTGCTGAAGGTATCGCGATTATCTTAGGATCCATTTTTAATGCGTTCCCGTATACCGCTTATTCTCAAAATGTGGGATTAGTATCTTTATCTGGTGCTAAAAAGAACAAAGTTATCTATGGCATGGTTATCTTGCTTATTATTTGTGGATGTATCCCTAAATTGGGTGCCTTAGCAAATATGATTCCTCTACCAGTATTAGGTGGTGCAATGATAGCAATGTTTGGCATGGTTATGGCATATGGTGTTAGTATATTAGGTAATATTAATTTCAAAAATCAAAATAATTTGTTGGTAATCGCGGTATCAGTTGGACTAGGAACGGGTATAAGTGCAGTACCTCAAGCATTTCAAGCTTTAGGAGACCAATTCGCATGGCTAACTCAAAATGGTATTGTACTTGGTGCTATTTCAGCAATTGTTTTGAATTTCTTTTTTAACGGCATTAAGAATCAACAAAACATAGAAACTATGGAATAATGGAGCTATAAAACAAATATTAGGAGGCTGTATTCATATGTGGGAAAATAAGTTTGAAAAAGAATCTTTAACTTTTGATGATGTGTTATTGTTACCAGCAGAATCAGATGTATTGCCGAAAGAAGTAGACTTAAGTGTTCAATTATCAGAAGGTATTAAATTAAATATCCCTGTTATTTCAGCAGGTATGGATACTGTAACTGAATCCAAAATGGCGATCTCAATGGCTAGACAAGGTGGTCTAGGTGTTATTCATAAAAATATGAATATTGAAGATCAAGCAGATGAAGTTCAAAAAGTTAAACGCTCAGAAAACGGTGTAATTTCAAACCCATTCTTCTTAACACCAGAAGAAAGTGTGTATGAAGCAGAAGCGTTGATGGGTAAATATCGTATTTCAGGTGTACCTATTGTAAATAATGAAGAAGAGAGAACATTAGTCGGTATTTTAACAAACCGTGATTTACGTTTTATTGAAGATTTCTCTATTAAGATTTCAGATGTTATGACTAAAGAAAACTTAATTACAGCACCTGTAGGCACTACTTTAGATGAAGCTGAAGAACTATTACAGCAACATAAAATAGAAAAATTACCGTTAGTTAAAGATGGTAAATTAGAAGGTTTAATCACAATCAAAGACATTGAAAAAGTACTTGAATTCCCCAATTCTGCTAAAGACAAACTTGGCAGATTGCTAGTAGGTGCAGCAATTGGTATCGCAAAAGATACGGATATTCGCGCTGAAAAATTAGTTGAAGCGGGTGTAGATGCCTTAGTTATTGATACAGCTCATGGACATTCTAAAGGCGTTTTAGAACAAGTTAAACACATTAAAGAAAAATTCCCACAAGTAACATTAGTTGCCGGAAACGTGGCAACTGCTGCAGGAACTAAAGCTTTATATGAAGCAGGTGCAGATGTTGTCAAAGTAGGTATCGGACCTGGCTCAATTTGTACGACTCGTGTTGTTGCTGGTGTAGGTGTACCACAAATTACAGCTGTATATGACTGTGCAACAGAAGCACGTAAGCAAGGAAAGTCTATTATAGCTGATGGTGGTATTAAATTCTCAGGAGACATTATCAAAGCGTTAGCTGCAGGTGGACATGCTGTGATGTTAGGTAGCTTACTTGCAGGTACTGAAGAAAGTCCTGGTGCTACAGAAGTATTCCAAGGTAGACAATATAAAGTATATAGAGGTATGGGCTCATTAGGTGCAATGGAAAGTGGTTCTAACGACCGTTATTTCCAAGAAGATAAAGCTCCTAAAAAATTCGTCCCTGAAGGTATTGAAGGTCGTATTGCTTACAAAGGTCCATTACAAGATACGATTTACCAACTTATGGGCGGTGTGAGATCAGGCATGGGCTACACTGGTTCAAGAAACTTAGAAGCATTAAGAGAAGAAGCACAATTTACACGTATGGGACCTGCTGGTTTAGCAGAAAGTCACCCACATGATGTGCAAATTACAAAAGAATCACCAAATTATTCATTCTAAGTTAAAGGAGATTTAAAGTTATGGAAATGGCGAAAGAGCAAGAGCTCATACTTGTTTTAGATTTTGGTAGCCAATATAACCAATTAATTACACGTCGTATACGTGAAATGGGTGTGTATAGTGAACTGCACGACCATGAAATCAGCATTGAAGAAATTAAACGCATGAATCCAAAAGGGATTATCCTTTCAGGAGGACCAAATTCAGTATATGAAGAGAACTCTTTTACGATTGACCCAGAAATTTACAATTTAGGTATTCCTATTCTAGGTATTTGTTATGGCATGCAATTAACAACTAAATTGTTAGGCGGGAAAGTTGAACGTGCCAATGAAAGAGAATACGGTAAAGCCGTGATTAATGCTAAAACTGACGAATTATTCTTCGGACTACCTGAAGAACAAAATGTTTGGATGAGTCATTCAGATAAAGTTATTGAAATCCCAGAAGGTTTTGAAGTGATTGCAGACAGTCCAAGTACGAACTATGCAGCAATTGAAGATAAATCACGCCGTATCTACGGTGTCCAATTCCATCCTGAAGTACGTCACACTGAATTTGGTAACGACTTATTACGTAACTTTGTACGTCGCGTGTGTGAATGTACAGGCGAATGGTCAATGGAAAACTTTATAGATATCGAAGTTGAAAAAATTCGCGAACTAGTTGGTGATCGCAGGGTGCTATGTGCAATGAGCGGTGGTGTAGACTCATCTGTTGTTGCAGTATTATTACACAAAGCGATTGGCGACCAATTAACATGTATCTTCGTAGACCATGGCTTACTACGTAAAGGTGAAGGCGACATGGTCATGGAACAATTTGGTGAAGGTTTCAACATGAACATCATTCGTGTCGATGCTCAAGAACGTTTTATGAATAAACTGCAAGGTGTGTCAGATCCGGAACAAAAACGTAAAATCATTGGTAATGAATTCGTTTATGTCTTTGATGATGAAGCATCTAAGCTAAAAGGTGTTGATTTCTTAGCGCAGGGCACATTGTATACAGACGTTATTGAATCAGGTACAAAAACAGCACAAACGATTAAATCACACCATAATGTAGGCGGATTACCTGAAGATATGGAATTCCAATTAATTGAACCTATTAATACATTATTCAAAGATGAGGTGCGTGAATTAGGTATCGAATTAGGTATTCCAGAACACTTAGTATGGAGACAGCCTTTCCCAGGTCCAGGTTTAGGTATTCGTGTGCTGGGTGAAATTACAGAAGATAAACTTGAAATCGTACGCGAATCAGATGCGATTTTAAGACAAGTCATTCGTGAAGAAGGTCTTGAACGTGATATATGGCAGTACTTCACAGTGTTACCTGGTATTCAATCCGTAGGTGTCATGGGAGACTACCGGACATATGACCACACTGTAGGTATTCGCGCAGTGACATCTATTGATGGTATGACAAGTGACTTTGCACGTATTGATTGGGAAGTCTTACAAAAAATTTCAAGCAGAATTGTTAATGAAGTAGACCACGTGAACCGTGTTGTTTATGATATTACATCTAAGCCCCCAAGTACCATAGAGTGGGAATAATAGAATAGAATGATGAACACCCCTTGAGCATAGGCTTAAGGGGGTGTTTTGTGGGTTTGAGAATTTGAGGGAATGGTTAAACTGGCAGTCTTACGGGTGAGTTAAATTAATTGAAAGTATTTTAGCCAAATAGGACATTTACTTATGTACTTGTCCTATTTTTTTTATGAGTAGACATAAATGACAATTTAACACTTATGATTTTAAATATCTAAAAACTAGTGATAAAATACAATTAGATTAAGCTTAATTTGATATGTAAAACGATTAATTAATCATTATTATTGAATTTCAAAAATTATTGGAGTGATTTTCATGGCAAAACCATTATTTGAAACAACTGTAATAAGTAATGGCGGAAGAGATGGAAAAGTTTTTAGTGAAGATAATACATTTTATCAAGACTTAGCTGTTCCAAAAGAAATGGGTGGCAACGGCGTTACTGAGTCAAACCCTGAACAGTTATTTGCAGCTGGTTACAGCGCTTGTTTTAACAATGCACTAATGCATATTTTGAAAGGTGCAGACAAGGGTATGATTGAGCCAGAAGTCCGTGCGACTGCTTACTTATTGCCAGATAAATCTGATGGCGGTGTAAAATTGGCTGCTGAATTAGATGTAACACTTAAAGATCTCAGCCAAGAAGAAGCGGAGATGTTCGTTGAAAAAGCGCATAATTATTGCCCGTACTCGAAAGCACTTAAACACAGTATTGATATTGAAATTACTGTTAACGTTAATTAAAGTGATGCAAAAAGCTAAATAGAATTTTTTGGAATTTTATCAAGCAGTCATATATCTATATAACCGTATCTTAATTAGTGCGGTTATTTTTTATAAAACAATATAATCCAACTAAATGTATAAGTACTTTCATTAAGAAAAAAGTATCAATTTGATCATAAACACATTGGTATAAATCAGAAAATATTTTATGGAATTTAGTGCTGTATTTTTAGTGATGGTGATATTGTTACATCATTAAATAATGGGCCACCCTCAGTGGAAGCATCAACATTTGTAACTATAACTTTATAAATTGGAGTGCTTAATATGCCTAAATCACAACAAGTATTGGTTGGTATATGTCTAATATTATTTATTTTTAATTTCATTGCACCTATTATTGGAACAATGATGCATATTGAAATATTAGAATTTAGCTCACCTTTAATTAAAACAGTACAATTCGCATTTGTCATAATTTTTGGTATTTTTACATATAGACAAATTAAACGTAAAGGTTTCTAGCAGTGCAAGAAAAAAACTATACGATCGGAGTTTTAATATGTCTATGTCAAACATAGTCATGCTGATACTTACTATAATAATGCTGTTATTTGTATTTGTTTTTGGTCTATTACTTGATAAACCAGTTATATACATGTTTATTGCATTGTTTGTTCATTCAACGTTTTTATTCATCATTCGTTACTTCTGGCAAGATAAAGAATTTGGAGAAGCTTTTACACATTCTTTTGATTTCATTACCATAACAATAGTTATTATATTTACAATTTTGAAAGTTCAAAAAGCAAAATCAAGTGAATAATACGTTTGAATATACGTATACCTACTATTGATAAAACGAAGAGTAGAACTTTTGTTTAAAAAAACAATTAGAATATACTAATAAAATTTGAAAATCAATGTTATGAAAAATTATAAACACCTGAAATGACATTTTAAAATAATATCGAATAATATTTAATCATATAAAAAGAGTTGGAAAGATTGCTAAGGTGCAGTTTCCAGCTCTTTTTATTTTGATTTGAACATTTTGACAGATTCTATATTACCAATATTTAAATTTAAAACTTGCATATTATTACTATTTTCTATCTATATTTTTACTTAAACGGAAATATTCCCCTAATAAATGACTCCTTGCAATATTATGGTAATTAGTAATGAATCCATAAATATTAATTTTATTTTATTACTTATTTATGATATATCATAAATTATTTTGTAGGGAGTGAATAATGTTGAGGAGTATAAATAAAATAGTGACAAGCATGCTAGTTTTTACTTTATTATTTAGTCATAGTGTGAGTGCGAATGTTTCAGAAAAAGACAATGAAACAGCAGTAACTGATGTAGATTCAGTAGAAGAGCCATCTTCTGGAACTTTAGATTTAAATCAAGACAATTTGCTGCCCATTGAATATACATTAGATAATAAAATTGAAAGAGTAATTGGAACAGATCAACGTATAAAAGTTTCAAACTTTAAGAGTACTCCTTATAAACAAGTGGTGTTATTGAATATGACGTTTCCTAATGGTAAAACTTATACAGGATCAGGAACAATGGTTGGAAGAGACTCAGTACTTACAGCAGGGCACAATATTTATTCAAAAAGCGCAGGTGGTTGGGCAAGCAAGATTGTTGTATATGCAGGAGTAGAAGGCCAAAAGTTTCATATTGGAAAGGCACAATCTAAGAAAATACACACCTTAAATCAATGGATAAATAAAAGGGATTTTCAATATGATTTAGCTATTATTAAATTAAATAATAATTTGGGAGATAAGACTGGAATTTTACCAATAACTTCTAAGGTGAGATTAAATGAGTCAATCGAGACGTCAGGCTTTCCAGCGGATAAGGGGAGTAGTATCCAGTTTAAGTCGAAAGGATTTTTAAATAAAATAGAGGCCAATAATTTGTATTACGATATGGATACAAATCCAGGACAAAGCGGTAGTAGTGTTAGGAATGCTAATAACCAAATAATTGGTGTACATACATTCGGTGGGGAAGATTACAATGGGGCAACCCGACTAAATGAACTTTATATTGATTATATTTTGTATTGGATGGGAAAACCTAAGGCGCACAATTATTATAAAAAAGTAGAAGTCATTCGTTCGAACACTAATTTGTGGAATGATTTGAATTTTAATAGTAAACGAAGCGGAAAAAGTATAAAAATTGGAAGTATATATCATGCAAAATATATGTATAATCATCCAAATGGACAAAAGTATCTATCATTAAACATAGTATCCTAAA